>NZ_JBIARC010000065.1:0-5727 GCF_042889625.1 Streptomyces sp. NPDC002573 | reverse complement strand
CGGGGCGGCAACGGCAGCGGCACCACCAGGGGCGGCAACGGCAGCGGCACCACCAGGGGCGGCAACGGCACCGAGACCCCGCCGACCGTGAACCACATCGAGGTGACGGAGTTCCGAAAGACCGGGCCGTCCACGGCCACGGTGAAGCTGACCATCACCACGGACGGCACCGGACCACTGTCCCTCACGGTCAGCTGGTTCTCGGGCAGGGTCCAGGGCGAGCCGGGGCCGCCCGACGGGGCGCCGCAGTCGTACCCACTCAACGGAAAAACCACCTACGAGGGCACCATCAAACATGACTTCCAGACCCCCACCCCATACGCATGCGGCATATGGTTCTGGACGGTCCAGGCGAAGACCGATCCCGCGAGCGCCGACGGCGTCGCGTCCCAGGAGATCAGCGTCGATAAGGGGCCGTGTGTGCGATGATCCCACCCGACGACCGTGCCCCCGAGGAGCCCTGCCGCAGCCTGGGCGGCCCTTCCGCCGCCGAGTACAGCGCGACGGAGCTGGCCAGCCACTGGGTCACCGGCCCGGAGCGCGAGGAGCCGGCCACACCGACACCGGGCGAGCTGGCCGCGACGGTGCTGGACGAGGCGGCCACGACGACGCCCGAGCGGGTGGAGGGCACGGTCCTGCGCTTCGGCCCCGGTGTCACGGCGGCGACGGCCCGCCGTAAACACAGCAGGCTGGCCGTCACACCCCCGCCCGTCCCACGCAGCGACCTGCGCCGCCACACGCTCCCGGCGCTGGTCTTCCTCTGCGTCCTCGCCTTCCTGGCGTGGCAGCGGCTCGGCCCCTCGGTGGAAGTACTCGACGTGTCCGTCACCGCCCGCCCAGCAAAGCTGAACTGCGGCGAGACGGCGCAGATCCTTGCCCGGGTCACGACGAACGGCAGCCCGGGCACCGTCACCTACCGCTGGTTCCGCAGCGACGGCAAGTCCTCGGGCGTCCTGCGTGAACGCCTGCCCCTCGGCCAACGTCACGCCACCCTCAGCCTCCTCTGGACTTTCAAAGGCAAGGGCCACCGCCCCGGCCGAGCGGAACTCCGCGTCCTCACGCCGTCGATGCACACGGCGGTCAGGAGGCTGACCTACGACTGCCGATGACGTCGCGGTGGCCTGCCGAAGTGGCCACCGCAGCGCGCATGTCCGTTCGCCGTAGCTATACGAGAACAGAGCCTTCCCTGGTGGCATCCCCGAGGACCGCCAGAAGCAGGCCGACTACGAGATGGACGTCATGTTGGAAGTCGTCGTGGACGGCCTTCCGTGCCTTCGCTTCGCGTCACCGCGTCCTGAGCGCCGTCACCGGCACGATCATTCTCGGTCTGCTCAGCGGTGTCTGCCGCGTCCTTGGTGAGGACGTCGCCGAGCAGATCCTGACCTGGATCAGCCAGCGCTGAGCCGCACAGCGGCAGACCCCCCAGGGGAACGAGATGAACGATGCGCGCAGCCGATTCCTTGAAAACGATCATCTAGGACGTCACGTGCTGGACGGGGCGCGGCGCACCACGGGGTTTGAGGGTGCCGACGACTGCGCCCGTCGCGCCGCCCAGCGCCCACCCGGCAAGCACGTCGGTCGTCCAGTGCACACCGAGGTACACCAGTGCCAGGCCCGTCACCAGGTTCGCCGCTACCACGGCGGCGGCCGCCGCCCGTCGCCGGCCCCGGCTCGACCACCGCACCGCGAAAAGGGCAGCGACGGTGAGCCCGGCCACCAGGGCGGCATCGGTGGACGGCATGGAGTACCCGCCCGCCTGAACCAGAGCCAGGCCGGAGTCCGGCCGCGGTCGGGCGATGAGATGCTTCAGCAGAAGCGAGGCCACCACCGAGAACAGCGCCGCGGCGCCCGCCGCCGCGATCACCGGCCGGGCCGCGCGCACGACCGCCACCACGAGCAGCGCGGCCAGGAGCGCGAGGCCCAGGAAGACAACACTGAGTCCGAGGTTCATCAACCCCTTCGCCAGGCTGGTCCAGTGGGCACTCCGGTGCGCGACGAGCCACCGCAGGACATGCCGGTCCGCCGCAGTAACGGGAGCGAACACCGCCGTCATGCCGTCATCCTCTCAGGTGATCACCTCGCGACGGCACTCTATGCGAGGAGCGATGATCTGCTGAAGGAGCGTCGAACCTGGCGCCCTGGCGACCAGCCGTGAGGATCGCGCCGCAGCTCACGGACGCCGAGCTGGTCACTCTTGCGATGACGCAGGCCATACTCGGTGTCACCTCCGAAACCAGGTGGCTCCGGTAGGCCGCGGCCCACCTGCGGCACCCCTTCTCGTACTTGCCGCAGCAACCCGGCTACAACAAGCGGCTGCGAAAGTCCGCCGGCCTGCTCCGCCGGGTCACCCAGCAACTCCGTGATCACCAGGACCCGTGCCCGTCCTGTTGCCGGTGTCCCCCCACCGCGCCTATCCGCACGCCTCCTATTTGATCTTGCGATGGTGTGGGCGCCGGGTCAGCAGCCGGCGAAGCTCCACCTGCAGGACCAGGAGCCGAACATCATGTGGTTTCCTCTGGATTGACGGGGGCCAGCAGGCCATCGCCCGGCCACCAAGCGCACCCGGCTTCCGCCCAGGCCAGTTGCCTGCCGACCTCGGCGAGGACCTCGATGCGGTCGGCCGGCCCGTACACCTGATACCGCCCGGCCGCCGGGTCATAGGCACGCACCTGGCTGTGGGGGCCGGAGCACACCAGGGCACGGGCGATGTCCGGCAGGCCCAGGCTGAGGGCATCGCATTCCTGATCACCGATGAGCTGAAGCAAGTCCGCCGTGACCGCCTCCCAGTCGCCGACCTCCGGCCAGAGCGCACCGCCGCCCAGTTCGTGGGTGAGCGTTGCCAGCGGCACGATCTCACCCGACCGGCGCCCGCGGGTGAGGCGATCGTAGATGCGCGCGCCGTCGGGCTGTCGTACGCGCGGGTGCAGCAGGGAGGCTGCGGCGACGAGCGAGGTGTTGATCTCCTGGGCGCCGACCGGGTGATACGCCTCGTGGGCGAACAGCAGATACACCCCGCAGGTGGACTGCTCGGGACCGTGCTGGGGCATGTGGGCTTCCTCCCTCGTCGACGGGATGGGGGTCGTGTGCGCGGCTGAGGGCTCGGCCTGTCGGCGGGGCACGGGCGGATAGGGGCCCAGCGGGTGCTGTGCGCCGAGCCGGTCTTGTCGGCTGGACCGCGCGTCGCCCTGTGCAGGCGTGGCGATCTGCCCTGCCTGGATGGCGAGTTGCAGCATCAGCCGCTCAGCGGCGATGAGCTCGCTGGAGGCCGAGCGGGTGTCGCGGCGCTGGAGCAGGTCGGCTGTGTCGAACAGCTGATGGTGGCCGATCTCGATGGCGCGCCGCAGCTCGCGAGCGTTGCTGCGGGCGGCAGCCTGGACGAGGCCTGCGTACAGGGCGGCAAGGCGCTGCAGACAGTGGCAGGCCGCCTCTGCCTCGACGATCCGGACGTGTCCGCTCGTGCGGACATCAAGCCGGTCGAGCAGATGCTTCATGAGCAGCGGGGTCAAGGCGGCCGTCGGCAGCACGATGCTGAGGGGCGCGCCATGGGTGAGCGCGAGGGTGGCCGCGGCCAGGCTGAGGGCCAGGGCGACGGCTGTGGCGGTCCGTACGGTCACCGAGCCGAGGCGGATACGGCGTCCGGGACGCCGGGCCAGCCAGCCCAGGGCGAGGTGCTGGGCGCGGGTTGCGATCGGGGTGAAGACGGCGATCCGGTGCGGCCGTTCGGGCAGGCTTCCGTCGGCCGGCACAGTCCAGTCCACCCACCCCCACCCGGTTCGTTCCCGGATCAGGACCGGTTCGCAGCCGGTCGTGCACGGCGCCTCGGGGCAGACGTGCCCGCCGCGCACAGCGCGGGAGCGTTCTCTCTCCCAGCGCTGCGGCTGCTGCCCGAAGGGACTCAGCCGCCGAGCGATCCGGGGCGCCGGCGGTGTGCAGTCGGTCATGGGGTGATCCCTTCCAGAGGGCTGATCGATGCGGTGGCGCAGGTGGTGCAGCGGCCGTCGCCGTCGGGGCGGGCGCGCCGGGGGGTTGGTCCCGGGCAGGTGCGGCACAGCGGCCAGCCGAGGCAGGCCGGGCAGAGGCCTTGGCCGGGTGCGGTGTGGGGAGCACCGCAGCCGGCGCACTCGGCGAGCGCCCGGTGGGTCAGGGCCTCGGTCACGGTGCGGGCGGCAGACATGGTGGACGAGAGCGAGGTCACCGGCCCCGCGGGCGGCGCGTCCTCGGGGGGCGCTGCACGGTGATGGCTGATGAAGGTGTCGGGTGGCGGGTAGGCCTGGGCGGCGCGCAGGCGGGCGGCGATGACCGCCCTGACCGAGGTACGCACCGGGTTCGGCAGGGGCCGGCCGGTGATGACGTGGCGCAGCTGCTCCGGGCTCCAGCCGGCCTCCATCATCACGGTGACCACGCGGCCCTGATCAGTCAGCGCCTGCTCGGTCAGCAGCAGTTCGGGACGGCTCGCTGCGATCTCGAGCAGCAGCCGGATCCCCGGATGCAACTCGTCCGCCGGGAACGCGGCCGACGAGGGCGCTGGTGTCTGCGGCTGCTCCGTCCCTGCGAGCGTCCGCGCGACGTCGCCGCGGCCGCACGGACGGAGGGCTCTGGTGTTCTGGTGATTGGTCTTCTTTGGGTTGGTGTTCTTAGGGGGCCGATGAACCGACGTCGGGCTGTCCACCGGTGGAAAACCCGACATCGGCTGCGGCCTGCTGTGGTGCAGGCCGGGCAGGTCGGTGATGACGTACGCGACCGCGCCGAGGGTGCCATCCGGGTTGCGCTCGCGTTCCCTGCGCAGGAAGCCGTGCTGCTCCAGCTCCCTGAGCCCGCTCTTCACGGCCGCCTCGCCGTCGCGGCCGCGGCGCGCCAGGTCGGTGACGGTCATCCGCCAGCCGTCCCGGTGCGTGCTGATCAGTCCGAACAAGCCCTTCGCCTTGAAGGACAGCCTGCCGTCGCGCAACAGGCCGTTGGCGATCTGGGTGAACTCATCCGCCGCCATCACCCCGCGCCGGATCCCTGCCCCCCGGCTGCGCCCCGCCTCGCCGTCCGGGACGGTGGCGAACGCCATACCGGCCGCCTGCATAAGGTCGGCGTCCGTGGCCGCCGGTCGGTCCGTGATCGAGTAGGCGATCTCGCCGAGCGTTCCGTTGTCGTGCCTCAGCTGCTCGCGAACGAGGTAGCCGTACTTCTGCAGTTCGCTCAGGCCGGCGCGTACGGCGTCCCGCCCGTCGGACCCCGCTCTCACCAGGTCGGCGACCGTCACCCGCCAGCCGGTCCGATGGGAACTGATGCAGCCGAAGATCCCTTTCGCCTTGAACGAGAGCCGGGAGTCGCGGAAGAGCCCGTTGGCGATCTGGGTGAACCGGTCCCCCGCCATCACCCCACGACGGACCCCCGCCCCCAAGCGGCTCATCGCCATCCACCCCGCGCCAAGCCGCTGACGCCTTGCTGCGCGTCCGCGGGCTCGACGGGAGCGGGGTTGCCGGGTGAGTAGAGGTGCGCGAGATCCATGCCGTCAGCCCATCCAGCGCCCCCGACCACGCCGGCGGCCATAACCCCCGACCATCGGTCACGATCCGGCGACATGCGCACTGGTCTGCCGTGGGGGGGGGGGGGGGGGGGGGGGGCCCCCCCCCCCCCCCCCCGGGGGGGGGGGGGGGGGGGCCGGGTGCCCCGTTAAACCCGCCCCCCCCCACCCCCCCCCGGCCGGGGGGCGGCCCCGGGGGGGGGGGGTGGCCC
>NZ_JBIARC010000064.1:0-43542 GCF_042889625.1 Streptomyces sp. NPDC002573 | reverse complement strand
CTCAGCCCCGTCGCCTACGAGGCCCGACACTCAGCTACACTCACACTTGCCGCATAAGCATACAAACCGGTGTCCACTTCTCGGGGGGAACCCCCCTCTGCCGTACCGGTGGCGGGCTTGCTACGGTGCCCGCCATGCCCACTGCTGTCGATGCTCTCGTGGCCGAGGTGGCGCGTGCCATCGACGCGGACCTGCCCGCCCTCACCTCGGAGCTGACTGCTTGGTTCACCGAGGTCATCCCGGAGTTCCAGCACGACGAGGCGATCCGCGGGCTCATGGTGGCGAGCACGTCGTCCAACCTCGTGGCCATCGTCGACCTGCTCAGGCACTCCATCCCGGTGGAACAGATCTCCGTGCCTGGAGCCGCCGCGGAGTACGCCCGCCGATTCGCCCAGCACTCCTTGTCCCTGGAGGCCTTGCTTCGGGCGTACCGGCTCGGTGAGAACCGCTTCACGCAGTGGAGCATCACGGCTCTGGACCGGATCGGCGGAGTACCGACAGACCTGGCACTCGCCGCCGTTGCGGAACTGTCCCGGCGCACCAACAGCTACATCGACCAAGTCATCGAAGGTCTGATCGACATCTACGAGACGGAACGACGTCTCTGGAACAGTCGCATGGGAGCCGCCCGAGCAGCGCAGATCCGCCTCGTTCTGGAGTCGGAGAACCTCTCGGAGGCGGAAGCCTGTCATCTCCTCGGCATCCCCATGTCCGGCTGGCACACGGCCGCCGTCGCCTGGATGCCCGCGGAGGGGCCGAGCGCGGCCGGCATGCTCGATGCCACCGCCCGCCTGATCCAGGAGGTCTCCGGCCCCGGGACACCACTGACACTGCTCGACGACGAGCGCACGATGTGGGTCTGGGTGCAGCAACCGGCCCCCCGGCACCTGGACCTGAACCGGCTGAGCGAGGGTGTGGCCGGCCTCGCCGCCGAAGTGCGGGTCGTGTTGGGCGCGCAGGCACCGGGCCTCGACGGTTTCCGTGGCTCGCTGCGTGAGGCCATCCGCACCCGGGCCGTCGTCGAGAACGCGCAGAACCGCGCGCTCAGAGTCCTCGCCTTCGACGACGTCGCGGTCGCCGCGTTGCTCACCGAGAACTCCGAGGATCTCGAGCGCTGGATCGTCCGCGTACTCGGCGACCTCGCGACCGACGCCCCAGGAAACCGTGAACTGCGCGACACCATACGTGTGTTCTTCGAGTCGGGGAGCAGCTACACACAGGCGGCGACGCGGCTGCACCTGCACAAGAACACTGTGCACTACCGCATCCGCAAGGCCGAGGAACTCCTCGGCCGACCGCTCACCGACGACCGACTGGACGTGGAGGTGGCCCTCCTGGCCAGAGCCCTGCTGTGGCGGCGACGCCCGCTCCCAGCAACCGCCTCGGCCAGAACGCCGGGCCACTACAACTAGGGCGCGTTACGAAAGTCCCGCCAGGCCGCCTGGCAACGCGAACGCGACCACCGCGTCGGAGCCCCGCCATGCCCAAGAACCGACATCACGTCGCCCGCATGACAGCAGACGAACAGTGACGTCTCAGCACCCCGGCCGAAAGGGCGAGGTTAGGGTCGAGTGGTGTTCTCCCTCCGTGAGCCCGCCTTCTTCACCCGCCTGCGCGAAGCGCGCCGGATCCTCGTCGCCGGTGCGGGCGGTGGCTTCGACGTGTACGCGGGGCTGCCCCTGGCCCTCGCGCTGCGGGCGGCCGGTGCCGACGTTCACCTGGCCGGCCTGTCCTTTTCCGAACTGCACGCCCTGGACCTGGACTCGTGGGTCGCGGAGGACGTCGCCGCCGTCCGCCCGGACACCGAGCTCTATGGCGACTACTTCCCCGAGCGCTCTCTCGCCCGCTGGCTCCACTCGCAGGAACTGCCCGACACCGTGTATGCCTTTCCCCGCACGGGTGTTCAGCCGTTGCGTGCCGCCTACCGAGCACTGCTGGAGCACCTCGGCGGGGTGGACGCGGTCGTGCTGGTGGACGGCGGGACCGACATCCTGATGCATGGCGACGAACACGGGCTCGGCACTCCGGAGGAGGACACGGCCAGCCTGGCGGCCGTCGCCGGGCTGGACGAAGTCCCGCACCGGCTCGTGGCGTGTGTGGGCTTCGGTGTGGACGCCTACCACGGTGTGAACCATTCTTTGGTACTGGAGAACCTGGCCGGCCTGGACCGCGCCGGAGGCTATCTGGGTGCGTTCTCGCTTCCCCGCGAAAGCCTTGAGGGTGCCGCCTACCTCGACGCGGTGGCCCACGCCCACCGCTGCCATGCGAGTCATCCGAGCATCGTGCACGGGTCCGTCGCTGCCGCCGTGCGGGGGGAGTTCGGCGACGTACGGTTCACCGAGCGCACCCGCGGCAGCGAACTGTTCGTCAACCCGCTGATGGCGCTGTATTTCTGCGTGGACCTGCCCGCCCTGGCGCGCGCGAACCTCTATCTCGACCGGCTGGAAGGCACGGTTTTGATGCGCCAGATCAGCTCGGCCATCTCCGGCTTCCGCGAGGAGCTCCCCCGGCAGCGACCACCCCGGGCCTTTCCGCACTGAGCCCGGCACCAGCACGAAGGACGGTTGCTCCCTGCCCCGGCCGGCGCCGACCCGTCGCCCAGCACTCCCCTGCACCTGGCGGAGTAGACACAATGACTCCCCCCGCAGGATGACCACAGGTGTGCCCTGGGCGATGCTGTGGGCTGTGACAGCTGATCTTCACCGAGCCGAAACCGGAGACGGCGCCGGAGACGGCGCCGGAGATGGCACCAGAGACGGACGCGCGCATCCGGCACCCGCTCCGCCGTCGGTCCCTGCCGAGCGTGCGCACCCGCCGCGCCGCTCCCGGCTGCGGCGGTGGCTGCGGCGCGGCGCGCTGGGCTGCGCCGTCCTGCTGGTGGTCGTCACGGCGGCCTCGTTCGTCTACAACGGCGTCACGGCCGGGCGCGCCGCCCCGCCGCGGGGGCTCAAGTACGTGCAGGCCGCCGACATCCGCACGCGGTACCAGACCTGGGGTACGGCCGGCCCGCCGGTCGTCCTGGTGCACGGCGCCTTCGAAACCGTCGACACCTGGTCGCGCCTCGCCCCGCTGCTCGCCCGGGACCACCGGGTGTACGCGCTCGACCTGACGGGCGACGGATACAGCGAGCGCCACGGCCCGTACACCGTCGACCATTTCACCAGGCAGCTCCTGGGCTTCCTGAGCGCCATGCACCTCGGCGGTCCGGGCGAACACCCGCTGCTGGTTGGGCACTCCAGCGGGGCCGCCGTGGTCACCGAGGCCGCGTTGCGGGCTCCTGGCCGGCTGGGGGGTGTGATGCTCCTCGACGGCGACGCCCTCGACACGGGTGCCGGACCGCCGCCGGCCTTCAAGTACGTGCTGATCGACCCGTACCGCACCAGCCTGCTGCGGCTCGGGCTCGGCATCGACGCGGTGATCCGCAGCCTGTACGACGCACAGTGCGGTCCGGCCTGTCCGCGCCTGGACGCCGCCGGTCTGGATCAGTGGCGACGCCCGCTCCGGGTACCGGGCGCCGAGGGCGCGCTCTGGACCATACTGGCCGCCGGGGTGCCGGGACTACCGGCGGACCAGGTGGCTCGGCTCGCCGGGGTGCGCCTGCCCAAGTCGGTGGTGTTCGGCGCCCAGGACGACGTGTTCACCCGGCAGACGCCGCAGGAGACCGCACGGCGCATCGGCGCACCGCCTCCGACGCTCATCCCGGGCGCCCGGCACCTGACGATGGTCTCCAGCCCCGAGGCGGTCGCGGCGGCCGTGGACAGACTCACAGCGGCATCGGTCGCGGCATCCCGGTGACTCCCACACCGGTGCGTTCGGGTGTTGAGTCACAGGCCGAGCGCAGCGGTGATCAAGTCGCACGTATGATGATGCGCTGATTCCGCGATCAGGGAGAAGCTGTGGGGGAGCAGGGATTTCGGGTCCATCCGGACGCGTTGAAGTCGTACGATCAGATCATTCAGGACCAGGCTGAGCAGATCGCGCGGATCTGGCCGAGACTGGCGGCGGTGCCGCTCTCGTCGAACGACTTCGGCGAACTGCCGAACGCGCAGAACCTCTACGAGGCGTACCAGGAGCACGTGCAGGCCGAGCAGGCCAACTTCGCCGACCTGCTCGAGATCCTTCGCGACACCAGTGAGGGTCTCGAGAACTCGGCGAAGAACTACGAGAGCCAGGACGTGCACATCGGGGCCTCGTTCGGAGGCGGACGGTGAGTGCAGGCACTTTCCAGCAGGTCGGCGACGCGTACAAGTGGACGCGGGACTTCCTCGACGAACCGTTGATCCCACTGCCGCAGATCGAGAATCCCGTCGCGGACGGCCTGGACGCAGGCCTGGACAGCATCGTCAAGGCGGCGCTCGACTCCACCGGGCTGATGGACATGCTGGAGGAGGTCACCGGCAACCTCGCCGGACTCACCGCGGCCGCCCACGAGTGGCAGGCCCAGGCGAAGGCGATGCAGACCGTCAGCAACACGCTGCGCGCGGGCGGCGCCACACTCGCCGGGCAGTGGGAAGGCGACGCGTCGAACGCGTTCGGCAGGCACATGGGCCAGGTGGTCGAGGCCATCGACGGCACCGCCAAGGACATGGACCAGATCGCGCAGATCATCAGTCAGGCGGCTGCCGCCTGCCAGCTCGCCGAAAACATGATCATCGAGATCATCCGGGAGGCGATCGAGGCGCTGATCGTCTCGCTCGCCGCGATGGTCGCGGTCGACATCCTGACCCTCGGCCTTGCGACAGCTGCCGACGCCCTCGTGGCGGATGCCGAGATCACTGCGTTCATCGGACGGGTGGAAGAAGTCTCCGCCAGCCTGGCGGAGAAGCTGGACGAACTCAAGAAGGCGGTCCGCGAGATCAAGGCGGCTGAAAAGTCCTTCCGTACGATCAAGGACAGCCTTAAGGGCGGCCTGCAGGCGGCCAAGGCCGTGCGGAAGATCGGCGCCATCGGCAACAGGCTTGAGAGGACCGGGAAGCTGGTCAGTTCCCCGTCGATGGAGAACCTAGGAGAGTTCGCGGCCGCCACGGGCACCAAGGCCGTGTACGGCGCCGCGAAGGGCGCCATCGCAGGCGGCATCGGAGCGGTGGTCGGAGCCGACGGCCCGATGAGCGCCGTCACGGACGGGCTGAGCAAGGACCCCGCCGTCGACGCCGTGACCGGCCAGCTCGACGGCCGCAAGAACGAGGCCCCGTACCGTGTGCCGAAGGCACAGATCGAGAAGGATTTCGGATGAGCGCCAGCCAGTACGGCCCACAGCCCGTCTTCGAGCCGTGCCTGCTCGGCGGCGGCTCCCATGTGCCATTGATCGCGCCATGGCTGCAGCCGCACGAGCGACTGCTCGGAGTCGTCGAGGTGAAGCTGAGTGATCTGATCCGCCGCGTGCCCCGCGAGTTTCGGGTCGGCAAGGAGTGGAGGGGCACGCTCGGCGCAGTGCATGGCGCCTCCGAAGTTGCCGCCTCGGCCGTGGATGCCGTCGAGTTCTTCGACTTCGGCATCATCCGCAGGTTCCGACGCATGGTGCGTGGGGCCGGTCTCACGGGAGGATGGCAGAGCATGGCCGGCCAGTTCGTGATCGCCGTTCGCACCGGACCCGACACTCCGAGCAGCTACGACAACGAACAGGCGCTGATGGTCTTCACCGACCGCAGGATCCTGCTGATGCGCACGGTCTCCACCAGGAACAAGAAGGTGCCCCTTTTCGGCAAGGTCCCGCCCGGAGAGCAGCGGTTGAAGAAGGAGGCCCGGCGTCTGGGCGAGATCCTGCCGGGACAGCTCCAGAGCGTCGCCGTCCGGCCCACATCGCTCTCGAGACGCGTGGACCTGCACTTCGCCGACGGCTCCCTGGCTGCGCTCGAAGTCCACGAGCAGCAGGCCCGGGCTCTGGAGGCGCTGAGTCAGGGCATCGTCCCACCCCCGCGATCCTGACCCGGCGCGAGTCTTCGGCGATCAGCCTGGACCGGCGGCGAAAACAGCGGGACGGTCTGCAGAGATCAACTCTGCGGTCTAGATTGCTCGTTGACCGCGAATCCCTCATCCTCACAGGAGTCGATCCGTGACCGCGAACCCGTCCGCCGGAGCTGACCCCGCCGCCCAGGCGCTGCGTGCCCGTATCAACACCTCCCAGCCGCACACGGCCCGCATCTGGAACTACTGGCTCGGCGGAAAGGACAACTACGAGGTCGACCGCGCGGCCGGCGACCAGATCCGCCAACTGCACCCGGACATCGGCGAGTACGCCCGCGCGGACCGGCTCTTCCTGGGCCGTGCCGTACGCCATCTGGTCGCCGACAAGGGGATACGCCAGTTCCTCGACATCGGCACCGGACTGCCGAGCGCGGACAACACGCACGAGGTGGCACAACGGATCGCCCCGGAGACGCGGATCGTCTATGTCGACAACGACCCGCTCGTCCTGACGCACGCCCGGGCGCTGCTCACCAGCACGCCCGAAGGCCGTACCGATTACCTCGACGAGGACCTGCGCAACGTGGACGCGATCCTCGAACACGCCGCGAAGACGCTGGACTTCACGCAACCCGTGGCACTGATGCTGCTCGGCGTGGTCATCTTCATCGGCGACGACGAGGACCCGTACGGTCTGGTACGGCGGCTGGTCGACAGGCTGCCCTCCGGCAGCCATCTTGTCCTGTCGCACACGATCACCAGCCCGGCGATGCCGGACGTCGACGAGGCAGTGAAGTTCTGGAACGAGCACGGCACGCCGAAGCTGACCCAGCGCACGCCCGAGGACGTCACCCGCTTCTTCGACGGGCTTGAGCTGCTCGAGCCGGGCGTGGTGTCCTGCTCGCGCTGGCGTCCGGAGGTCACCGGCGAGGTGGAGCCGGAGGAGGTCGCCATGTTCGGCGGGGTCGGCCTGAAGCGCTGATCACTTCCGGGCGGGCTGATCCACGCTTCGTTTTCTGCCAGAGCGCTCCGCCGCGAGGGCTGCGCGGCAGGTCGGCGCCGGGGGCCGAAGGCGGTGCGGCGGAAGCCGCACCGCCTTCGGCCTCGGCGACCCAGACGCACTGGGCACCGACCCGGGCGAGAGGCCGGCCGGCGCCTCCGCAGACCGGCTAATCCAGAACATAACCAAGGAAATCGGCCCACGTGGAGGCGGCGACCGCGAATCGCGGCCCGTCCTTCTCCTTGGAGTCCCGTACGTGCACGGCCCCGGGAGTATGTGCGACCTCCACGCAGCTGTCGCCCTCGGACCCGCTGTAGCTGCTCTTGAACCAGTCCAGCTCGCTGACGGTGCTCATAGCGCTCCCCGCATCCGCTGCAACAACTCCGCCGAGTCCGCCGGGGACAGGGCCTGTGAGCGCATCTTGGCATAGCGCATCTGCATGACGCTCACCGCTTCCCGGTCGGAGACCAACTGCCCGGTCTTCTGGCCCTCCGCATACCCCAGCCACTGCCGCTCAGGGGTCTCCAGGAGCTGCATGGGTCCGTCCGGGCCCGCGTGGTACGGCTGCCGCAGCGGCATGATCTGCAGCTCCACGTTCCACAGTTCCGTGCGGGCGAGGAGATGGCCGAGCAGTTCTCGGGTCACTTCCTCACCTCCCGTGTGCCGCAGCAGCACCGACTCCTCGACGATGAAGCTGAACGCCACCGGCGGCCTGCGCGTCAGCAGTTCCTGCCGCGCCCGCCGGGCGGCGATCCGCTCCTCGAGCTGGTCCTCCGTGGGCGGAGGCGGGACGTTGAGCATCACGGCCCGCGTGTACGCCTCGGTCTGGAGCAGCCCCGGCACGACCCGGCACTCGTACGTGCACAGGGTCACCGCCGCCTCCTCCAGTTGCGCCCACTCCCGGAACCAGACGGCCAGCCCCCGCTCCCGCCCGACGTGCCGCGCCATGGCACGCAGGACCCCGAGCGCCCCCAGCACCTCCTCCGCACGCTCGACGAACAGCGCGGTCGGCATCCGTCGGCCCTGCTCGACCGAAGCGATCAGGGCGAGTGAGTAGTTGAGCCGCTCGGCGAACTGCTCCTGTGTCAGCAGGGCTCGTTCCCGGAACACCTTCAAGGCGGCCCCGAACGCCTTCAGACTGCCGGACGGTTCGAGTGCACTGCCCATCGCCATGACGACGACCCCCTTGTTTGTGGCACACCTTGCCGCCGAGTACAACAGCTCGCCCTTCGGCGGGGGTTACGCGCGTGGCACGGCTGGAACCCGTACACGACGGTCTGTACGGGTGGCAGATCCCCCGAAGGAACCGCGATGCACAAGGTGGCCCCGGCGCCGGGGGCGGAAGCCGCGTCAGCCGGTGCCTGGACGACACCGGCTGATCGGATGCAATTTTCTCTACGGAGGTGCCCATCGCGACAGACCGGCGTCCATGCGTCGCCCCGGAGGGGCAATAGATACCGGCCGGCTGCCGCTTCCCCCGGAGAGGATGGGCGGCCCACCGGTTGGACATCCTCATCCAAGCTCTCGCGTGAGTGCGTCAGCACCGGACCCGCGGGGCCGCAGGGCGACACCGGCGACACCGGACCCCCAGGAGGCACCGGGCCCCAGGGCGGAACCGGGGCCACCGGGCCCCAGGGCGGAACCGGGGCCACCGGGCCCCAGGGAGCCACCGGAACCCAAGGAGCAGCCGGACCCCAAGGAGCAGCCGGACCCCAAGGAGCAGCCGGACCCCAAGGAGCGACCGGCCCACAAGGCACCACCGGCGAAACCGGAGCCACCGGTCCCCAGGGAGCCACCAGAACCCAAGGAGGGACCGGCCCCCAAGGAGTCACCGGAACCCAAGGGCCTTCCGGTACCGCCCACATGACTGCCGTGTTCGGGGTGCAGACGACACTCGGGCCGGAGCAGACGATGGCGGTGGTCGCCGTCTGTCCGAGCGGTCGGACGGCCATCGCCGGCGGATGGATGACGCGCGACGAGGTCGTCCCCGTTCGTAGCTTCCGCACCACGAGCACGACCGACAACGACAGTTGGACCATCAGTTTCCACAACGCGCCGACCACCCAGGAGTACCTGATCACCCCCATCGTCTACTGCGTGCCGTGACGGCACCGCACCCCGCCGCACGGCGAGGCAGACGCACGGCCCGGAGATCCGCCCGACGCGGCTCCGGGCCCACTGTCACGGCACGCGGCGCACCGCCTGCCGGGCGACCCCGCCTGATGTGATCAGGAGCCCTCGGCCGGCCGCGCCGATCTTGTCGCCGACGGTGCTGAACAGCACCGTGTGCGCCCCAGTGGTGCCTCAACGCCGGGCCGCTCGATCATCGACCAGGCGGCGCACCACATCCGTCAGGGCGTCCGTGGCGTCGACCAGACCGTCCACGACGAGGGCGGTGTGCTGACCTGCGGGCAGGGGCTGGCTGCGCAGGGGCGCCTGGATCCGGTGCAGGGGAGGAAGCCCGCCGGGGGCTTCGAGGGTGAGCAGCGACTCCGCCAGCCGCTCCAGCGTCGTACGGAGGGCGACGGCCAGGTCGTCCAGTGAGCCGCGGCCGTCAGGGTCCTGAGGCTGCTCCTCCTGACCGGCCGCCGGATGCCGGAGAACCAGGGCGTGCAGGGCGAGTTCCGCCTGCGCCAGCCGCGTGACCACGGCGACCAGGGTCCGGGCGACGGCCGGGGTCATCGGTGGCTGCGAAGGCTCGGCCGCCAGGCGCGCCATGGACGCCTCGGCGTCGGTACGGTCGCGGCGGGCCGTGGTCTGCAGGGCGCGGAGCCTGCCGGGATCGAGCTCCTCGGGGTGGGAGAGCTGCCGGAGCAGGGCCGCGGTGTACCGGCTGTGGGAGGTCAGCATCCGGGCGAACTTCTGCTGCGCCGAGAGGCCCTCCCAGGTGGGCCACACCCAGTAGGCGATGATCGCGCAGGCCGCGCCGAGAGCGGTCTGGGCCAGCCGCGCGGTGGCGGTGGAGCCCGCCGGCAGCCCGAACGTCTCCAGCAGGATCACGAGGAAGGCAGTGAGGAAGACGCTGAAGAGCAGGTAGTTCACGGCGAACAACGCGAACGCCGCCGCGACGGCGATCGTGGCCCCGACGACGAGACCTGCGTCACCGGGGTGGGCCAGGATTGCCGCACTCGCGCCGAGACCGGCGCCCACGGCCGTACCCACCGCCCTGTGCACGCTGCGCGTGAGCGTCGTGGCGAAGTCCGGTCTGAGCACCAGGAAGGCCGTCAGCACGGCCCAACGGCCCTCGTAGAGGCCGGTGACCTGGACGAGGAACTCGACCAGTCCGGTGACCGCCGCCAGCCGGAGCGCGTGGCGCCCCGTCTCGCCCGCCGCCGTGAGGTTGGCCCGCAGGGTCAGGGCGGTCCAGCGCACCGTGTCCCGGGGAACGGGCCGGTCCGGTGATGCGGGTCCATCGCGCGGCACGGCCCTCTTCGGCGTAGGGCCGTGGCCGAGAATGCGGTTCACGGCCCGCAGCTGGCACAGCAGCGCCTCGGCGGCCCAGTGCCAGCCGGTGTCACCTGCGGCCTCCTGCCAGGTGAACCCTCCGTCCGGCGTCTGTACCGGCGAGGCACGGTCGCCCGGCCCGGTGTTCAGCGCGTCGGCGACGCCGTCCAGGGCTTGCGCGGTGTCGGCGGCGAAGAGGCGCGCCGTCCCGGAGGTGTCGTCGTCCGTGTACACGGCCAGGGCCGCGAGTGAGGCGCGGATACGCTCGGCCTGCTCCAGCAGATTGAGATGGTCCGCGCGTACGGCCGCGGGGAGGAGCGGATTGGGGTCCGCTACGGCGTCGCCGGCCACGAAGTCCGCCGGTGGCGGCGGGCCTGCCCGGCCGGCGGCGAGACCGCGGGCGTAGGCGGACAGGCCGCGGTAGGACTCGGCCAGCGCGGCCCGCTCGGCGGCGCCGGGGCGCAGCGTCCAGGAGACGGCGACGAGCGCACACTGGAGCAGTCCCCCGGCCAGCACGAGACCGGCTCGGAGCGCGGCCTCGGACGGGCCCAGGGGTATCCCGGCCGCGATCAGCAGCGCCACGGGCCACTGGAGGACCGCGACGCTCGTCCAGCGTCCCAGGCAGACGGCGAGCCCCGTCCCATACCCCCACAGGGCCACCACGGGCACCAGCAGCCAGGGAGCGGACGCGGCGAGGACGCCACCGACGAAGGTGGACATCGCCGCCCCCGCGCTGGCGGCCACGACGGTGACCGCGCGCGTGCGGGTCACCCCCTGCAACGACGCGAAACCCGCGGGAAGGGCACCCAGCGACGCGAACGCCCCGTACTGAAGATGCCCGGTCGCCGTCCCCGCGGCGAGCGGAGCCGCCACACCCACCGCGACGCGGAGGGCCCCGCCGTAGGCGAGTTCGTGCCGGTCGAAGCGGCCGGGGCGCAGCATTCCCTGCAACTGCTCCCTCCCCAGGCGGGCGCGGGGGCGGCGGGCAGCCGACTGCGTCGTGCGGCGCGGGATGTCGACCATGTTCGGTCACTCGAGGGCGTGGGGCACCCGTGCCCGTCTGGGCGGAAAACTCCTTACTGTCACAGTGTGGAGCGTGCCATCGGCCTCGGCGACGTGAGCGGGATCGCCGGGGTGCCGATCCGGGCGGCCGGGGCTACGGGGCTCGTCGCGGGCGTTCAGGCGTGGATCAGGTCCAGTGCCTTCTTCAGGTTGTGCTCCGCGATGCCCGCCACGGCCGCCCGGTCGGGGAAGCCTCCGTCGAGCAGCCGTAGCGGACCGGCCGTCAACGAGAGACGCTGCGCCAGCGTGTAGAGCGCCAGCCGGCCCGGGTCCAGTCCGTCCACCGCGAGCGGCCGGTAGGCGTCGTCCAGGCGGATCCGCAGAAAGACGTGCTCCCACTCGACGTCGAAGTACATCGAGCCCTCGATGTCGATCGCCACGGGGTTGCCCTCCGCGTCGACCAGCACATGGTCCGGCCCCAGTTCGCCGTGCACGACCGCGTACTGCGCGCGAGGCCGGACCGCCGCCGCCAGATCCAGCAGCCGCTCCTCCAGCCGGTCGCGGGCTTCCCCGATCCGCGGATCAAGCGCCGCCGCCTCGGCAAGGTCCCGTAGCGCACGGTCGAGGACGACCCCTTCGCACGACGTCCCGCGCGACGTGCCTCCGCCGTCGACGACGGCCACCTTGCCGTAGGCGGGTGCCCGATGACGCCGCATCGCCTCCAGTGCCTCCCCGAGTCGGGCCATGACCGGGGCGGCCGCGTGCGGGTCGCGCGCTAGCAGTTTCTCCAGGTTCTCGCCCGGGAGGTCCTCGACGATCGCTAGATCGGCCGGGCAGTGGACGCCGTCGCGGTCGACGAGACGGATCGCCGGGACGCGGACACCGAGCGCGTCCAGCCGCGCGTGCGCGGCCTCGAACAGGTCGAGCCCCAGGCCGGGTGAGAACGGGTCGGTGAGGTCGTCGTCGCCCTCGGCCGCCGGCCAGTAGTTCTCGGTGTCGTCCCACAGGTAGGCGATCGCTGTCGTCGCGTCGTCCATCACCAGGCGGTACACGCCCTTCTTGCTGCCGCCCGCGACCCGCTCGACCGCCACCGGCCGTCGCCCGCCGCCGAGCGCTGCGCGCGCCGCATCCGCCAGCTGCTCCCGCGTCACTGCCCTGGGTGCCACGTTCCGAACCGCCTCTCCGTCACGGCAACCCGCGCACCCTACGGGAGCACCGACAGCGGGGCGATCGGATATCTCCGCTCCGCGACACGGCAGTTCTGCCGGGCGCGGCGGCCGGCGTGCCGGAAGTCCTCGGCGGCCCTTCCGAGTTGTGCGTACTCCCGGGGCTGGTGGGCACGGCGTCTTGCGCATCCGGTACGTCGCGCCGTCACAGCCGGACGATCACCAGCGCGATGTCGTCACGGGCCCCGCCGGCCACCCCGAGATCGGCGAGCAGCGCGTCGGCCACGCGTTCCGGGCTGAGGGTGCTGTAGCGGCAGAGGGCCTCGACCAGCCGGCGCAGCCCCTCCTCGATGCTCTCGTCGCGCCGCTCGATCAGCCCGTCGGTGTAGAGCACGAGCAGGTCCCCAGGGGTGTACGGCTGTCCGGCCTGAGGACGGGGCACATGCTGGGGCCGGGCCGCCAGCGGCGGGTCGGTCGCCTGGTCCAGGAACTCGCAGACGCCCTCCGGGTGGACCAACACCGGCGGCGGATGCCCCGCGCTGCTGTAGATGATCAGGCGGCTCCGGGTGTCCACCATGGCCTTGACGGCCGTCGTGTTCAGGGCGCCCTCGACCGAGCGCGCGTACAGGCCCACCACCTCCATGGCCTGGGCCGGCCGCTCCAGTGCCCGGATGGCCGCGCTCAGCGCGCTGCGCAGCATCCCCATGACGGCGGCGGCCTCCAGGCCGTGACCGACGACGTCGCCGACCGCCACCGCGAACCGGCCGTCGGGCAGATCCACTACGTCGTACCAGTCACCGCACACGTTGAGGGAGCCGGTGGCGGGCAGATAGCGCACGGCCACGTTCCCGTGCCGGGCCAGGTCGGGTGCCTGGAGCATGGCTTCCTGCAGGGTGACCGCCACCTGGCGCTCACGGTTGTGGGCCTGCCTCAGCTCCTCGTTCAGCACCTGGAGCTCGCGCGCCCGCGCGTACAACTCGGCTTCCAGGGCCTCACGCTCGGTGAGATGCTTGATCCCGGGGTCGGGGCTCAACGGGTGGGTGCGGACGTACTCGGTGACGTCCTCCGCCCGGTGGATGATCCAGGCCACGCTCCCGTCCGGGCCCGGGATCGGCGTGTTCACGGGGGACCACCAGCGTTCCTCGAACACATCGGGCCGGTCGCCGACCGGGATGTCGTACCTCTGCACCGCCATCGTGTCGGGCTCCCCGGTCACCAGCACCCGGTGCAGCGAGGCCTTCAGATTGCGCACACCGTCCGCGTTGGGCTCGGCGGGGCTGCCCGGGAGGGCCTCGAAGATGTGCTGACCGAGCAGGGCCTGCCGGGTCCTGCGGGTGGCGCACAGATACGCCTCGTTGACCTCCACGATCACCAGGTCGCGGGCCAGCACCAGATAGGGGCTCGGTGTGGCGGCGAACAGCGCCGCGTAGTCCATGTCCGTCCCCTGCATCGTGACCGTCTCCCTTCCCGGCCCTCCCCTGCTGCCCGCCCATCTCTTGACGTTACGGGCCGCGCAGCGCAGCCGCCCACGGGAGCGGGTAAGGCGGCACGCTCAGGAGAGCCGGCCGGGGCCGTTCACGAGCGTCTCCGGGGCGTGCACCCCGGCGAGACGGGCGAAACCCAGCGCGTACTCGTGCAGGTTGCCCTGGACCGTGAGGAGAGCGGCGCGGCAGGCCGCGGTGTCGGGCCAGGAGGCTTCGGGGGCGTCCGGGCGCGCCTGTTCGTGGGCGTGCAGACGGGGGTGCCAGGTCGAGAGGAAGGGGCGCAGTTCGTGGTTGAGCATGGTGATGGCCAGGTATTCGACGGTGTGCCCGCCGACGACGGCTCTGGAGGGGCGGCCGGCCTTGAGGGTCTCGCGGGTCGTGGCGAAGAGCCCGTGCAGGGAGCTGAGCGCCTCGCGCAGCAGGCCCTCGTCCTGGCTCAGGGGCTGGGTGGAGACGCGGGTCGAGGTCTCGACGAACAGATGCCAGGCCATCTGCCGGGAGTCGTTGTTCACCACGAACGTCAGTTCGCTGACCTGCGGCACCCGGACAGTGACCGCGCTCAGGCGCGCGGCACGCCCGTAGACCTGGAGGATCACCACGGCGAGGAGGCCGGCCAGGCCGCCGGTGATGACGAAGAGGCTGCGGCCGCTGACCCGGGTGACGCTGAAGACGGCCTGCCCGGTGGCCGCTCCGACCACCATGGCGGCCAGCAGCCGGAGACCATGCAGGCGCGCCCCGTTCCGGAGCGTGGTCCACCATGTCATTCCGTCGCGTTCCCCCCTGGCACCGCTCCACCTTGAGCGTCGGATTCAGCACGCAGAGTATTCGCGCGGGAGCGCGCGTCCAGGGCTTTCACCGAAAATGGGCTCAGCCCCGGCCGGAGGGTCGCACCGGTCGGGGCTGATCAGCGAGCTGTGGCGGTGAAGGGCGGTCGCCTCTCGGCGAAAGGCTCCATGAGGCTTCAGCCGAACGATCGTCCCCATGGGCAAGAGGTGAGGCCCGGGGACACTGGCCCCTTCACCACCACGCCTTCTGTAACCGAGGACGCCCCCTGGACGTTCCCCCGCCGCCCGGCTCTCAGCCGGCGTGTGCCGCGCCCACGGCCAGGACCAGGGCTGCGCTGGCGGCGCAGCCGATTCGGCCGTCGCAGGCGGCCGTCACCGCCTCGGCCAGGGGCACATGGCGGACCCCGAGGTCGGCCTCGCCGGGCTCCGGTGCGGGCTTGCCCGGCGTCAGGCCTTCGGCGCTCCACAGGTGGACCCGGGCGGGTGTGAGGCCGGGCAGCGGATGCAGGGCGCCCCGCGGTGTCCAGCGGCCCTCCCGGAAGCCGGTCTCCTCGGCGAGTTCCCGACGGGCAGCGGCAACGCTGTCCTGGTCCCCGGGGTCGACGTTGCCGCCCGGAAGCTGCCACATCGTGCCGGTGAGGTAGTGGTACTGCTCGACGATCAGCAGGCTTCCCCCGACCAGCGCCGCGACCCGGACCTGGTCCGGCACCCGCACCCAGTCGTAGCGGCCCGCGCTTCCGTCTGGCAGCGTCACCTGGTCCTGGTACGCCACGAGGCGCCTGGTCGTGCACAGGGTCTCCCGGTGATGCCGTCTCCAGGGTCCTCGGGCCTCCATGCCGGGAGTTCTGCCCTTGGAGCACGGCACCATGCGGGTCCTGTGTCCCGGAACCGTACGAGGCACGCTGCCGCCGACCGCCGCCACCCGCCCCTCAGGCGATGGCCTCGGTCTCCCCGAGCTCCGCGTTCTCCGCCGTCTCCCCTGTCCGTGAAGTCGCACCCGCCTGATCGAACTGCGTCCGGTACAGCTCCTCGTACCGTCCGCCCAGGGCCAGCAGTTCCTCGTGCGTGCCCCGCTCCACGATCCGGCCGGACTCCACGACCAGGATGACGTCGGCGGCGCGTACGGTGGAAAGTCGGTGGGCGATCACGACGGCGGTACGGCCCTGAAGGGCCTCGGCCAGGGCCTCCTGGACGGCCGCCTCCGAGGTGCTGTCGAGATGGGCGGTGGCCTCGTCGAGGATGACGACGCGCTGCCGGGCCAGCAGCAGGCGCGCGATGGTCATCCGCTGGCGCTCGCCCCCGGACAGACGGTAGCCGCGCTCGCCGACGACCGTGTCGAGGCCGTCGGGCAGGGACCGTACGAGGTCGTCGAGACGGGCCCGGCGCAGGACCTCCCACAGATCGTCGTCGGTGGCGTCCGCCCGGGCCAGCAGCAGGTTGGCCCGTACCGTGTCGTGGAACAGATGGCCGTCCTGCGTGACCATGCCCAGCGTCTCGCGCAGCGACGCCGCGCTCAGCTCGCGGACGTCGATCCCGCCGACCCGCACCACGCCCGCGTCGACGTCGTACAGCCGCGGGAGCAGCGCGGCCACGGTGGACTTGCCGGCGCCCGAGGAGCCCACGAGGGCGACCGTCCGGCCGGGTTCGGCACGGAAGGAGACCCCGTGCAGGATCTCGGTCCCGCCGCGGGTGTCCAGGTTCGCCACCTCCTCCAGCGAGGCGAGGGAGAACCGGTCGGCGGCCGGGTAGCCGAAGCGGACGTCGTCGAACTCCACCGACACCGGGCCCTCGGGGACACTGCGCGCCGCCGGCTTCTCCTCGATCATCGGCTTGAGGTCGAGCACCTCGAAGACGCGCTCGAAGCTCACCATGGCGCTCATCACCTCCACCCGGGCCCCCGCGAGGGACGTGAGCGGCGCGTAGAGCCGGGTGAGCAGCAGGGCCAGTGAGACGACGGCGCCCGGCTCCAGGGTGCCGCGCAGGGCGAACCAGCCGCCGAGGCCGTAGACCAGGGCGAGTGCCAGGGCGGAGACCAGGGTCAGCGCGGTGAGGAACGCCGACTGTGCCATCGCCGTGCGCACCCCGATGTCCCGCACCCGGCGGGCCCGCGCCGCGAACTCGGCCGACTCCTCCTCCGGCCGCCCGAAGAGTTTGACGAGGGTGGCGCCCGGCGCGGAGAAGCGCTCGGTCATCCGGGTGCCCATCGCGGCGTTGAGGTCGGCGGCCTCGCGTTGCATCCGTGCCATACGGCTGCCCATCCGGCGCGCCGGCACCACGAAGACCGGCAGCAGCACCAGCGCGATCAGGGTGATCTGCCAGGACAGGGTGAGCATCACGGCGAGGGTGAGCAGTAGCGTGACGATGTTGCTCACCACGCCCGACAGGGTGTTGCTGAAGGCGCGCTGGGCGCCGATGACGTCGTTGTTGAGACGACTGACGAGTGCTCCCGTGCGGGTGCGTGTGAAGAACGCGACCGGCATGCGCTGCACATGATCGAACACAGCCGTCCGCAGATCGAGGATGAGGCCCTCCCCGAGCACGGCCGACAGACGGCGGCTCACCAGCCCGAGCCCCGCCTCGGCGAGCGCGATGAGGGCGATCAGCGAGGACAGCTCCAGGACCCTGCCCTGGTCGCCGTGCGACACGATCGCGTCGACGACGCGGCCGGCGAGTACGGGAGTCGCGACGGCGAGCAGGGCGGTCACCACGCTCACCACGACGAACCACCCGATGCGGCGGCGGTGCGGGCGGGCGAAGGCCGCGATGCGGCGCAGCGTCGCGCGGGCGAAGGGCCGGCGCTCCCGCTGTGCGGTCATGACGCTGTGCAACTGGTGCCAGGCAGTGGTCTCCATGCTCATGAGATCGACGGTAGAACCTCAAGCGTTCTCGAGGTCAACGCAGCCGGAGCCGGAGCCGCTCCCGGGCCTTGCCCCGCACGTCAGCATCCGTCTGCGCGCACGCAACCTGGTGTTGGTGCGGCGCGGAAAACCTCTGCGAATGTGACTGCCGTGCGTCTCCCCCAGGGACTCCCCAGACGTCTTCCGGTCCGCCAGGTCCTGTGTCTGCTCCCGCTCGTCCTCGTGCTCGTGGTCGCGGCAGAGCACTGGTCCGTACTCGCGGAAGGCTTCGCCCATCTGCGGTCGGCCGAGTGGCCGTGGCTGGTGGCCGCCGCCGGCGCGACCTGTCTGACCTGGGTGGCGGCCGCCGTCACCCGGCAGGGCGCGGTGATGCAGCGACTGCCCCGGCGACGGCTGCTGGCCACCCAGTTCGCGGCGGGCGCGGCCAACCATCTGCTGCCCACCGGGTTCGGTGCGAGCGCGGTCAATCTGCGCTTCATGACGGTGTGCGGGGTGCCGCTCGCCCGCTCGTCGGCCGCGCTGGCTCTGTACATGCTCGCCGAGGCGATCACCCGGGTCGGGCTGCTGCTGGTCCTGCTGCTCACCTTCCCGGACGCGCTCCGCCTCGGCTCCTTGATCCCCTCGTGGGCTGCGGGCCCGCTGCTGTTCGCCGCGGCCGGGGCGGTGTGCGTCGCGGTGGCGGTGGTGCTGCTGGTGCGGCGGCTGCGCACGGCCGTGTTCTCCTTCCTGCGCACGGCGCTCGGCGAGGCCCGTTCGGTGCACACGCGCCCCACCCGCGCGCTCGCCCTGTGGGGAGGCTCGCTGGCGTTCCCTGCGCTGCAGGCGGCCGGTCTGGCCGCGGTGGGCGAGGCGCTGTCGCTTCCGGTGCCGCCCGTACACATGGCGGTCGCGTATCTGGCGGCGACCCTGGCCGTCGCCGCCGTGCCCACCCCGGGCGGGATCGGCTCGGTGGAGGCGGCGCTGATCCTCGCCCTGGTGGCGGCGGGCGGCCCGGTGGCCGTGGCGACGGCGGTGGTTCTGGCGTACCGGATCATCACGGTGTGGCTGCCCCTGGTGCCGGGTGCGCTGACGCTGGGCGCGCTGGTACGGCTGAAGGTGATCTGACCGGCGGCGGCCCTCAGGGTTGACCGGCGGCGGCCCTCGCCACAGGTCGCCACAGGTCCGCCTCCGGCCCGCCCCGTCCCTGTCCGCGCCACCTCCGGACAACTCTTGTACCGGGGAGTAACCTCTGCGGGGCCAGCCCTTCCCGCCCGCGAAAGAGGCAGCCCGATGCCGGTCCGGATCGAACGTCAGGGGTACGTCACCACCGTCGTCCTCTCCCGCCCCGAGGCCCGCAACGCGGTGGACGGGCCGACCGCCGCCGCGCTCGCCGAGGCCTTCCGGGCGTTCGAGGCGGATGCGTCGGCGCGGGTGGCGGTGCTGTGGGGCGAGGGCGGGACGTTCTGCGCGGGTGCCGATCTGAAGGCGGTCGGGACCGAGCGCGGCAACCGGGTGGCCGAGGACGGCGACGGCCCCATGGGACCGACCCGGCTGCGGCTGTCCAAGCCGGTGATCGCGGCGGTCGCGGGGCACGCGGTGGCCGGCGGTCTGGAGCTCGCGCTCTGGTGCGATCTGCGGATCGCCGAGGAGGACGCGGTGTTCGGGGTCTTCTGCCGCCGCTGGGGTGTACCGCTCATCGACGGCGGCACGATACGGCTGCCGCGGCTGATCGGCACCAGCCGTGCGCTGGACATGATCCTCACCGGCCGGCCGGTGCCGGCCCAGGAGGCGTACGCGATGGGGCTCGCCAACCGCGTCGTGCCGGCCGGGCGCGCCCGCGCCGAGGCGGAGGAACTGGCCGCCGAGATCGCCCGGTTCCCGCAGGCGTGTCTGCGCGGTGACCGCGCCTCGGTCCTCGACCAGGAGGGGCTGGGCGAGGAGGCGGCACTGCTGAGCGAACTCCGCCACGGCAAGGGTGTGCTGGCGGAGGGTCTGGAGGGCGCGGCCCGCTTCGCGGCCGGGTCCGGACGGCACGGGTCGTTCACGGACCTGTGAGGGCGCGCCGCTCCGGTGCCACGCCACCGGAGCGCCAACGGCCGGTCGGCGACGCTCGTTTCACGGTCCCGCACCGGCATACGGCAGGATGAATCCTCGTTCCGGACGCGGCAAGTCCGCCCGGAGGCGATCGTGCATCCCGTGAAACGAGCAGGTGGCAAGTGACGAGTCCTCATTTCCGGCCCCGGGGCCCTCTCTTCGGCGCGGGAGGTGACCGGTGAACCGCGGGGTCACCCTCGACGATCTGATCCTCGCCGGAATCGCCCTGGCCGCGGGCCTGTTGGCGGCCTTCCTGCTGCGCATGCTGATGCGCTGGCTGGGCCGGCACGCGAGCCGCACCAAGTGGAGCGGTGACGACGTCATCGTGGACGCGCTGCGCACCGTGGTGCCCTGGGCGGCCATCGCGGGCGGCGCGGCCTCGGCGGCGGCGGTGCTGCCACTCACCCGGACCGTGCAGCACCATGTCAACCAGACCCTGAGCGTGCTGCTCATCTTCGTGGTGACGCTGACGGCAGCCCGTGTCATCGCGGGCCTGGTGCGGGCGGTCACCCAGTCCCGTTCCGGGGTCGCCGGATCGGCCACGATCTTCGTCAACATCACCCGGGTCGTGGTGCTGGCCATGGGCTTCCTGGTGATGCTGCAGACGCTGGGCATCTCCATAGCACCCCTGCTCACCGCCCTGGGTGTGGGCGGTCTCGCCGTCGCCCTGGCCCTTCAGGACACCCTGGCGAACCTGTTCGCGGGCATCCACATCCTCGCCTCCAAGACCGTTCAGCCCGGTGACTACATCCGGCTGAGCAGCGGCGAGGAGGGCTATGTCGTCGACATCAACTGGCGGCAGACCACCGTGCGCCAGCTCTCCAACAACCTGGTCGTCATCCCCAACGGGCAGCTCGCCAAGTCGAACATGATCAACTTCACCCGTCCCGAGCAGCGGTTGACCGTACTGGTGCAGGTGGGGGTCGGCTACGACAGCGACCTTGAGCATGTCGAGAAGGTCACCATGGAGGTCGTCGCCGAGGTGATGACGGAGATCACGGGCGCCGTTCCGGAACATGAACCGGCCATCCGGTTCCACACCTTCGGCGACTCCCGGATCGGCTTCACGGTGATCCTGGGCGTCGGTGAGTTCAGCGACCAGTACCGGATCAAACACGAGTTCATCAAGCGCCTGCACAAGCGGTACCGGGCCGAGGGCATCCGGATCCCGGCGCCGGCCCGGACGGTGGCGCTGCAACAGGGTGCGGCGGTCATACCGCAGCCGCGCAACGGCGCCGACCTGGTGATCGAGCACGGCGGCCCGGACATCTCCTGACGCGCCTCCGCCGTCGGCCTCGCGCCGCGGAGGCCTGGACCGGCGGTCCCCCGCGGGAGACCGCCGGCCCTATGCTCGAAAGGAGCATGCACCCCTTCGCCGAACCCCCGATGCCCGACCGGACGCCCGGCCCGACGGCCCATCCGCTCGACGGGCGGCTGGACCGGATCGCGCGCCATCCCTTCCGCGCCAAGTTCCGTCTGCGCGGGCGCGACCTGGCCACCGCCGAGCTGAAGGGCCCCGCCAAGATCCGGTGGCACGCCTACGACCTCATCGCCCGGCGGCTGGCGCCGGCCGAGCCGTACAAGGACGGCAAGCAGACCCCCTACCGGGGCCACCCGGTCTTCGTCGCGCAGCACGCGACCGCCACCTGCTGCCGTACCTGCCTGGAGCGCTGGCACGGGATCCCCAGGGGGCGGGAACTGAGCCGTGCCGAGCGCGTCTACGTGGTGGACGTGATCTGCCGCTGGATCGAGCGCGAGGTGGCGGGCGCGCCGGGCCCGGGAACCGGCGCACCGAGCGCGGACCGGCCCTGAGCCGCCCCGGCCGACCGGGCCTCGCGGCACTGTGGGGGCCGAGGACGTGCGTACGGGTGGCCGTCCGGGGTGTCCGTGGCGTAGGCCACTGTCGAGAGGGGTCCGCACACGAGATATCTTGATGTCGAGCAATGTTGCAGACGTGGAGCGGAGCACCCGGTGACTGACTCGACCATCATCTACACGCACACTGACGAGGCCCCGGCCCTGGCGACGTATTCCTTCCTGCCGGTGGTCCGGGCGTACGCCTCGCAGGCGGGTGTCGCCGTGGAGACGCGGGACATCTCGCTGGCCGGGCGCATCCTCGCGGTCTTCCCCGAGTACCTGAACGAGGACCAGCGGATCAACGACGCCCTCGCTGAGCTGGGCGAACTGGCCAAGACCCCCGCGGCCAACATCATCAAGCTGCCCAACATCTCGGCGTCCGTCCCGCAGCTGAAGGCGGCCGTGGCCGAGCTGCAGGCCCAGGGCTACGCGCTGCCGGACTACCCGGACGAGCCGAAGACCGACGAGGAGCGGGAGATCCGCGCCCGTTTCGACAAGGTCAAGGGCTCCGCCGTGAACCCGGTGCTGCGCGAGGGCAACTCCGACCGCCGCGCCCCCGCCTCGGTGAAGAACTACGCCAAGACCCACCCGCACCGCATGGGCGCCTGGACCCCCGAGTCGAAGACGAACGTCGCGACCATGGGCGTGGACGACTTCCGCTCCACCGAGAAGTCCGCGGTGATCTCCGAGGCCGGTTCGCTGCGCATCGAGCTGAAGGGCGACGACGGCTCCACCACCGTGCTGCGCGAGTCCGTCCCGGTCCTCGCCGGTGAGGTCGTGGACGCCTCCGTGATGCGCGTCGCCGCGCTGCGCGAGTTCCTGACCGCGCAGGTCGCCCGCGCCAAGGAGGAGGGTGTGCTGTTCTCGGTGCACCTGAAGGCCACGATGATGAAGGTCTCCGACCCGATCGTCTTCGGCCACGTGGTGCGCGCCTTCTTCCCGAAGACGTTCGCCAAGTACGGCGAGACGTTCGCCGCGGCCGGCCTGACCCCGAACGACGGTCTGGGCGGCATCTTCAAGGGCCTCGAGGGCCTGCCGAACGGCGAGGAGATCAAGGCCTCCTTCGACGCCGAGCTGGCCGAGGGCCCGGCCCTCGCGATGGTCGACTCCGACAAGGGCATCACCAACCTGCACGTGCCGTCCGACGTCATCGTCGACGCCTCGATGCCGGCCATGATCCGCACCTCGGGCCACATGTGGGGCCCGGACGGCCAGGAGGCCGACACCCTCGCGGTGCTGCCGGACTCCAGCTACTCCGGCGTGTACCAGGCCGTGCTCGACGACTGCCGCGCGCACGGCGCCTACAACCCGGCCACCATGGGCTCCGTGCCGAACGTGGGCCTCATGGCGCAGAAGGCCGAGGAGTACGGCAGCCACGACAAGACCTTCGAGATCCCCACCACGGGTACCGTCCGTCTCGTCGACCAGGCCGGCAACGTCGTCCTGGAGCAGACCGTCTCCGCCGGTGACATCTTCCGCGCCTGCCAGACCAAGGACGCCCCGATCAAGGACTGGGTGAAGCTCGCCGTCACCCGCGCCCGCGCCACCGGCGACCCGGCCGTGTTCTGGCTGGACGAGACCCGCGCCCACGACGCCAACCTGATCGCCAAGGTCAAGGAGTACCTGGAGGAGCACGACACCGAGGGCCTGGACATCCGCATCCTGGCCCCGGTCGAGGCGACCAAGCTGTCGGTGGAGCGCATCCGCCGCGGCGAGAACACCATCTCCGTCACCGGCAACGTGCTCCGTGACTACCTGACGGACCTGTTCCCGATCCTGGAGCTGGGCACCAGCGCCAAGATGCTGTCGGTCGTCCCGCTGATGGCGGGCGGCGGCCTGTTCGAGACGGGCGCCGGCGGCTCCGCCCCGAAGCACGTCCAGCAGCTGCTCAAGGAGAACTACCTGCGCTGGGACTCGCTCGGCGAGTTCTTCGCGCTGGTGCCGTCCTTCGAGCAGTACGCGAAGACCACCGGCAACCAGCGTGCCCAGGTCCTCGCCGACACCCTCGACCGCGCCACGGCGACCTTCCTCAACGAGGACAAGTCCCCGGCCCGTCGCGTCGGCGGCATCGACAACCGCGGCAGCCACTTCTACCTGTCCCTGTACTGGGCCCAGGAACTGGCGCGGCAGACCGACGACGCCGAGCTGGCGAAGGCGTTCGCCCCGCTCGCCGAGTCGCTCACCGAGAACGAGCAGAAGATCGTCGACGAGCTGGCCGCCGTCCAGGGCAAGCCGGCCGACATCGGCGGCTACTACCAGCCCGACCCGGCGAAGGCCGCCGAGGTCATGCGCCCGTCGGCCACCTGGAACCAGCTGCTGACCACGCTCGCGTAAGCGGCGTCCGCGCGGCAGCCGCACCGGTGTGACCACCGCCCCGGCCGGATCCGATCCGGCCGGGGCGGTCGTGTCTGCGCAGCCCGGTGTGCCGGGGGCGCAACGACGCCGCACGCTCGGCCGCCGCCCCTGCGTCGGGGTGGGCCAGGCCCAGGTGGTCGCGCAGGGTCGGGCCCTCGTACTCCGTGCGGTACACACCGCGTTCCTGGAGCAGCGGCACCACGGTGCCCGCGAAGGTGTTGAGTCCGCCGGGGGTGATGTGCGGGACCAGGATGAAACCGTCGGACGCGTCGGCCTGGACGAAGGCGTCGATCTCCCGCGCCACGGTGGCCGGGGAGCCCACGAAGCTCCGGCGGTTGCCGGTGTTGATGACCAGGTCCCGGATCGACCAGTTGTGCGCGGCGGCCAGCTCCCGCCAATCCCGGGCGGTGGTCAGCGGATCGCGGTACATCCGCACCTGGGCCGCGCGCGATGGTGTTCTCGCCGGGCAGCGGGTCGATGTCCGGGAGCGGGCCGTCCGGGTCGTAGGCGGACAGGTCGCGGTTCCAGACGAACTCCAGGTGCTTGATCGCGGTAGCCCCGCTGACCTGCGCCCTGCGCACCTCGCGGGCCGCTTCCTCGGCCTCCTCGCCGGTGCCGCCGAGGACGAAGGTCGCGGCGGGCAGGATGAACAACTGGCCGGGTCGGCTGCCGTAGGCGGCCAGGCGGCGCTTGACGTCCGCGTAGAAGCTCCGGCCGGCCTCCAGGGTGCTGTACCGGCTGAAGATGGCGTCCGCGCTCGACGCGGCGAACTCACGGCCCCCGTAGGAGTCCCCGGCCTGGAAGACCACCGGGCGGCCCTGGGGACTGCGCGGGACGTTGAACCGGCCGTGGATGTCGAAGTGCCGGCCGTGGTGGACGCCGTCAGTTGAGACAGGCGCCCGAAGCACTGTCAATGCGCGTCCGTCAGGTGATACGTGTGCGGGAGCGGCCGGCTCCCGGTCAACAGGAGGCGGGTGCGGTGCCGTTGGGGATGTGCGCCGCCCGGTCGAGGATCTGCACGGCCGCGCCCGCGGCCTCGAGCCCGCGGCAGTGCGTGTGATGCCGGCGGGCGATCCCGTCGAGGTCGAGATGCGGGCCGAAGGCGGGATGGGCGGCCAGCCGGCGGGCGTAGGCCCACAGATGCGGATGGCCGGCCACACGGTGCACGGCGTCGGCGTCCAGGTGCCAGCGGTGCACGGTGTCGAGCTGCACCAGACTGACCCACAACTCCACGTCGGAAGCAGTGAGTTGATCGCCCAGCAGGTGTTCCTGGTGGGCCAGTCGGCCGTCCAGTTGCCGCAAGGTGCGCAGCAGCGAGGTGAGTGCGGCACCGCGGTCCTCGTCGTCGGCGTCGGCGCTTCCGGCGCGCTGGGCGGCCGCGTCGATGCCCTGGGCGCACAGCCGCCGGACGCCCTCGATCTCCGCGCCGGCGCCCTTCGGACGGAGCCGGGGGCGGCCTGCGCCGAAGCGGCGTACCAGGTCGCGCATGATGTCCGGGGGGTGTGTGCTGACGATGCGGCCCGACCAGTCGTCGCTGAGCACCGGCGCCACGGCGGCTCCGGAGTAGCGATGGGCGCTCGCCTCGTACAGCGGGCGCAGCGCGGAGTGTTCGCCGCCGGGTCCGTCGGGCACCGTGGGCAGCACGGTGACGGGAAGGACCTCGTCGAGGCCGAGCAGGCTGTGGGTGATGGCGATCCGCAGACAGTCCGGACAGGACGGCGACAGGTGGAGGCGGTAGCGGCGCGGTACGGCGTAGTGGCCGCTGCGGGCGTCGCGGCCGATCCTGCCCCGGAAGGCGGGGGCGGGGCGGGCGAGCGGGAGTGCGGTCGGGGCAAGGGCGGACATGTCTCTCCCAGGGGTTCGGTCGCGCGAGGGTGCGGTGGGTGGCGGCCCACGGGCGGGCGGCACTCTCCGGATGCGGGGCGGGACGGGACCGAGGGTCCGGCGCCGCCGGTTCAGCGCAGGGGAGCGGACGCGCTGCAGACACGCAGCAGGTCGATGTGGCGGCGGGAGGTCAGAAGGAGGGACTGCCGGCGGGGGCGGTGCACTCGGCCGAGGGCCGGCTCCAGGCGTCCCATGTTTCCCTACCCGTTCACTAGGAAATCCCTACGGGAGTGTCGATCGGGGTCCGGCCCGCGTCAAGAGGGTGGTCCACGGAGTGAGAGGGCCGCACAGACGCACCGTTGGGGCGGATTATGGTAGTTGGGGCAGTTTTCCGGGTCGCCGATGGGCGGCCAGTAGACTGGGGAACCATGGCCGACTCCCCCGCCCCCGATGACCAGCCCGGACCCGACGGGACGGACAAGGACGGGCTGCTGCCGGCCGAACTGCGCGCCTGGATGCGGCTGCTGGCGGCGGCCGGAGCCATCGAGCAGCGGCTGCGCTCCCAGGTCAAGGACACCCTCGGGGTCTCCCACGACGAGTTCCTGGTGCTGTGCCTGCTGGCCGACCAGCCGGGCGCGGCCCTGCGGATGACACAGATCGCCGAGCTGCTGGGCCGCCCCAAGACCCGACTGACCTACCAGATCGCCTGTCTGAACCATGCGGACCTGGTGACCCGCCGCTCGGTCTGCGGCGACAAGCGCGGTATCGAGGTCGCCCTCACCGACAAGGGACGCAGACTGCTGCGCGAGGTCTCCCCGGCACTGGCCGAGACCGTCTCCCAAGCCGTCCTGGAGATGGTCGACCACCAGGAGTGCGACACCCTGCGCGGGCTGCTGCCCGAGACACCGGAGACCACCGGGTGACAGCAGGGCCCGGGTTGGGCCACCCTTGACAGGACAAAAGCGTGACTGATTGACTACTCACATGCAGAAAGCCCGGCCCCGCCAGTTGTCCACCGCCGAGGAGCGCCGCGAGACCGTGCTGCGCACCGCGATCGGGGCGTTCGCCGCGCGCGGCTACTTCGGCACCACCACGGCCGAGGTCGCCAAGGCGGCCGGCATCTCCCAGGCGTATGTCTACCGGCTGTTCCCCAACAAGGAGCTGCTGTTCGTCGCCGTGGTCGAGCACTGCTTCGTCCAGGTGCGGGCGAGTCTGGAACGGGCGGCGGCCGAGGCCGAGGGAAGCTCCCCCGAGGTGGTGCTCTCCGCCATGGGAGACTCCTACGCCAAGCTCATCAGCAACAACGACCTGATGCTGATCCAGCTGCACGCGCAGGCGGCGGCCGTCTCGGAACCCGCGGTGCGCGCGGCCGTCCGGCAGGGGTACGCCCGCATGGTGGAGTACGTGCGCGGCGCGTCCGGCGGCAGCGAGCAGCAGGTCCAGAACTTCTTCGCCGTCGGGATGCTGTGCCATCTCATCGTGTCGATGGGGGCCGACGAGGTGGAGGCTCCGTGGGCGCGGACACTGACGGCGGGGATCACCCACTACTGAGGCCGAGGCAAGGTCAAGACAGCGGCAGATCCCCCTGACTACCGCCTGAAGGCCCCGCTGACCAGCCATTTCCCTGATGTGTTCAGGTTGCTTTCAGGGTGGAGCGCCCCTGTGGCAACTCATGCACCAGAAGCCCCAAAACATTGGCAAAGAGGCCTGGGAGAGCGACGGTTGGTCATGCCATCGTGCGGGCCATGAGCATTGAGCACGCCCTTGATGACCGGCCCCCCTCCCGCACCTCGATACGCCGTATGGCGAACAAGGTGCCGGAAGTGACCGTCTACTTCTGGATCATCAAGGTTCTCACCACGGGCATGGGCGAGACCGCGTCCGACTTTCTCGCACATCTGCTCGGCCCGATCCCTGCCGTCGGGCTCGGCGGTCTGGCCCTGCTGGTGTCGTTGGTCGCGCAGTTCGCCGTGCGACGGTATGTGGCCTGGATCTACTGGACCGCGATCGTCATGGTGAGTGTGTTCGGCACGATGGCCGCGGACGTCCTGCACGTGGGCCTGGGCGTCCCCTACACGCTCTCGACACCCTTCTTCATGGTGGCGCTGGCGGCCGTGTTCCTCCTCTGGTACGCGAGCGAGCGGACCCTGTCCATCCACAGCATCGACTCCCGCCGCCGCGAGGCGTTCTACTGGGCGACGGTGCTGGCCACGTTCGCGCTCGGCACGGCGGCCGGCGACCTGACGGCCACCATCGGCCTCGGCTACCTCGGTTCCGCCGTCCTGTACGCCGTCGCGATCTGCGTCCCGGCCGTCGCCCACCGCGGGGGCCTGCTGGCCGCGGTGCCCGCGTTCTGGTCCGCGTACGTCATCACCCGTCCGCTCGGCGCCTCGATCGCCGACTGGATGGCCGTCGGTCCGGGCCGCGGCGGTCTGGGCTGGGGCCTGGGCCCGGTCACCCTGTCCTGGACGGTGGCCATCCTCGGCTTCGTGACCTATCTGGCGGTGTCACGCCGGGACACCGCCACCGTCTGAGGCGGCGACGCCGGAGCATCGCGTCGGCGCGGAACGGAGAAAGGCCGTGCTGAGGGGCTATGAAAACCCCTCAGCACGGCCTTTTTTGACTGTACGTCAGCTCGTCGCGCGAACGGCGTCGCGGATCAGGGCCGCGACCTCCTTCGGCTCCGAGACGGCGACGGCGTGCGAGGCGCCGGCGAGCTCGACGACGGTCGCCCCGGCACGCTGCGCGCCGAAGCGCTCAACCTCAGGGTTGATCGCCTGGTCGGCGCCGGCCACGAGGGCCCAGGACGGCTTGGTCTTCCACGCGGCCGCCGAGGCGGTCTCCGCGAACGCACCGGCGGCCAGCGGGCGCTGCGCCACCGCGAGGACCTTCGTGACGTCCTCGGGCACGTCCGCGGCGAAGACCGCGGGGAAGGCGTCCTCGGCGATGGTGACCTCGACGGCCGTGTCACCCTCCCCGACGGGGTACGTCCATTCCTTCAGGTTGCTCACCAGCGGGGAGAGGGGGAAGCGGCCCTGCAGCTCGCCGAGGCTCTCGCCCTCCTCCAGGACGTAGGCTGCGACGTAGACGAGGCCGACGACGTTCTCCGTGGTGCCGGCCACGGTGATGAGCGCACCGCCGTAGGAGTGGCCGACCAGCACGACGGGGCCGTCGATCTGGGAGGCCACGGAGGCGATGTAGGCGGCGTCGGAGGCGAGGCCGCGCAGCGGGTTCGGGGGCGCGACGACCGCGATGCCCTCGCGCTGCAGCTCGGCGATGACCCCGGACCAGCTGGCCGCGTCGGCGAACGCGCCGTGGACCAGGACGACGGTGGGCGTGGAGGTGGTCATGTGTGCTGTCTTCCTCTGGTTCAGGCGGTGTGCAGAGCGGCGTGCAGGGTGCGGACCGCCATGGTGATGGCGGCCTCGGCGCCGTGCGTCTCACGCAGCGCGTTGAGCATCACGAAGTCGTGGATGACGCCCTGGACCCGTACGGCGGTGACGGCGACGCCGGCCTGGCGCAGCTTGTTGGCGTACGCCTCGCCCTCGTCGCGCAGCACATCGGCCTCGGCGGTGATGACCAGCGCCGGGGGCAGACCGGCGAGCTGCTCGGTGGTGGCGCGCAGCGGGGAGGCGGTGATCTGGGCGCGCTCGGCCTCGTCGGTCGTGTACTGGTCCCAGAACCACTGCATACCGTCCCGGCGCAGGAAGTAGCCGGTGGCGAACTGGTGGTAGGAACCGGTCTCGAAGCCGGCGTCGGTGACCGGGTAGAACAGCACCTGCTGGACCAGCGGCACACCGCCCCGCTCCTTGGCCATCAGCGTCAGCGCCGCGCTCATGTTGCCGCCGACGGAGTCACCGGCCACCGCGATCCGGGTGGCGTCCAGGCCCTTGGACGCGCCCTGCTCCACGACCCACCGCGCCACGGTGTAGTTCTGCTCGATGGCGACCGGGTAGCGCACTTCCGGGGAGAGGTCGTACTCGGGGAAGACCACCGCGGCGTTCGCCCCGACGGCCAGTTCGCGCACCAGACGGTCGTGGGTGTGGGCGTTGCCGAACACCCAGCCCGCGCCGTGGATGTAGATGATCACCGGCAGCGTGCCCTCGGCACCGGCCGGCTTGACGATCCGCGCCCGGACACTGCCCGTCGGACCGCCGGAGACGGTGATCCACTCCTCGTCCACCGCCGGCTTCTCGATCTCACCGGACTGCACCTCGTCGACCGCCTTGCGCCCCTCCGCGGGGGCCAGGTCGAACAGATAGGGCGGGTTGGCGGTGGCTTCCGCGAAGGCGGCCGCGGCCGGCTCGAGGACCGGCGTGACGGGCTTGATCAGTTCGACGCCATCGGACATGACTATCTCCTGCGTACTGAAGGGCGTTGCTTGTCGTTCCGCACGCTATAACCGGCTGACGGCCGGTATTTGACCCCGAGCGCACGGCCGCTGTGCCCACAGCGCACGGAATGGTGCCGCAGACGTCCCCGCCGGGAAAGGGCCGGGGAATTCCTGTGCACTGTCGGTACGCATTCAGTGCACTCGGAGACCACTCGATCCGACGGAGCGGTTCTAGCGTGGCGCTCGAAGCAACCGCGGTCCATTCACTCGGGTTCGATTCCAGGAGGGTCACAAGGTGTCACCCATGCCCGTCGGGGGGCTGGTTCCCCGCACCACCGACGACGAAGCCGCGGAACTGGTCGTCCGCAACGCGAAGATTCACACCGGAGATCCGCGCCGCCCCCAGGTGGAGGCGCTGGCCATCCGCGACGGTGTCATCACCGTGCTCGGGGACGACGAGGACATGGCTCCCCACATCGGCGCGCAGACGAAGGTGGTGGACGCGCTCGGCCGCCGGGCGGTCCCCGGCCTCAACGACGCCCATCTCCATGTGATCCGCGGGGGGCTCAACTACGTACTGGAACTGCGCTGGGACGGTGTGACCACCCTGCGGCAGGGCCTGGCGATGCTGCGTGAGCAGGCCGCGCGCACGCCCAAGGGCCAGTGGGTACGGGTGGTGGGCGGCTGGTCGGCCGAGCAGTTCGCCGAACGACGGCTGCCGACCGTCGCGGAGCTGAACGCCGCCGCCCCCGACACCCCGGTGTTCGTACTGCACCTCTACCAGTCGGCGGTGCTCAACCGGGCGGCGCTCAAGGCCGTCGGCTACACCAAGGACACCCCCGGCCCCAGGGGCGGCCAGATCGTCCGCGGCCGGGGCGGGGAGCCGACGGGCATGCTGCTGGCCGCGCCGAGCGCGCTCATCCTCTACTCGACCCTGGCCAAGGCGCCGGTGCTGGAGGGCGAGGACAGGAAGACGTCGACCCGTCATTTCCTGCGGGAGCTGAACAGGTTCGGGCTCACGTCGGCGATCGACGCCGCCGGTGGTTTCCAGAACTTCCCCGAGAATTACAGCACCGTTGTGGAACTGGCCGCGGAGGGCCGCCTTTCCCTGCGTATCGCCTATCACCTCTTCCCGCAGACGGCGGGGCAGGAGATCGACGATCTCACCCGCTGGATAGAAATGGCCGACCCCGCGGACGGTGACGAATGGCTACGGCTCAACGGCGCGGGTGAGAACCTCACCTGGGCGGCCGCCGATTTCGAGAACTTCAACCAGCCCCGCCCGGAACTCGCCCCGGATTACGAGGCGGAGTTCGAGAGGGCGGTCCGCCTGCTCATGGAGAACGGCTGGGGCTTCCGGCTCCACGCGACCTATGACGAGACCATCCGCCGTGACCTCGCGGTGTTCGAGAAGCTCGCCGCGGAGGGCCTCTTCCCGGCCGGCAACCGCTGGCTGTTCGACCACGCCGAGACGGTGTCCGCGGACAGCCTCGACAGGGTCGTGGCCCTCGGCGGCGCGATGTCCGTGCAGAATCGTCTCTCCTTCCAGGGCGAGGCGTTCCTGCGCCGTTACGGCCCCGGCGCCGCCGCGGTCGCCCCGCCGATCCGGTCCATGCTGGAGCGCGGACTGACGGTGGCCGCAGGCACCGACGCCACCCGGGTCTCCACGTACAACCCCTGGGTCGCCCTGCACTGGCTGGTCAGCGGCCGCACCGTCGGTGATCTGGTGCTGCGCCCGGCGTCCAGCCGCGTCGACCGGCACACCGCCCTCGCGATGTTCACCCGCGCGGGCGCCGCGCTCACCGGCGAGGAGGAGGTCAAGGGAGTGCTGCGACCCGGCTGTTACGGGGACCTCGCGGTGCTGTCCGACGACTACTTCACCGTGCCGGAGGCGGAGATCCCGCACATCGAGTCGGTGCTGACCGTCACCGGCGGCCGGATCGTCTACGCCGCCGCCGAGTACGAGGGCCTCGACGAGGAACTGCCTCCGGTCAGCCCCGCATGGAGCCCGGTGGCGCACTTCGGCGGCTACCAGGCGGCGCCCCGGACGGGTCTCGCGGGTGCCCGCCAGGCCGAGTTGCTCGGACAGGCCGCCGCCGAGTCGGAGCAGCACCGGCAGTGGCGCGTACGGCGCGGCCTCGCGGCCGACACCGCGAGCGCTCCGTTCGACCCCTGCTTCGACTTCTAGAACTCCCGGGCGGGGCCGGGCCCCTCGCCGCCCCGCCCGGGGCACCACCACGCTTCCGTCCCCCGTACGGACGGTGCTTCGAGCCGCGGACGACCGTCCGCGCCACTCCTCATGGAAAGGTAATCCCATGGTCGACATCTCCGAGGTCACCGCGGCCCCCAGCCCCGACCTGCTGACCCCCGACAACTGTGCGGTGCTCTTCGTGGACCACCAGCCGCAGATGTTCTTCGGGACCGGCAGCGGCGACCGCACGGCGATCATCAACTCCACCGTGGGCCTGGCCAAGGCCGCCAAGGTCTTCGATGTCCCGGTCGTCCTGAGCACCGTGGCCGCCGAGTCCTTCTCCGGCCCGATCATGCCGCAGCTGCCGGCCGTCTTCCCCGACCACAAGATCATCGACCGCACCACGATGAACGCCTGGGAGGACGTCGCCTTCGTCGAGGCCGTCAAGGCCACCGGCCGCAAGAAGCTCGTGATCGCCGGCCTGTGGACCGAGGTCTGCATCGTGCTGCCCACGCTCTCCGCCCTCGCCCAGGGCTACGAGGTCTACGTGGTCACGGACGCGTCCGGCGGTGTCACCCCGCAGGCGCACGAGCACGCCATCCAGCGCATGGTCCAGGCCGGGGCTGTTCCGGTGACCTGGGTGCAGGTGCTCCTGGAGCTCCAGCGCGACTGGGCGCGTACGGAGACGTACGCCGCCGTCGGGGACGTCGTGAAGGAGAACGGCGGAACCTACGGCCTCGGCCTCGTGTACGCGCAGGCCATCATGGGCGCGCACGCCGCGGGCTGAACCGAACCTCTGAAACAGTAAGGACCGAGTCAGGAACAGGCAGGAACACGATGAACGCTGGACTGCTGCTTCTCCGGCTGGCGGTGGGCCTTCTCATCGCCGGTCACGGAGTGCAGAAGGTGAGTTTCCACCTCGGAGGCCACGGCCTGGCAGGCGGTACGGAGGAGTTCCGTCACGACGGGTTCCGCGGTGGCCGGCTGACCGCGCTGGTCGCGGGAGGCAGTCAGATCGGTGCCGGCCTGTTCCTGACCGCCGGGCTGCTCACCCCGCTGGCCGCCATGGCGGCGATGGGCGTGATGACCGTGGCGGCCACCGTCAAGTGGTCCAAGGGGCTGTGGGTGCAGAACGACGGCTACGAGTACCCGCTCGTCCTCGTCGTCGTCTCCGCGGCGCTCGCCCTGACCGGGCCGGGCCGGTGGTCCCTCGACCGCACCCTGGGCATCACATCCTGGCCGGTGTGGATCGCCATCGCCGTGATCGTGATCGGGCCGCTGAGCGGACTGCTCACCCGGGTGGTGCTGCACCGGTCGTCCCACACCGTGGAAAGGGCACCGCATGCGCGGCCTGCTGACTGACGCCTACCGTACGATCGTCCCGCCGCGGGGAGAGCGCCATGGTCCGCTGCCTCCGCTGATGCTGACCCTGACGGTGGTGACCGGCCTGGTCGACGCCGTGAGCTACCTCGGTCTCGGCCATGTCTTCGTCGCCAACATGACGGGCAACGTGGTCTTCCTGGGGTTCGCGCTGGCGGGCGCCCCGAACCTGTCCGCGGCGGCCTCCGTCGTCTCCCTGGCGTCGTTCCTCGTGGGCGCGCTCACCGGCGGCCGGCTGGGCACGCGGTTCGCCGATCACCGGGGCAATCTGCTGAAGACGGCCACGGCCGTGCAGACGGTCCTGGTCGGCGTGGCCGTGGCCGCCGCCGCGATCGGCGACGGCAAGGTCACCACCGGCGTCGAGTACACGCTGGTCGTGTTCCTCGGGCTCGCCATGGGCCTGCAGAACGCGGTGGCCCGGCGGCTCGGCGTCCCGGACCTCACCACGACCGTGCTCACGCTGACCCTGACCGGGCTGGCCGCGGACTCGGCGCCCGCAGGTGGCACGGCGCCCCGGCCGGGCCGTCGGATCCTGTCGGTGCTGGCCATGTTCCTCGGCGCCTTCATCGGGGCCCAGCTTCTGCTGCACGTCCATCTCGTCCTGGCCCTGGGGCTCGCCCTGGCGCTGCTCGCGGTCACCTCCCTGGCCACGCACCGCCTGTCGGCCGGCGACGCCGACTGGGTCCGGGCAGGGGCCTGAGACCGGGTCGTCCCGCCCGGGTGCCCTCGGTTGCCCGGGCGGGGGTCAGGCCGTGGCCCGGCGCTGTTCCCGGGCCGCGCGCTCGACGGCACGCCGGATGGGCCCGTAGCCGGTGCAGCGGCAGATGTTGGAGCCGACCACGTGGTCCATGGCCTCCGGGTGGTCGGCCAGATCGGGGTCGGCGTCGAGCGCCCCGGCGGCCACCATGAGGAACCCGGGGGTGCAGAAGCCGCACTGGAGGGCGTGTTCGGCCGAGAACGCCCGCTCCAGCGGATGGGGTTCGCCGTCCGGGCCGGCCAGGCCCTCCACCGTGCGCAGGGAGCGCCCGTAGGCCTGCACGGCGAGCGCCAGGCACGAGCGGACCGGTTCGCCGTCCATGAGGATCGAGCAGGCCCCGCAGACTCCGTGCTCGCACGCCAGGTGCGTACCCGTGAGCCCGAGGTCGTCCCGCAGGACGTCGGCGAGCAGACGGCGGGGCTCCACGTCGAGGGAGTGGCCGGTGCCGTTCACGGTGAGCGTGATCCTCATCGGTGGTCTCCCTCTCGTACGGCGAGGCGGGCGCGCCGGTCGTTCGCTGCTTCGAGGAGCGTTCGTGCGACCAGGACGCTGACGATGTGCCGTTTGTAGTCGGCGTCGGCGAACGGTTCGGGCGACGGCGCCGCGTCCTGCTCGGCGGCGACTCGGCCGGCCCGGGCGAACGGATGGTCGTCGTGGACCCGTTGTCCCGCCGGGAGCTGGCCGAGTTCGCTGCCCCGCAGCACGTCCTCCGCCGCACGGGCCCGTACGGGGCGGTCGGCGGAGTTGACCAGTCCGATCCGTACGTCGCTGATCACGCCGTCGTCGACCGTCAGGGTCGTGCCGACGGCGACCTGGGCGAAGCAGAAGTGCGTGCGGCGGTGCTCGACGAAGCTCGCGCCGGTGTCCTCGCCGAGCAGCGGCAGGCGTACGGCGGTGATGAGCTCCTGCGGCCGGCGGGCGGTGCGGAACGGCCCGAGGAAGTAGTCGCCGGCCGCGACGGACCGGTCGCCGTCGGGTCCGGTCAGCTCGACGGTGGCGTCCAGGGCGACACCGACGGCGCACCATTCCGAGGCGGGATGGGCCCAGCCGTAGCTGCCGACCATGGTCCCGCGGGAACGGATCGGCGGATGGGCGATGTTGACCACGGCCTGGGCCAGCAGCGTGCCGAGCGGGCCCGGTACGGCGTCGGGCGACTCGAAGGCCGCGTGCCGGACCAGCGCGCCGACGCGCAGTGCGCCGCCCTCGACGCTCATGCCGTCGAGCTCCGGGATCCGGTTGATGTCGACGACGAGCTCCGGCCGGATGCGCTGCAGATGCATCTCCAGGATCAGGCTCTGTCCCCCGGCGATGACCTGGGCCCTGCGCTCGGTGTCGCCGAGTGCCTCGACGGCCTCGGCGACCGTACGGGGCACCGTGTAGTCGAAGGCCGCGGGTTTCACCGGACGCCTTCCTCGTTCGCCGAGGCGCGCAACGCGCGCAGAATGCTGTCGGGGGTGAGCGGCATCTGCAGCAGGCCGGGATCGACGTTCGGCAGGGCGTCGGCCACGGCGTTGACGACGGCCGCAGGTGTGCCGATGCAGCCCGACTCCCCCGCTCCCTTGGCGCCCAGTGGGGAGTTGGGGCTCGGGGTGTGGGTGTCCTTGACGTCGATGGGCGGGACTTCGGTGAACGTCGGGAGCAGATAGTCCAGGAAGCCGCCGGCCAGATGCGGTACGCCGTCGTCGTCGAACCGCATGCCTTCGTAGAGGGCCTGACCAACGCCCTGCAGGACCGATCCGTACGCCTGGCCGTGCACCACCGCGGGGCTGAGGATCACTCCGCAGTCGTCGACGGCCACGAGGCGCAGGATGTGCACGGTGCCCAGGTCCACATCCACCTCGACCACCGCCGCGTGCGCGCCGAAGGGGAACGCCTGGCTGCTCTCGAACCGGTCCTCGACGCGCAACGGCCCGGTGTGCTTCACCAGTTCGCCCAGGCCCATGAGGGGCGTGCCGTCGTGGGCGGTGTGCACGGAGCCGTCCGTCCACTCGATCCGGTCGACCGGCAGATCCCACAGCCCCGCCGCCCGGGTGCGGGCCTCGTCGATCAGCAGGTCCGCCAGGTGCCGGAACAGGGCGCCGTCGATCTGCGCCGAGCGGCTGGCGAACGAGCCCAGTCCTTCGGGCTGTTCGTCGGTGTCGCCCTCGACGAGGCGGACCTGTGTCTCCGGCACCCCGAGGAACCCGGCGATCAGCGCGGGGAAGACCGTCTCGTGTCCCTGACCGCTGGGCGCGGTACCGCACCGCGCGGTGATCTTGCCGTCCTCGCCGGCCTGGAGGCTGCCGAACTCGTGCAGGCCGCCGGTCTCGCCGCCGGAGCGCTCCACATAGCAGGAGACTCCGATGCCCAGCGGAAAGGCGTCCGGGTCCTTGCGGCGGCGGGCCTGCTCGGCACGCCATCTGTCGTGGTCCAGCGCCTCCAGGGCCAGGTCCAGGGCGGCGGCGTAGTTCCCGCTGTCGTAGACGCGTCCGACCGGTGTCTCGTACGGGAAGGCGTCCGGCGGGATGAAGTTGCGCCGTCGCAGTTCGACCGGGTCCATCCCGAGTCGCCGGGCGAGCAGGTCGATGCTCCGCTCGATCGCGATCGCCGCCTCGGGGCGTCCGGCGCCCCGGTACGGGTAGATCACCATGGTGTTGGTGAGCACCGAACGCACCGACTCCTCGACGGGCTCTCCCGCCTCGCCCCGCAGGACGACGTTGCTCAGGCCGTCGAACAGCCGGACCTCGTCCTCGAGCGCCGCGGACGGCGTCACCACGGCGGGCAGGGGATCGATCGTGACGGTGACCTCGGCGACCCCGTCCTCGGCCCGGTAGCGGTCCTCCCCGAGGACTACCGCCAGTGCCTCGCCCGGGTAGCGCACCCGGTCCTTCACGAGTGCGGGCCACTCACGGCCCGCCACGGCCTCCTCCGTGGAGAGCATGGCGAGCAGGGTGTTCGGAACCGGTGGCAGCTCCGGCAGATCCGCCGCGGACCAGGCGCCGGCCACGCCGGGGACGGCACGGGCCGCCGTGCAGTCCACCTCGCGCAGCACACCGTGAGCGACCGGGCTTCTCACAAATGCGGCGTCGAGACATCCCGGCACTCTGATATCGGCGACGTACCGGCCTTTCCCGGTGAGCAGTCGCTCGTCCTCACGCCTGGCCCATTTCTCCACATCAACACCTCGATCGTGTCTATGCGGGAATTCAGCTTCCACGGTGGTCACGGTCGCCGCGCGGGGACGAGTCGTGCGGGAAACAGTGCACTGTGGGCAAAGAGGTGTGCACTGCGCGGACAGGCCGCCCGGCCGGGACCGGGCGGCCTGTCGCAGCGCCGGACGGTCAGCCGAGTTCCTTTTCCAGCCAGGCGAGGATCTCGGGCGTCACCGGGTCGGTGATGTCGGAGAACTCCTCGTGCTTCTTCAGGAACTTCGCCACGTAGGGGCAGACCGGCACGATGCGCTTCCCCTGGGCGCGCACATCGGTGAGCGCCTCCTCGACCAGGCGGCCGGCCAGCCCCTGGCCGGCGAAGGCCTCGTCGACCTCGGTGTGGAAGAAGACGCGCTGCGCGTCGTGGTCGCGGTACGCGGTCAGACCGGCGCGCTTGCCGTCGACCAGGATCTCGTAGCGGTGCCTGGCGTCTGCCCGCTCGACGACCGGAGCGGCGGAAGGCTGGCTCATGGGGTGCCTTTCGACAGAGTGTCGGGTGTTTCGAGTGTCAATCGATTGTCTCGACTGTGGGTCAGTGTCCTTGACCGGGTGTCAGTGAATTCCAGTGCGCCTCAGGGCATCGGACCGTGCCCGTGACTTCGACGGCGCGTCAGTCGCGCGGTGGATTCCTGCGCGGCGTAATGATGGCATTCGGCAGGGCGGGGGCGGGAAGCCGGTTCCCCGGATATCCCTCGACCGCGCCGAAGCGGTCGGAGTTGTTCTCCCAGTCCGCACGCGCCTCGACGATGTCGTCGTGGCTGCGGCCGATGAAGTTCCACCACATGACGATCTCCTCCTTGAAGGGAGTTCCGCCGAGCAGCACCGTCCGCGCGGGCTCCGCCGACTCGTTCGTCAGGGTCAGCGCCTCGGTTCCGGGGTGGACGTAGGCCAACTCGGCGGGGCGCAGGGCCACATCGGCCACCCGCACATCCCCCTGGTCGACGAGCAGGCCGTGCTCGAAGGCGGGGTCGACGGCGAGCGTGACCGTCGTACGGGGCTGGAGGACGATCTCGGCGCCGAGCAGCGGGGTGAAGGTCCGCACCGGGGACGACGCGCCGGCCAGGCTGCCGAGGAAGACCCTGATCTCGGCGCCGTCGATCCGCAGGGGCTCGGGCACATGGTGCTGGAAGTCCCGCTCGGTGTGCCGGTGTTCCTCCGGCAGGGCCACCCACAGCTGGACGCCGTGCAGGACCGTGGTGCGCGGGGTGGAGACCTCCGAGTGGCAGATGCCGTGCCCGCCCGTCATGAGGTTCAGCTCGCCGGGCTTGACGAGCGCATGGCTGCCCAGGCTGTCGCGGTGCTCGATCTCCCCGCTGAAGAGCCAGCTCACCGTCTGCAGCCCGGTGTGCGGATGGGGGGCGACATCCATGCCGCCGGTCGCGGCGACATCGTCAGGCCCGTAGTGATCGGCGAAGCACCAGGCCCCGATCAGGGTCCGGGCCCGCTGGGGCAGGGTGCGCCGCACGGTCATCGCGCGCGGGCCGCCGAGCGGTACGTCGCGCGCGGTGATCACATCGACCCGCGGCCCCTGTGCCGGCTGCCCGCCGTCCGCCGCCGCGCGGCAGCGCGCCTCGACCGGCTCTGTTTCGACGTTGCTCACCGTGACCGCCTCTCGACCTTCATAATGGTTTTATATTAAACAACTATCGCCCCGATCATAGGACGATGGTGGTGTCACGTACACGACGGAACGACGGGTCGGAAGCGGCCGCCGAAGGAGTCCCGAGTTGACCACCCCCACGACGCACCCCGCCCACCGGCGCATCTACCTCGACAAGCAGAGCCCTTCGGCTTACCGCGCGCTGGTCGGGACCTCGGAGGCGGTGCACACCGTCGCCGCCGAGGCGGGACTCGAACGTACCCTCGTCGAGCTGATCAACCTCCGTGTGTCCCAGATCAACGGGTGCGCATACTGCCTCAACGTACACACCCGCGCCGCCCTGCGCGCCGGCGATACCCCGCAGCGGCTCGGGGTGCTGCCGGCCTGGCGGGACACCGAACTGTTCACACCCGAGGAGCGCGCGGCGCTCGCCCTGGCCGAGGCCACCACCGAGCCGAGGGACGCCGCGGCCCAGGAGGCCTCGTACGAGGAGGCCCGGCAGGTGTTCACGGACGACCAGATCTCCGCGGTGATCTGGGTGGCGATCACCATCAACGCGTTCAACCGGCTATCGATCATGAGCAAGCACCCGGTGCGGGGGCTCGACGGCCAGAGCCGCATGGTCATCGCCGGACGAGATGACTGACGTCTGAAACCATCTCCCGGAACGAGGAAGCAACGGGAGCCGCCGAGCGCTTGGTCCCGTGAGAGCACCGAGGAAGCTGCTCGACCACCGCAAGGCGTCCCCCCGAGCCGGCCCCGCCCGGCTCCGTTCCCGAAGAAGGTCCCGTGTCCCAGTCGTCCGCTCTGCGCACGCCCCGCAGCACCGAGACCACCGCCCAGGCCGCCCCCGGCGTCCCGGGCTGGCTGGTCGCACTGCTCGCCGTCGCCTCCGGAATGACGGTCGCCAACCTGTACTACGCCCAGCCGCTGCTCTCCTCGCTGCGCGACGTCTTCCACATCAGCACCGCCACCGCGGGCCTACTGATCACGCTCACCCAGGTCGGCTACGTGATCGGCATGCTCTTCCTGGTCCCGCTCGGCGACCGGCTGGAGAAGCGCAGCCTGGTCACCGTGCTGCTGGCGGTGACCACACTGGCCCTGGTGGCGGCCGGCCTCGCGACCGGCTTCCCCATGCTGCTGGCCGCCTCCCTGATCAGCGGGGCCACCTCCGTCGTCGCCCAGATCCTGGTCCCGTTCGCCGCGAGCCTCGCCCCGGACCACGCCCGCGGCCGGATCGTCGGCCGGGTGATGAGCGGACTGCTCACCGGCATCCTGCTCTCCCGCACGCTGAGCAGCCTGGTCTCCGACCTCGCCGGCTGGCGAGTCGTCTACCTCGGCTCCGCGGTTCTGATGGCCCTCCTGGCCGTGGCCCTGCGTGCGGCACTGCCCCAGCACGCGCCCACCACCACGGTGCCCTACCACCATGTGCTGCGCTCCACCGTGCGCCTGGTGCGCACTCACCCCGCGCTGCTGCGCCGGGGTCTCTACCAGGCCGCCATGTTCGGTTCCTTCAGCGCCTTCTGGACCACCGTCTCCTACGTCCTGACCGGCCCCCGCTTCCACTACTCCCCCGTCGGCGTCGGCATCTTCGCCCTCGTCGGAGCCGCCGGAGCCGCCATCGCCCCGTTCGCCGGGCACTGGGCCGACCGGGGCCTGACCCGGCCCATCACGGGCGTCGCGTTCGCCGTCGCCGCCCTGGCCTTCGCCGTCGCGGGCCTCGGCGGGCACAGCATCGTCCTGCTCGCCCTGGCCGCCATCGCCGTCGACATGGCCGTACAGACCACGCTGATCCTCGGCCAGCACACCGTCTACCAGCTCGACCCCGCCGCCCGCGCCCGCCTCAACAGCGCCTTCATCGCCACCTTCTTCCTCGGCGGCGCCCTCGGCTCACAGCTCGGCTCGGTCGCCTACCGCTCCGGCGGCTGGGGCGCGGTCACCGTCCTCGGCGCGGCCCTGCCGGTCCTCGCCCTGCTCTACTGGCTCACCGAGCACCGCACCACCGCCCGGCGGCAGGACCGGGACGCCGTGTGACGCGGCACGCCGTGGCGGTGCACCAGGGGACAACACCCGGTGCGCCCCACGGCAATCCGACCGCGCACACCCTTCTACGGTCGTCATGAACCACACGAACGGCCGCCGACAAGGGGCAGCATGCGACAGATTCCCTCCGGCGCCGCGCACCGGCGCTCGATCCCCTTCCGGCTGAAGGTCGAGGAGGAGGACTGACCTTCACCCAGCCGACCGGATACGACCACAATGACATCACTGTCGTGGGCTACCCGGGCCACGACAACCACAATGACGCCGGGCAGGCCATCAAGTGCACCGTGCCGACGACGCAACTGCCCAGATTCCGACAGATGTCGATGACCTGCGGTGGTTACTACGGCGGAGTGTCCGGCAGCCCCTGGATCACCGACTACCAGGACGACGCACGCAGCGGCCATGTCATCGGCAACCTCGGTGGATACAACGGCGGCGGCAACGACGCGAACGTCGACTACATCAGCTACGCCCCGGCGTTCGGCACCGACGCCGCCAACCTCCTTGCGAACGCCGTCGCCAACCAGGATCCTCCGACCAACCTGCCTCCGTACCAGGGCCTCCAGGGCGAGCTTCCCGGCGGAGCTGCGCTATGGCAACACGCCAAGCTACTGGCCTCGGGTGACTACACGGGCAACCACCGCAGTGACCTGATCGTGGTCTGGTCCGACGGCGAAGTCACCTTGTATCCCGGCGATGGCAAGGGCGGGTTCCTGCCCGAGACGCAACTGCAGAAGCCCAAGTCCATCTGGACACACGCAGAAACCATCACCGGTGGGGACTTCGCCGGCAGTAACCTGTCCGATCTCATGGTGCGCTGGTCCGACGGCGAGGTCACCCTCTACCCCGATGTGAGCACGTCCGGCATGGGCAATGAGATCCAGATGGCGCCCTCCGGCTCCATCTGGAAGGACGCCATACAGATCTCGGCCGGACAGTTCCACAACGGGAAATACGCGACCGACCTGATGGTTCGCTGGGTCGACGGCGAACTGACCCTTTACACCTACGTCGGCGCCGGCACCTTCGGAACCGAGAACCGCCTCCTGGCCAAGAACGACACCTGGAAGAACGCCACCTTGCTGACCAGTGGCAACTTCAGCGGTAACGGCAACTGGGACGTGCTCGTACGCTGGGTCGACGGCGAGCTCGACACCTACGTGGCCACCTCGACCGCAGGGCTGGGCGCCGAGGCCCGCATGCGTGACGCCAACGACCTGTGGAAGCACGACCTGGTGATGACGGCAGGCAACTACACGGCAAACAACTTCAACGACGACCTGATCGTCCGCTGGTCCGATGGCGAGACCACCCTGTACGCAGATACTGCCTACCAGAACCTGGGTAGCGAGAACACGCTGGTCTACCCCGGAACCTGACACGCGAGAACCAGACTCATGGATTCAGGGGGAATCATGCGAACTACGACCCGTCTCGCCGGAGGCACGGTAGTGCTCATGGTCGGCATGGCACTGACGGCCTGTGGCCACACAGCCGCACAGGACAAAACCACCAAGCCCGTGACCAGCTCGGTGAGCGCATCCGCCACCGCCTCCGCCGCTCAGCCCCCGGCAGGGAAACCAGCGGAGTGCCGGACCAAATCCTTGGCGTGGAAGCTGGTCCTGCTCCCGGCGAAGGGCAGCAGTCGGCGCGACGCGCGATTGACGGCTGCCAACCCTGCGTCGCGACCCTGCGTGTTCGCCGGCTACCCGGGTGTCCTCATCCACAACGGGAAGGCGAACAGCCTTGAAGGCGTCGGCCACGGACACCCCAAAACCGTCACTCTGCATAAGGGTGCGAAGGTGACGGTCGACCTTCAATACACCCCTCGCGGCGCGAAGAGTGCCGGCGACTATTGCGTGACAACGGACGAAGTGCTGGTCTCGGCACCGCATAACCCCGACGACGACCGCGCGAACATCCGAGTCGTGGACGCACATGACAGGTTTGCCGTGATCGATGCCTGCGGCGAATCCATCTCCATGTCGCTCCCGCACTAGGTAGCAGTCCCGGACGCCCACGAGGCCCTGCACCGCCCTCTTGGCGCTGGTGCAGGACCTCACACCCGCATCCGCGCGGCGGTTTTGTCTTCCTCTTCCACCAGTGGCGCCAGCTGGGCAACCTCGCTGCCCGAACATCAACGCTGACAACCGCCGACAGCTAACCTCGATTCGTCAGCGGTCGCGATTGCCTGATGAGGTTGATGGTTCGCCCTGTTTGTCCCGCGTGATCGCGGGCGGGGCCTTCGCGTGTCGCTGCGGCTGCGCCGGGGTTCCACGGCACCCGGACGTCGTT
>NZ_JBIARC010000063.1:0-43833 GCF_042889625.1 Streptomyces sp. NPDC002573 | reverse complement strand
CGTCCGCCGTGCCCGGTGTGAAGTGCTCTCCGGTGACGATCAGCAGCCGGGAGCCGTCGTCCAGGGGCGCGGTCCGCAGGGAACGGGTGTTCTCCGCGGGTGTGATGTACATGCCGCGAGGGGCGCGGGCCGCGTCGATCGGGGCCGTGAGGACCAGTTCGCGCCTCGGCGAGAGCCGGGCGAAGAGCATCGCGCGGTCGAAGATCGGGTAGTGGGTCGCCACCACCACGTCCCGTGCCGTGACCGTGTGCCCCGCCTCGGTGCGCAGCCGGCAGGGGTCCGACTCGTCCAGCCCGACGACACGGGTGTGCTCGTACAGCCGGGCGCCCCGCTGTTCGAGCGCGTCGGCCAGCGCGAGGAGGTACTTGCGCGGATGGAACTGCGCCTGGTCGGGGACCCTGACCGCGCCCGCCACGGGGTAGGGCAGCTCCGTGTCGGTGACGAACTCGGCCGGCAGCCCCGCCTCCCTGGCGGCCTCCGCCTCGGCGCGCAGTGCGGGCACCCGGTCGGGGTCCGACGCGTACGTGTACGCCGGGGCGGTCTCCCAGTCGCAGTCGATGCCGAGCCGCTCGACCAGTTCGGCCGCTCTGCCGAGGGCCTCCGTCTGGGAACGGGCGTAGAGCTGTGCGCCCTCGGCGCCCCGGGTGCGGCGCAGCCGCTGGTAGACGAGCGTGTGCAGCGCGGTGAGTTTGGCCGTCGTGTGCCCGGTGACGCCGCCGGCGAGACGGCCCGCCTCCAGCACGGCGACGCTACGGCCGCTCTGCGCCACCTCCCAGGCGGTGCTGAGCCCCGCCATCCCCGCCCCGATCACGGCCACGTCGACCGTGAGGTCCTCGGTGAGGGCCGGGCGGGCAAGCCCCGGCGCGGTCTCGATCCAGTACGACGCCCGGGCGCCGGTGTGCTCGGTCATGACGGCCGGGTTCCCCGGGCCGGGCCCCCGAAGCAGCCGACGAGCGGCCGACGCCGAAGCGGTCGGGGCAGCGGTGTACCGCCCGTGGCGTCGACGCTCTCGGGCGGTACGTCAAGCAGGGATGTCAGAGCGCGCGGTACATGACATGGAGCCCGACCGCGCCGTGGCGGGGGTGCTCGAAGGCGCCCGGAACGGTGCCCAGGATGCTGAAGCCGAGCGACATCCAGAGCTTCACCGCGGGATTGGTCTCGACCACGGCGTTGAAGACCATGCCGCGATACCCCTGGGCCCTCGCCACGGCCAGGATGTGGTCGGCGAGGGCCCGGCCGACACCGCGTCCCGCGCAGTCCGGATCGACCATGAAGGCCGCGTTCGCGATGCGTGCCGCGGGGCCGCCGTAGTTCGGCGTGACATAGGCGGAGCCGACGATCGCACCGGTGTCGTCCTCGGCGACGTACACACGCTTGCCCGGCGCCATCCACAGAGCGCGGGCCGCGTCCTCGGGGGTCTCCGGGTCCCAGGTGTACGTCTCGGCGGCGGCGACGATCCGATGCCAGAAGGGCCAGATGCGCGGCCAGTCCTCGGCCGCAGCTTCTCTGATCAGCATGGGCGCGAGTCTGACACGCCCATGCCGTCAGCGATCATGACGGTACTGTGAGGTCAGTCGACGCTTGGCAGGATGTGGGGCTCGGCGAGATCCTCCTCGTAGCCCGCCAGCCGGATGGGGGCGGACCTGGCCCACACGTCGAGACTGCCGAGCTTCTGCTCCGTCCGGCGGCCCCCGCGCTCCCCGTGTTCCTTGGGGCGCTGATCGCGATTCGTCTTCTCCGGTGTCACCGCGCACTCCTTTTGTGTCGGGTAACCCTCAGGACGTACCGGTCCAGTCTGCCGCTGCACGCACGACGTCCGCTCGGGTCTGAGTCGAAAACAGGTCGGACGCGGTGGCGCCGGCAACTCGTACGAGAGCAGGCCGTGGTGACCGGCTTGTCCCGGGACGGACTGTGGGTCGGGTGGACCCAAAGACTGTCCGTACCGTCCAGGTTAACCAAATGAGCGGGCACCCGCTCGATGGGGCTGAAACAAACAGGTAACTGTCTTGGGTCATCCACCTCTCATCCGGTCAGATTATTAACCTTTTTGACATCAGACATCCGTTTTGCCGTCACTCGTTCGGCCCAGTGCTCGAACTGCCCACCGGCACGGCCGGTGCCCGGTCCGGCGCGGACGGTGCTCAGTTCAGGTCCTGTTGGCTGAGTCGCAAGCTCGCCATGATCTGCTGACCGTCGGCAACGGCTTTTCTCGCGGGAGGACTGACGCATGGAGCTGCGCAGCGTCGAGGAGCTGATGGATCTGCTGCACGCCTGCCGAGGCGCGCGGCGCACCCCGGACCGTGACGACGAGCCGGTCGATGTGCACGAACACGCCCTGCAGACCGCCGCCCTGCTGCGCCGAAGTCGCCCTGCGGACAAGGAACTCCAGGTGGCCGGCCTGGTCCACGACATCGGGCTGCTGCTACGGCCGGACGACGCCACCGGACATGCGGACCGGGCGGCCGACGCGGTACGGCCGCTGCTCGGTGAGCGAGTCTCCCGCCTCGTACGTCTGCACGCCGTCGCGGACCGCTATCTGGCCGCGGTCTCCCCGGCACCCGGTCCGTCGGCGCGGAGCGCGTCGCTCCCGGCCCGGCGGGGCGAGGCGATGACGCCCCAGGAGGCGGCCGCGTTCGTCCGCGACCCGATGGCCGACGACGCCCTCACCCTGCGTCAGGCGGACGAGGCGGCCAAGGTCCGGGGGCTGGACGCCGGAGTGCTGGAGGACTGGCGGACGGTGCTCGAACTGGTGGCGGCCGGCCGTGCCCGGCTGTGGGCCGTGGACTGAGGCCGGCGCGGCCGGGACGCATCGCGAGGGCACGACGTACGTCGCGTGATGTGCGGCGCGCACTGTACAGCGCGTGACGTACGACGTGCTGTCGGTCGGAGCAATCGCCGGGGCGGCCGTCCCACCGTGTCAGACTCACCGGGATGCGCCGCCGACACGCAACCGCTCCGGGCCGGGGACGGGTCATCGGCACGTGGCCGGCCCGGCATGCCGGGTGGTGTCTGGCCGCCTCCCTGGCCCTTCATCTGCTGGCTGTCGTCGTCTCCCCGCCCACACCCCTGGATCTGCGCGTCTACCGCGAGGCGTCCCCGCTGGTCCTCGCCGGTGGCCTCTACGACTACCAGCTGCACACCGCTCCGCCGATCCCCGTACTGCCGTTCACCTATCCGCCGTTCGCGGCCCTGGTGTTCCTGCCGCTCGCGCGGCTGCCCTGGACGCTCGTGGTCGCCCTGTGGCAGGCGGCCTCCGTGGCGGCCCTCGCGGTGGTCGCCGACTGCGCGGCCCGGCTGCTGTGCGCCGGCCGCGAGGGGCCCGCGCGGTCCCGTGTCCTGCTCTGGACCGCCGTCGGTCTGTGGCTGGAGCCGGTGCGCCACACCCTGGACCAGGGCCAGGTGAATCTGCTGCTGAGCGCCGTGGTCCTGGCGGCGCTCGCGGTGCCGCTCGCTCCGGTGGCCCGGGGAGCGGCCCTCGGCCTCGCGGCCGCGGTCAAACTGACCCCGGCCTTCGGGGTGCTGTATCTGCTGGCGACGCGGCAGTGGCGGGCCGCGGCCTGGGCCCTGACCGCCGGTGCCGGAGCCACGGCCCTGGCCTGGCTGATCGCACCCCGGGAGTCGGCACATTACTGGTTCGGGCTGGTGACGGACACTCAGCGCATCGGCCCCGCCTGGTCGGTGCGCAACCAGTCCCTGCGCGGAGCGCTCGACCGGCTGCTCGGCCCCGACCCTCTCGCCTCCGTGGCCTGGTGGACGGGCCTGGTGCTGGTCACAGTGGTGGCGGCCGGTGCCCTGTGGAGCGCCGTACGGCGCCATGACCTGCTAGGCGTGCTCGTCACCGCCGAGTTGTACGGGCTGCTGGTCTCCCCCATCTCCTGGAGCCATCACTGGGTCTGGTGCCTGCCGACGATGATGTGGCTGGCGCACGGACCGGGCCGGCGGCGGATGCTCCACCGGATCACGCTGGCCGCCTGGGCCCTCGCCACGGTCGGCCGCCTCGTCCCGCTGCTGATCCGCGCGGAGGACCGGCTGCCGCACCCGAGCCCGTACCCGGCGCTGCTGGCCTGGCCCGGCGCGGCCTACGCCGTCTGTGCCGTACTGTCCCTGCTCGCCGTCGCCGCGAGCCGGGAAGGGGCTCCCGGGCGTGTGCCCGCGCACCTCTCCCCCGCCCGGGTGTAGAACGCCGTCAGTGCCGTTGTCCGGGCACGCCCACGGGACGGCCCGGGGAGAGTGTGGCCCCGGCCTCGTAGAAGTGGGCCCGGACACGGCGCAGCCATGCCTCGGCCGGCGCCTCGTCGGGCTGTTCCGGCAGCACGGTGGGTGTCTCGTCGAAGGCGCTCTCGTAGAACCGCAGCAGGGGCAGCGCGACCGACGGGTCCGCTGCCACCCGCTCGCCGAAGTCGCGGTACTCCTCCGGGTTCTCGAGGCGGATCGTCAGCCGCCCCGTCGTGTACAGCTCCAGGCCCTGGTGACACAGCCGCTTGAGGTGGCGGGCGTGTTTGGCGGTACGTGCGCGCACATCCGCCGGGAGGGGACCCGCAGCGCGGGCTTCGAGACGCCTGAACTGCTGCGTCGCGTAACCGAGATAGGCGTCGCGGACCCGCTTCGCGCACAGGAACGAGGTGCGGATGCCGATCAGCTCCTCGCCGAGCGGTGTGCGCAGCTCGTACAGCTCGGCGGGCAGCCAGACGAGCTCCATGGCGGTCGGATTGCCGCCCAGGGCGAGCCGGCACCACTTGGCGGCCTCGTGCAGGGTGCGGTCCGGGGCCGTGGTGACATGGGACTCCGTCGGCCGGTGCAGACCGTGCAGCTGCTCGGTGGGCGCCGCGAACAGGCCCAGCCGGTCCACGTCGGAGCCAGCGTGGGCGAGCCCGTAGGCGGTCGAGCCGACGATGCCGGAGAGCAGGACATGGCGCACGGTCATGTTGGGACGCTAACCAGCGGCGCACGGTCCCGGCCAACGGTTTTTCGTACGTGCGTGCTCAGAGCGGCGTGCGCCGCGGAGTCCTCCGCCTCCGGGGCGCACGCCGTTCACGAGGGGAACGGTGTCGTTCGATCGCTCACGGGAACAATGCGATCCCGGCGGCGATCAGCAGGATGATGCAGGCGATCAGCGCGACCGTGCCCCACGTTCCGCGGTGCTTCAACGGGGTCGGCGGCCGGCCACCGCGTGGCCGGTCCTCGGGCAGAGCACTGTCCGCCGGGCGATCGGAACGGTAGAACTGTTCGTCGGTCACGTACCGGTTGCGGGGATCGCCGTGGGCACGCGGGTCGATCTCGTGTGGAATGGACATGAGAACTCCTAGCGGTCTCACCAGAGCGAGTTCCCGTCCGCCGCCGGCCTACGCGCCTGAGGCGGATCATCACCGCCTGCCGGATCGCGACCCGGTCACCACTTGCCGGGCGCGTAGTCCTTCAGGAAGACGCCGTACAGGTCCTCGCCCTGCTCGCCGCGCACAATCGGATCGTATACCCGGGCGGCGCCGTCCACGAGATCGAGCGGGGCGTGGAAGCCGGCGTCCGCCAGCCGCACCTTGTCCGGGTGCGGGCGCTCGTCGGTGATCCAGCCGGTGTCGACCGCGGTCATCAGAATGCGGTCCTTGTCGAACATCTCCTGGGCGCTGGTGCGGGTGAGCATGTTGAGGGCGGCCTTGGCCATGTTGGTGTGCGGGTGCCCCGCGCCCTTGTACCCGCGGTTGAAGACGCCCTCCATCGCCGACACGTTCACGACGTACGTGCGCCGGGCCGACGAGGCCGCCATCGCCGGGCGCAGACGGCTGATGAGGATGAACGGGGCCGTGGAGTTGGCGAGCTGGACCTCCAGCAGTTCGATCGGCGTGACCTCCTCGACGGTCTGCACCCAGCTGTTGGTGTCGTGGAGATCGGGCACGAGTCCGCCCGCGTCGATGGCCGTGCCGGCCGCGATCCGCTCCAGGGAGGCCGAACCGGAGACCAGTGCCAGGTCGGTGACGTCCTGGGCGGTCAGGGCGCCGCCGCCGGCCACGGGCAGCGCGGTCACGGCGCCGGAGCCGAAGGCGCCGATGACCTGGGCCGCCGGCAGTTCGCCCGCGGGCAGCGGGGCCGACTCGGCGGCGACCAGCTCGCTGTACGCCTGCGGGGAACGGCGCACGGTCTGGGCGGCATTGTTGATCAGGATGTCGAGGGGGCCCTCGGCGGCCACCGAGTCGGCGAGCGCCACCACCTGGGCGGGGTCACGCAGATCGATCCCGACGATCTTCAGCCGGTGGATCCACTCGTCGCTGTCGGGCTGGGCCTTGAAGCGGCGGATCGCGTCGCTCGGGAAGCGGGTGGTGATGGTGGTGTGGGCACCGTCCCGCAGCAGCCGCAGCGCGATGTACATGCCGATCTTGGCGCGGCCGCCGGTGAGCAGTGCCCGCTTGCCCGTGAGGTCGGCCCGGGCGTCGCGGCGCGCCCGGTTCTCGGCGGCGCAGTCCGGGCAGAGCTGGTGGTAGAAGTAGTCGACCTCGACATAGCGGCTCTTGCAGGTGTAGCAGGAGCGCGGGCGCTGGAGTATCCCCGCGATCTGGCCGGCCCCGGTCACCGAGGAGGGCAGGATGCCCTCGGTCTCGTCGTCGATGCGCTGTGCGGAGCCGGTCGCCGTCGCCTCGGTGACCGCCTTGTCGTGGGCGGTCTTGGCGGCCCGGCGCTCCTGGCGGCGGCGCTGCTTGACCGTGCGGTAGATGTGCGAGGTGGCCCGGCGCACCTTGACCGCGTCGGGGTGGTCGACGTCGAGGTCGTCGAGCTCCTGAAGGACGCTGAGGCAGACGGCCAGGCGCTCCGGGTCGATGCCGGGTCCGTACGGCAGCTCGTCCATGGCCGCAGGGCCACCGCCCGCCAGGCCTTCCTCTGTCACCGTCATCGCGCTGCCGTTCCTCACTCACCCGCGCAGCGCTCCGAACCGCGCTCGCCTTCGAACGCGGAATTTTACGGAGCGCCGGGCCGGGTCACCAAACCCGTGCTGATCACGACGACGGGTGGTGACCGGCCGACAGCGCACGGCAGGGACGTCCCGGCACACAAAGGCCCGCTCAGGTGCCGCAGGCCTCCAGCAGTGCCTCCACCTCCTCCGCCACCGCACGGGCCAGCAGCTCCAGGTCCGGGACCGCCCGGCCGTCGGCGACGAGCCCGTAGTGGACCCGCCCCCGGTACGTCGAGACCGCCACCGCCAGGGACTGGCCGCTGGCCAGCGGGGCGAGCGGATAGATCTCGGTGAGGGGGTTGCCGCCGAGCTTCAGACCGAGGCTGGGCAGCGGGACGCTGGTGACCAGGATGTCGAACCAGAGCCGTGCGGCCTGGCTGACCAGCGGTCCGCCCAGCCGGTGGCCCAGCGCGGGCACATGGTCCGCGAGCAGGGCGACGGCTCCCGCGCCGCGGTTGGGCCCGGCGTCCTTGTTGCGGTCCATGGCCGTGCGCACCGTCCGCAGCCGCTCCAGCGGGTCCGGGTCGGCGACCGGGAGCCGTATCAGATAACCGGAGAGCCGGTTGCCCTGTGGCTGGGCGGTGCGGGGGCGCCGGTTGGAGACCGGGATCAGGGCGCGGGGCTCGACGCCCTCGCTGCCGTCGCCGCGCTCGTCGAGCCAGCGGCGCAGGGCGCCCGCCACGACCGCGATGAGCACGTCGTTGACCGTGCCGCCCGCCGTCTTGCGCACCCGGTGCACATCGTCGAGGTCGAGGACGACCCCGGCGGTGCGGCGGGTGCCGCTGGGCTGCGAGACCAGCGCGGAGGAGGTCCGCATGCCGAGGGTGGACCTGGCGACGGAGGCCCCGATGTCGAGGGCCCGGCCCACGTCGGCGAGGGTGCCGCGCAGCAGACCGGGGATTTTGCGCACGTCGGGCAGGAGGCCTCGGGCGGGCTCCGGGCGACGCGGGCGGGGCGCCGGCAGGTCCATCGGGTCCATGATGGCCGCGGCGAGCGTCAGGGCGCGCAGTCCGTCGGCGAGCGCGTGGTGGAACTTGAACAGGACGGCGAAGCTGGTGCCGGACTCCCCCGGCAGCACATGCGCCTCCCACGGTGGCCGGCCCCGCTCCAGCGGGCGCTCCATGAGCCGGCCCGCGGCGGCGTGGAAGTCGGTGGTGGGCGCGTGCAGCCGCACATGGTCGAGCGGGTCGAAGTCGGGGGCCGGTTCGCGGGTCGCGCCGCCGAGGGCGAGCGGGAAGCGCACGTCGGAGAGGTGACGCGGCAGACGCACCTCCGGCAGCCAGACGTCGCGGATCCTCATGCGCAGCCCGGGCACCGCGGCGGCGCGCGCCGCGAGGAGGTCGGCGGCGTGGGCGCCCGCGGTGGGCGAGTGGCAGGAGAAGACGCCGAGTGCGCCCAGGTGCATCGGGTGACGGGCGGACTCGATGTTCCAGAAGGCCAGGTCGAGTGGTGCGAGCAGGTCGGAAGTCAATGGCTTGCCTCGCGTCGACGATGAATGAAGCAAGAAGTCAACCTCCGATAGATGATTACGGTCAAGTACGATCAAGCTACATACAGTTAACGTCGCATTAAGTCCCGCCTCTCCGGTGAGGGCGGGACTCAGCGGTACTCATGGGACGTTTGAGGTGATGTACGGGGTGGCGTACGAGGAGACGTCCGAGGTCACTTCAGCGACGGCGGCGCGGCCTCCGGCGCCGTGCCCCACCCGGACGGGCGCGCGCCGACCGTGAACGCCAGCGTGCCCAGACGGCGCACCATGTCGTTGGTCACGTACGTCCGGGAGTAGCCGGCCCCGTCGAGGCTGACCCGCTGCACATACCGGTCCCGGTCCGAGGTGCCCGGCGCGGTGACGGTCAGGCCGCCGCGCGGGTAGTACGCCGGGTCCAGGACCAGGTCGACCCGGTCGAAGACGGGGGTGCTCAGGCCCCAGGTGCCGTAGCCGGGCTGGACCGGGAAGAGGCCGATCGACGAGAACACGTTCCAGGCGGACATGGTGCCGAGGTCGTCGTTGCCGGTCATGCCCGTCGGCCCGTCCGTGAAAAGGGTCAGCGCCGCGTGCACCACGTCCGTCGTCTTCCAGGGCTGGCCGGTCGAGAGGTACGCGTAGGGGGCGATGAGGTCCGGCTCGTTCTGCGGGTTGTACTTGTCCGCGTTGTAGTACGCGTACGGGCCGTTCACCCAGACCTTCCGCGCGGTCCCCGCCGGGTCCTTCAGCAGCCGGTCGTAGGCGAAGAAGGCGTCGAGGCGGTCGTTGGCCGCCTTCTCGCCGCCGAGGAGGCCGATCAGGCCGCGCGGGTCCTGCGGCACGAGCCACTGGTACTGCCAGGCGGTGCCCTCGTGGAAGCCCTCGCCGCGGGCCGGGTCGGCCTGCCCGGTGAAGGCGCCGGAGGTGCCCCGGGCGCGGAAGAAGCCCGTCGAGGCGTCGAAGAGGTTGCGGTAGTCGCGGGACCGGGCCGCGTAGCGTGCCGCGTCCGCGCGGTGGCCGAGGTCGCGCGCCATCTGGGCGAGCATCGCGTCGGACAGCGCGTACTCCAGCGTCACGGAGGCGCCGTGGTGGTAGTCGGAGTCGCCCGGCTTGGCGTACGGGCGGCCCTTGATGTACGGCGCGAAGCCGTGTGCGATGTACTCGCGGTTCGCCTCCCGGCCCACGTACATGGTGTCGGCGGGCGGCACGCCGTCGGCGTTCTTCTTCAGCGCGCGGTAGGCCCGCGCCTCGTAGCCCTTGAGCAGCCCCTGCTGGTAGGCGTTGGTGAGGAACGGGGTGACGGGGTCACCGCTCATGATGTTCGTCTCGACGGTGCCGTAGCCCCACTTGGGCAGCCAGCCGCCCTCCTCGTCGACCTTGAGCACGGAGATCGCCATGTCCCGCGCCTCGTGCGGCGCGAGCAGACCGAGCAGCTGGGTCTGGGTGCGGTAGGTGTCCCACAGCGACCAGTTCTGGTAGTACGTGAACCCCGTCGCCCGGTGGATCCTCTGGTCCCAGCCGGTGTAGCGGCCGTCGGCGTCGCTGCCGACGTTCGGGGCCAGGAAGGACCGGTACAGGGACGAGTAGAACGTGGTGCGCAGGGTGTCGCCGCCGCCCTGGACCCGGACGGCGTCCAGGCGGTTCTCCCAGGCCTGGCGGGCGTCCTCCCTGATGTCGTCGAACGAACGCCCTTGCGTGGTAGCGAGGTTGACGGCGGCACCGTGCGCGTCGACGTACGACAGAGCCGTGGTGGCCTCGACGGTGCGGTCCGCCCTCGTGTCGAAGGTGACGTACGCGCCGTTGCGCCCCGGGCCCGAGGACTTCGTCGCGCCCGGCGTGATCGAGTCCTGGTACCACGTTCCGTGGACGGCGAACGGCCGGTTGAAGCGGGTGACCGTGTAGAGCGTGTACGGGCGGGTGGAACGGCAGAAGCCGCTGCCCGTGATCTGGGTGCGCACCGTGCGGTCGTCGAGGATCTCGACCTTGGACGAAACGTGCTTGTGCAGCGCCTGGCCCGCGTTGAGGAGCACATTGGCCTTGCCGGTGGCCGGGAAGGTGTACCGCTGCACCCCGGTGCGCGCGGTCGCCGTCAGTTCGGCCTCCACACCGCTGTTCAGCCGCACCCGGTAGTACCCGGGGCTCGCCTGCTCGTCGGCGTGCCGGAACGTCGCCGCGTACTTGGCGTAGTCCGTCACGGTCACGTCGCCCGTCGTCGGCAGCACGGGCAGGTCCCCTCCGATGGCGCAGCCGACACCGGAGAGGTGCACCAGGGAGAAGCCGCGGATCCGGTGCTGGGTGTAGTCGTAGCCGGTGTTGTGGCCCGTGTCCGGCGAGAGCTGGACCATGCCAAAGGGAACGGCGGCGCCCGGGAAGGTGTTGCCCTCGTTCTGTGTGCCGATGAAGGGGTTGACCAGGTCGGTGAGCCTGCCGCTGTTCGACTCGGCGGCATCGCCCGCCGACGGCGAGAACAGCGCCGAGACCACCGACGCGCCCACGGCCAACACCCGCAGGCACCGGGTCCATCTCATCTCGGAACACCTCCGGAGGATCGACATCGTTGGTGCACATGGTGGTGGCGCGATGTCGGATTCCGGAGCAATGAGCTGATTTGACCTGCGGCGCGTCGCGGATCGGTGGCATCTCACGCGCCCCCGGCGGTGCCGGGGGCGGCGCTCGTCACAGCACGCGTTGTCCCTTGCCCAGGGCGATCACCCCGGCCTTCGAGACCGTGTACAGCTCCGCGTCCCGGTCCGGGTTGACGCCGATCGTCGCGCCCGGCGGGACCTCGACGTTCTTGTCCAGGACGGCTCCGCGTACGATCGCGCCCCGCCCGACGTGCACGTTGTCGTGGAGGACCGACCCCTGGACGACGGCGCCCGGGTCCACCACGACGCCCGGCGAGAGCACCGAACGCGTCACCTGCCCCCGGATCAGGCAGCCGGCGCTGATGATGGACTCGCCGGCGATCCCGCCCGCGTTGAAGCGCGCCGGTGACAGCTGGCCGGAGTGGGTGTAGATGGGCCAGCTGCGGTTGTAGAGGTTGAAGGCGGGACGCTCGGCGATCAGATCCATGTGCGCCTCGTAGTAGGCGTCCAGCGTGCCGACGTCCCGCCAGTAGCCCCGGTCGCGGTTGGTCTCACCGGGCACGTGGTTGTCACTGAAGTCGTACAGCCCGGCCTCGCCCCGGTCGGTGAGCGCGGGCAGGATCGAACCACCCATGTCGTGCACGGAGTCGGGGTCCTCGGCGTCCCGCTGGAGCGCCTCGATCAGCACCTTGGTGGTGAAGACGTAGTTGCCCATCGAGGCGAACACGTACTCGGGGGCGTCCGGCAGGCCCGGCGGGTCGGCGGGCTTCTCCAGGAATCGCTGCACGGTCTGGCCGTCGCGGCCCGGAGTGATCACCCCGAAGGAGGACGACTCGGCGCGCGGGACGCGTATCCCCGCGACGGTCACCCCCGCGCCGCTGTCGATGTGCTGGGCCAGCATCTGCCGCGGGTCCATGCGGTAGACGTGGTCGGCGCCGAACACCGCCACGTACTCGGGCTGTTCGTCGTAGATCAGGTTCAGGGACTGCAGGATCGCGTCCGCGCTGCCCAGGTACCAGCGCGGTCCGAGTCGCTGCTGGGCCGGCACCGGGGTGACGTAGTTGCCGAGCAGGCTGGACATCCGCCAGGTGGTGGTGATGTGCCGGTCCAGCGAGTGCGACTTGTACTGCGTGAGCACGCAGATGCGCAGGATGTCGGCGTTGACGAGGTTGGACAGGACGAAGTCGACGAGGCGGTAGGTCCCGCCGAAGGTCACGGCCGGTTTCGCCCGGTCGGCGGTCAGCGGCATCAGCCGCTTCCCCTCGCCTCCGGCCAGTACGATTCCCAGCACCGAAGGTCCACCGCGCATACCGCCGCCCCTCTACGCCCGGTTGTGACGCTCTCCGCTCAATGACTACCCCTGTGCGAGGACTTTCTCGTACAGGTGGACCGTGCGGCGGGCCACCGTGGCCCAGCCGAACTCCCGTACCGCGCGCTGCCGTCCCGCCTCACCCATGCGTTGCGCGGCCGCCGGGTCGGCGAGGACGGAGTCGAGGGCGCGTGCGAGGTGTTCCTCGAAGTCGTCGTCCACGTCCACCAGGAGACCGGTGCGGCCGTCGTCCACGACCTCCGGGATGCCGCCCGTGCGCGAGGCCACCACGGCCGTGCCGCACGCCATGGCCTCCAGGTTGACGATGCCGAGCGGCTCGTACACCGACGGGCAGACGAACACGGCCGCATGCGTGAGGAGTTGGATGACATCCGGGCGCGGCAGCATCTTCGGGATCCAGTGGACGCCCTCGCGACTCAGGCTCAACTCCTTGTACAGATCGCGGAACTCACGGTCCGTCTCGGGTGTGTCGGGCGCGCCCGCGCACAGCACCACCTGCGCCTCGGGGGTGATGTTCCGCACCGCGCGCAGCAGATGCGGCACCCCCTTCTGACGGGTGATGCGGCCGACGAACAGGACGTAGGGGCGGCTCGGGTCGAGGCCGAGGCGGGCGAACACGTCCGTGCCGTGGTCCGGCCGGTAGAGCGCGGTGTCGATACCGTTGTGCACAACATGGACCCGCGCCGGGTCAAGGGCCGGGTAGCAGCGCAGGATGTCCTCGCGCATGGCACCGGAGACGGCGATCACCGCGTCGGCGGCCTCCATCGCGGTGCGCTCGGCCCAGCTGGAGAGGGCGTATCCCCCGCCGAGTTGCTCGGCCTTCCACGGGCGCAGCGGCTCCAGCGAGTGGGCGGTCAGCACATGCGGGACGCCGTACAGCAGCTTGCCGAGATGGCCGGCGAGATTGGCGTACCAGGTGTGCGAGTGGACCAGTTCCCGGTCCCGGAGGGCGGCGGCCATGGACAGGTCCACGGAGAAGGTGCGCAGTACGTCGTTGGCGGTGTCAAGCGCGGCCCAGGACCGGTGGCGTACGACGCCGCCCGCGCCGCCCTCACCCCAGCAGTGCACGTCCAGGTCCGTCAGCGAGCGCAACTCCCGGGAGAGGAACTCGACATGGACGCCCGCCCCGCCGTAGACGTCCGGCGGGTACTCCCGGGTCAGCAGTCCCACACGCACCCGGAACCCCCTGTCTCAGCGGCTGGTTCCCACATGGTCACCCAGATACGGCGGTTGCGGAAGACCACGCGTGGTCACAGGCGGCCCGGCGGGCTGTCGAAGCAGCAGTCGCCGCACAGGCCGCCGCCGGGCAGCCGGTAGTAAAGACAGCAGGTGCGGCGGCGCCCGGTGGCGGGGTCGATCGTGCGGGCCAGGTCGGGGTGCGTGAACAGCCCGGCGGCCAGGGTGCGGGCGCGTTCCGCCGCGTCCGGGCGGCCGGCCGTCCGCGCCCAGCGGCCGATCATGCGGACGCTGCTCGCGAGCGCGGCGCCCGCGTTGCCCCACAGCAGCCGCACGGAGACCCCGTGACGGCTGCTCAGTGCGGTGGCGAGCGGGATGAGATGCCTCTCCCGCACGACCTCGTCGAGCGATGCGACGGGCAGCCCCCGGACCTCGCCGAGCCACAGGTCGTCGGGGGCGCTCCCGTCCGGGTCCCAGCGCAGCAGCCGCGGGTCGAGGTCCGGCACCTGCCCGTACAGGGCGGCGGCACCGAGGGCGACGGACCACAGCCGGGCCGCGAGGCCCTGGTGGGCGAGGGAGGCGGCGACCCGGTCCTCCGGCGCGCCGAGCGCGCGGGCGACCTTGCTCACGCGGAAGGCCAGCGGAGCCGCGTACGCCTCCGAGGGGGCGGCGGAACTCGCGGGCGTGTACGCCTGTTCGAGGGTGGGCAGCCCGGTCCGGAGCGGCGCCGCGGTGTGCAGGACGAAGAAGCCGCCGAGGGGGCGCAGGGCGGTGAGTTCGGGGTCGAGGTCCACGAAGGCCAGTAGTACCAAGGTCCCGGTCGGGCTCCCACCTGGGGGGACACGGGCGGCGCCACCCCTCCTGGGGAGGAGGAGGACGCGACCGTACTCCGTCGGCAGTATGACCCAATGCGTGCTCAGGGACGACGACAGGAGGATTCCCGGACGGCATCGTATAGGCAATGCATGCCGACCGTTCGTCGCTCCGGGCCCCCCGTCCCGGTCCCGCGCGAAGGAGCCGCCGATGAGCGCCCTCGCGTTGTCCGTGCTCCTCTCGCTCGTCTCCGCGGTCGCCTACGCGGGCGGGGCGATCGTGCAGGAGCAGGTCGCCGTGTCCACCCCCGGCCGGTCGTACGCGCCGCTCCGCCGCCCTGCCTGGTGGGCGGCCGTGGTGCTGAACGGCCTCGGCGGGCTGCTGCATGTGGTGGCGCTCGCCTACGGTCCGCTGAGCCTGGTTCAGCCGCTGGGCGCGCTGACCATCGTGTTCGCCCTGCCGATGGCCGCCCTGTTCGTCAGCCGCAGGGCGGGGGCGACCGCCTGGCGGGGCGCCGTCATGGCGACCGTGGGCCTCGCGGGCCTGCTGTCCCTGATCGGCACCACCGACAGCCGTTCGCTGGACGACCCCCAGCGGGTGACGGCCGCGCTCGTGACGGCCGGCTGGATCGTGGCGCTGATGGTCGCGGCCCGGGCGACGCACCGGCATCCGGCGGTCCGCAGTGTGCTGCTGGCGGTGGCGTCCGGCGTCGCGTTCGGTATGTCCTCCGTGTTCACGAAGACCGTCGCGGTGGACTGGACGGGCGGCGTCGTGCTCACGGACCTGCCGAGCCTCGTCGTGATAGGCGTCCTCGCCGTCGTCGGCGTGCTGTTGTCGCAGGCCTCCTACCGGGGGGCGGGCCTCGCGGCACCGTTGTCCACGCTGACGGTGGTGAACCCGGTGGTCGCGGCCGCGGCGGGCATCACCCTGTTCGGGGAGACCTTCCGCCATGGCACGGCGGGCACCGCGGGGGCGCTCGGCTGCGCGGTCGTCGCCGCGGGCGGTCTGGTCCTGCTGGCCTCGGAGCGGATGGGCGCGGAGGAACGGGACCGGGTCCCGGCGCCGGTCGTCCGGCAGGAGTCGTCCGCGAGCCGGGAGCAGGCGGCTCACGGTGAGCCGCCGGGGCCGTTGGGCCCCGTCCACGGCGGCGAGCGGTCGGGGCCGTACGGATCCGTCCACGGCGGGCCGCTCCTACGCGTGCCGGGACCGGCCCGGGGGCGGGACCGGGACCGGGACCGGGTCAGATCCTGAGGCCGCGCTCGCGGAGATAGGCGATCGGATCGATGTCACTGCCGAACTCGGGCCCCGTCCGCACCTCGAAGTGCAGATGCGGGCCCGTGCTGTTCCCGGTGGAGCCGGAGCGGCCGATCCGCTGACCGGACACCACGCTCTGCCCGTCCTTCACGGAGATCGCCGACAGATGGGCGTACTGCGTGTAGCGGCCGTCGGCGTGCCGGATGACCACCTGGTAACCGAAGGAGCCGCCCCAGCCCGCGCTGACCACCTGCCCGTCCGCCACCGCCTTCACGGAGGTTCCGGTGGGCACGGGGAAGTCGACGCCGGTGTGGTAGCCCTTCGACCAGGAGGAACCCTCCGCGTGGTACGGCGTGCCGGTCGCGGCGTTCACCGGGGCGACCAGCGTGTGGGTGGTGGTGGCCGCCCGGCTGGAAGTGGCCTTCCCCGTCGAGGACTTGCGGGACGGGTGGCCGGACTGGTGATGAGACGGCTCGTGGGCCGGTTTGTGGGTGTGGGTCGAGGGCGCGTCGGGGGGCACGGGAGCCTTGGTCCGCAGGTTCAGCCGCTGGCCGGGCAGGATCAGGTCCGGGTCCGTGCCGACGGTGGTGCGGTTGGCCTGGTACAGGCGCTGCCAACCGCCCTGCACCCGATGGGAGTCGGCGATGCCGGAGAGGGTGTCGCCGTGCACCACCGTGTACATCTCGGCGGTGCCCGCCTGCGACTGCGGTGTCGTCTGCGGCTTCACATCGCGGACGGAGCGCTTGGCGGTCTGCGTGGTGACACGCGGGGTGTCGTGGTCGCCGCCGCTGGAGGTCGTGCCGCCCGTATGACGGGAAGCGTGGTCGGCGGAGAGTCCGGCGCGCACGGAGCAGACCGGCCAGGCGCCGGGGCCCTGGCCCGCCAGCACCTTCTCGGCCACGGCGATCTGCTGGTCCCGGGTTGCGAGATCCGCCCGCCCGGCGTAGGCCGTGCCCCCGTAGGCCTCCCACGTGGACTGGGTGAACTGGAGTCCGCCGTAGTAGCCGTTGCCGGTGTTGATGCTCCAGTCGCCGCTCGACTCGCAGGCGGCCACCTTGGTCCAGGTGTCCACGTCGGCCGCGTGTGCCGCGCCGGCACCGATGAGCGGGATCGCCATGCCGGCGCTTCCCGCCGTGACGGTGAGCGACGCTCGGTTGATCCTCGTCGGCTGATACCGGCGGTGCCGACCGCGTACGGCCATGGTGAGCCCCCTCGCCATGCGTCAGGAGGGCCAAAAGTATGGGCCCCGAACCGGCCAGGACAAGACGGCAATCGGCCGCTCCGAATTTCAACTGGCCGGGAAACACCCATGGTTGAGGGAGCGGACGGAAACAGCGGAGAGGAAACACACGCTGAGGGGCGGTGGGGAGCCGGTTCCGACACGTCCGGATGTGCGAGGGCCGTACCGGCACGTCAGGATGGTCATCGGGCAATACTGACGTGCACGACCGGCACCACCCTTCGAGGACGTATTCAAGACCGAACCGGCACCGACGATTCCAGCACTTCTAGGAGCCAACCGTTATGAACGCTTCCGCTCAGATCGGCGTCACGGGCCTCGCTGTCATGGGCCGCAACCTCGCCCGGAACTTCGCGCGCAACGGCTATACGGTCGCCCTGCACAACCGGACCCCCGCGCGGACCCATGATCTGGTGAAGGAATTCGGACACGAGGGCGACTTCGCGCCGGCCGAGGCCCCGGAGGACTTCGTCGCTGCGCTGGAGCGCCCGCGGCGCCTGATGATCATGGTGAAGGCGGGTGCGCCGACCGACGCGGTGATCGAGGAGTTCGCCCCGCTCCTGGAGCCCGGCGACATGATCATCGACGGCGGCAACGCCCATTTCGCGGACACCCGCCGCCGGGAGAAGGACCTGCGGGAGCGAGGCATCCACTTCGTGGGCACCGGAATCTCCGGCGGCGAGGAGGGCGCGCTGCACGGACCGAGCATCATGCCGGGCGGTTCGACCGAGTCGTACGCCTCTCTCGGTCCGATGCTGGAGAAGATCGCCGCGAAGGCGAAGGACGGCACTCCGTGCGTGACCCATATCGGCCCGGACGGTGCCGGCCACTTCGTGAAGATGGTCCACAACGGCATCGAGTACGCCGACATGCAGCTCATCGGTGAGGCGTACCAGCTGCTCCGCGACGTCGCGGGCTACTCGCCCGCCGAGATCGCGGAGATCTTCCGCACCTGGAACACCGGCCGCCTGGACTCGTATCTGATCGAGATCACGGCGGAGGTGCTCTCCCACCTCGACGAGGCCACGGGCAAGCCGTTCGTGGACGTGGTCCAGGACCAGGCTGAGCAGAAGGGCACCGGGCGCTGGACGGTCCAGATCGCGCTGGATCTCGGCGTACCGGTCTCGGGCATCGCGGAGGCGGTGTTCGCCCGCTCGCTGTCCGGGCACTCCGCGCTGCGGGAGGCGTCGCGCCATCTGGCCGGTCCCAAGCCCGCGCCGCTGAGCAAGGCGGAGGCCGGAGCCTTCGCGGACCGCGTGGAGCAGGCGCTGTACGCCTCGAAGATCGTGTCGTACACGCAGGGCTTCCACGAGATCGCGACGGGCAGCGAGGAGTACGACTGGGACATCGACCTCGGGGAGGTGGCGTCCATCTGGCGCGCGGGCTGCATCATCCGCGCGGCCTTCCTGGACCGCATCCGGGCCGCCTACGACGCCCGTCCCGACCTGCCCAGTCTGCTGTCGGACGAGACCTTCGCGCAGGAGATCGCCGCGGCGCAGGACGACTGGCGCGAGGTCCTGGTCGGGGCGACCCGCCAGGGCGTGGCGACACCCGGCTTCTCGGCCGCTCTCGCCTACTACGACGCCCTGCGCGCCGAGCGGCTGCCCGCCGCGCTCACCCAGGGGCAGCGGGACTTCTTCGGGGCGCACACCTACCGCCGGACGGACCGCCCGGGCTCGTTCCACACGCTGTGGGGCGGAGACCGGTCGGAGGTCGAGGCGTAGTTCGCCGTCGCCGCGCCGTGCTGCGACGCGGGCCGTCTTCAGCGTTCCGGAGGGGCTGCCTCACTTCAGGGGCGGCCCCGGTTCGGGCCGCGGGACGGGGTCCGGGCCCGGCGGTTCGGGAATCGGCGAGGGCGGCTCCGGCGTGGGACGCGGCTCGGGCATGGGCTCCGGCCCGGGCTGCGGACGGTCGGGGCCGGGCCCGGGGGGCGTGGGCCCGGGTCCGGGCGGCGTCGGCCCGGGTGCCGGGGGCGTGGGAGACGGGGGTGTGGGGGACGGTCCCGGTGGCACGGGTTCGGGGCCCGGTGGCGCGGGTTCGGGGGTCGGCTCCGGTCCCGGGGTCGGTCCCGGTCCGGGGGGCGGTCCCGGCTGTGCGGGATCGGGGAGCGGATGGGTCATCGTGTCCTCCGGCCAGTGGATGCGTCGGCTCTGGACTTGCCCTTCGGGTACCCGGCCGCCCTGCGCGCACTCACACCGTGGGCCGCGGCGCAAGTGCGCCGCGCGCGCTCACATCCCGCGCGCTTACGCGGTCGGCCGCCGCTGCCCGCCGGGACGTGCGGCTGCGTGTGCCTCTGCCACCGTCACGGCCGCGGCCGCCGCCGCGAGGCCGGGGCCGGGGCTCGCCAGGACCGGCACGGCGGTCCTCGCCAGATGCCGTGCGGGAGCCATGGACGCCTGGGCGAGGACGATGGTGTCGGCGTCCGTGACCGCCTCGGCGGCGAGCGCGACCGCGCGGACGTAGCCGCTCGTGTCCCCCGCCTCGAAGCGGTCCCAGGCGCCCTCGACGACCAGGGTGCGCACCCGCACGGGACGGCCCCCGGCCTCGTCACGGATCAGGGCGACCGTCGGCTCCAGGGTGCTCGCCAGCGCGGCGAGCACCACGATGCGGGTGCCCGCCGCCACCGCAGCGGCCGCCATCGGCCGGTCCACGCGCAGCACCGGCACGCCGACGTCCGTGCGCTCCGCGACCCCGCCGATGGTCGAGCAGGTGCAGAGCACGGCACGGGCGCCTGCCGCGACGGCCCGGCCGAGCAGTTCGCGGACCCCGTCGGCCACCGCTTCGGGCCCGTGCGCACGGGCCCGGTCCAGCAGTTCCCCGGCCACGAGGTGCGTCAGCTCCAGTCCCGGGTGGGACGCGTCACGCAGGGTCTCGAAGACGGGGATGTGGACCGGCGAGGTGTGCAGCAGCGCGAGCGGGCCGGTGTACGGGGGCATCGGGAGCTGTTCCGGCGGTCGCACCGTTCAGACCGTGACGGCGTGCGGGCTGCGCTCCTGGTCCGAGCCCGGTACCGGCGCGGAGGGGTCGGCGCCCAGCTCCACGATCCGGTTGTCGGCGTCCACGTGCACGACCCGCGGCCGCAGGGCCCGCGCCTCGGCGTCGGTGACCTGGGCGTAGCTGATGATGATCACGAGGTCGCCGGGGTGGACCAGATGGGCCGCGGCCCCGTTGATCCCGATGACACCGGAACCACGCTCGCCCTCGATGACATACGTCTCCAGACGGGCACCGTTGGTGATGTCGACGATGTGGACCAGCTCACCGGGCAGCAGGTCGGCGGCGTCGAGGAGGTCGGCGTCGATGGTCACGGATCCGACATAGTGCAGGTCGGCCTGGGTGACCGTGGCACGGTGGATCTTGGACTTGAACAGAGTACGCAGCACTTTGGACTCCTGTATGACGGCTCCCTGCCTGCTTTGTGCAGGTCAAGGGCAGTCTTCAGTTTACACTGACACGCATCGGACTCAAAGATCGTGAACAACATCGGTCCACTACGAGAAGAAGGCTCCCTGCCTGCGCTTCCGTGCGAGCCAGGCTGTTGTGACGCCGCCGATCAGACGTCTGCCAGGAAGACCCTCTGGGGAGTGATGCTGATCAGGCCCTGACTTACTTGACGATACGTCAGTTATGGGAAGCTGGGCGCGCGGGGCTGCGCCTGCTCATCCACGCCATCCTCGAGCATCGACACAACAAAGTCAGCGACGACGCCACGATTTTGATGTTCGAGTGGCAGCCCCCTGATCCGTGACCGCAAGAGCCGGAGGGCGCAGCCGTGGCGCCGGCACTGCGGGGACGCAGACGCTGACGTCGGTGGATGCCGAGCGTAGCTCAGTCTCCGGGAAGCGGCGCGGGTATGGTGCCCCGCATCTGCAGCGCCATACCCGCACTTGCAGGGGCCCCCGGTGACGGACTGCAGCTCCTTGGCCGCAACGGCGCCCTGTTTATCGGTGGATGCTGCCGAAGGCTTGGGTTCTGTGGACCGCGCTGGCGTCCCACTGCGCCGTACGCGGCCGGGCATGGGTGCGCTCGGCGACCCGGCGGTAGAACTCTTCGATCCCGAAGCCTCGCGCCTGCTGCGGCGCGGCACGGTCCAGGACTTGTCCCAGCGGGCCGGGCAGCTGGGATGCGAGGTCCTTGACCTCTCCCGGGCTGATCCGTCGGGCCAGCACTTCCAGCACGGCGTTGGTGACGTCCGCCGCTTCGTCCTGGTCGTTGTATTCGCCTCGCTCGCGCACACGGGCGAGGAATCCGTCGTATTTCATCGCTGACTCCCTTCTGCCTTGGTCACCGCTGGTCAAGGGGGTCGCCCGGTGCGCCGTCGGGCCGGCCGGGTCCGTCCGCCAGCGCGTAGCTGCCGTTCGCAAGGCCCTTGGCCCGAGACTCACGCACGGACTCACGCAGGGCACGGCGGAAGCGCCCGGGGCGGAGCGCGTGGGTTATCTGTTCGATCTCGTCGTCGAGGCGTTGTTCGGCCATGGCGGACGTACGACTTGCCGTACCCGCGGTGCCGGCCATCCTCGGCGAGTACAGGGCGCTGCCCGGTCCGGTGCCCGGGCGGTTACGGCGGGCTCCTACTCCCGGCGGCGGGCGGTGCGGTCGGCGATTTTCAGGACCTCGCTCACCGCCAGACGGGCCGATTTCGCTCCCGCGTACGCCACGAGGAAGGTCAGCGAGTAAGGCAGGAAGAACCACCAACGATGGGGAGCCACGTAGCGCGTCTCCACCGCCGTGAGGGGTGTCGAGCCTCGCCAGCCCGGCCACAGTGCCGGATGGTTGCCCGAAACCGCGGCGCTTGCGTCTCAGCCGCTGCTCTCGGTGCTTCCACTCGTCTCGGTGATCTCGACGTGCCGCGGCTTTGCGACGTCGGCCTTGGGAACGGTGATGCTGAGCACTCCGTCCTGCATCTCAGCCTTGATCTTGTGGGTGTCCAACTCTCCGGGCAGCCGCAAACGGTACTCGAAGGCTCCGACGCGGCGGGTGCTGCGGCGCAGGACACCTTTGCGCTCCCGCTCCTTGATCTCTCCGTGGACCACGAGTTCGGGACCGTTAGCCTCTACGTCGATGTCCTTGCTCTTCACACCGGGGAGTTCGATCTCTATGTGGAACGCGTCCTCGGACTCCGACACGTCCGCGAGAGGTGTCCACGCAACCGCGGGTGCCGCGCCCACCGTCGACTCCAGCAGGCCGCTCATCTGGTTGAGCAGTTCGTCGAACTCGACCAGGGGATTGACAGGGGTGGGTGCCCAGACGGGCCTTTCCTGCAGGCCGCCACCGCGGTGGCGCCGGACGGGCATGGCCATCGCAATCGCCTCCTTCTTCCTTCTCGTGATCTCATCGTCCGCCATTCGTCATGCGAGCCATGCGGACTCCTTGTGACGTATGCGTGGGGAGACGTCCGAGTGGCCCGCGACAGGGGACGTGCCCGTGGTGCCGGGTACGGCCGAGTGCCCCAGGTGCCGGTGCACGAAGTGGATGGCCATCGCGCCCTCACCGGCCGCGGAGGCCACCCGCTTCACCGAGCCGCTGCGGACGTCCCCTACCGCGAAGACCCCGGGCAGGCTGGCCTCCAGGGTCATGCACGAGCGCCCGCGGCCGTGCCACACCTCGGGGTAGGCGCAGGCTTCCTGGGCCTCCGGCCCGGTGAGGACGAAGCCGCGGGAGTCGAGGGCGATGATGCCGGCGAGCCACTCGGTGTGAGGTTCGGCGCCGGTGAAGACGAACAGGCTCCGTACCGCGAGCCGGCGGTGCCCGCCCGTGCGGTTGTCGACCACGTCGAGCTCCTCCAGCACTTCCTGCCCGATGACCTCGGTGACCTCGGTGTGCAGCATGACCTCCACACGCGGATGGCGCTCGACCTGTTCGACCAGGTAGCGGGACATGTTGGCCTCAAGGCTGGCTCCTCGGACCACCAGGTGCACCTTCGGCGCGTACCCGGCGAGGAACAGCACCGCCTGGCCCGCCGAGTTGCCTCCGCCGACGACGGCCACCGGGTCGGTGCGGCACTGCTGGGCCTCGTAGACGGTCGCCGAGTAGTGCACGCTCGTTCCCTCCAGGCGTTCGATGCCGGGCACCTGGAGCCGGCGGTAGCGGGCACCCATGGCCAGGACGACGGCGCGGGCGGCGATCTCGCTGCCGTCAGCGAACGCCACGACGTAGTGGTCGTCGTCCTTGGGACGGAGACCGGTCGCCTCCAGCGGAAGGCTGATCCTGGCGCCGAACTTGTCGGCCTGGAGTACGGCGCGTTCGGTGAGTTCGGCGCCGGAGATGCCGGATGGGAAGCCGAGCAGATTCTCGATGCGGGACGACGTGCCGGCCTGACCGCCGGCGGCCATCGCCTCCACCACCGTGGTGCTCAGGCCCTCGGAGGCGGCGTACACCGCGGCAGCGAGGCCAGCGGGTCCGGAGCCTACGATGAGGACGTCGCCGTGACGGTTTCCGGCGGGTAGTGACGGCAGGCCGATGAGCCGGGCCAGTTCCGCGTTGCTGGGGTTGCGCAACAGGGTGGTGTCCCGCCAGATGACGAGTGGTGTCTCCGCCGGGCCGACGCCGAAGCGGCGCAGCAACTCCTCGGCCTCCTCGTCGGTCTCCAGGTCGATCCAGCGGTGCGGCAGCCGGTTGCGGACGGCGAACTCGCGCAGCCGTCTGGTGTCGGGCGAGTAGCGCGAGCCGATGATGCGGAAGCCGGCGCCCTGTCCGACGAGCAGCGCGCGACGGCACAGACAGGCGCGCAGCACGATGTCCCCGATGGTGGAGTCCTGGGACACCAAGTGGCGCAACTGATCCAAGGAGACGACGAGGACCTCGCCCGGCTCCCTGGTGACAGCGGTGTAGAAGGCCACTTGTCCGTACAGCAGGCCGAGTTCGCCGATGAAGCGACCGGGGCCGTGCACGCGCAGCACGTGCTCCTCGGCAGTGCCGTAGTCCTCGACGACGGCGACGGTACCGCTGAGGACGACGAAGAACGTCTCGCAGCGCTCTCCCTCCCGGATCAGCACGTGGTTCGGAGCCACGGTCCGGCGTTGCCCGTGCTCCGCCAGACGTGCTATCTGGTCCTCCGTGAGGCGCGGGTACGCGCCGTAGATGTCCGGGGTCTCCCAGAAGGCGGCCTCGTCCGCTTCCTCCGGCACCGGTTCTTCGCCCGGCAGCGACTGGTCGCCGGACATCAGACGAACGCCTCGTGAACGTAGCACCAGCGCCAATCCTCGCCGGGCTGGAACGACCTCACGATCGGATGTGCGTCGGCAGCTGCGTGCCTGCGCGCGTGCTTGTTCGGCGAGGAGTCGCAGCAGCCGACGTGCCCGCAGGTCAGGCAGAGCCTCAGGTGGACCCATGGGGAGCCGAGCATCAGACACTCCTGACACCCTTCTGGGGTCAGCGGCTTGACCGGCCGGACGAGCGCGAGGTGGGGGTCTGCATGCATGGTCATCCGGATCACCCTTTCCGGGTGGTGATCGACTGTTCCACCCACTGGCGCAGAGCGGGGGCGGGCGCCGCCCCCGCCTGCCGGGCGACGGTCTCGCCCTGGTCGAGGATCAGCAGTGTCGGTACGGCCTGTACCGCGAAACGCTGCGACAGTCGCGGGTTCTTGTCGACGTCGACCTTGACGAGTTTGATTCGGCCGGCGAGGTCGGTGGCGACCTGCTCCAGTGCGGGGCTGACCATGCGGCAGGGGCCGCACCAGGTGGCCCACAGGTCGACCACGACGGGGACGTCGGCCTGCTCGGCGACCTCGGTGAAGTCGTCGTCGCCCGCGTCCACCATCCACGGTAGGGGCTGCTTGCAGTGGCCGCACTTGGGGCGGCCCTCCGCGGCCACGGGCACCCGGTTGGTGCGCCCGCAGTGGGGACAACTGACGGTCGTCGCCTGCATCGTGCTCATGCCGCCCGCGCTCCCTTCACGTCCTCGGGCTGGTCGTAGGTGACCACCAACTCTCCGTGTTCGGCGTCGACGCGGACCGTGGCGCCGTCCTGGACGTCGCCGCGCAGCAGGGCGCGCCCGACCAGTGTCTCGACCTCGTGGGAGATGTAGCGGCGCAGCGGCCGGGCCCCGTAGACCGGGTCGTAACCTTGGTGGGCGATCACTTCCCGGGCAGCGTCGGTGAGTTCGACGGTGATGCGGCGTTCGGCGAGCCGGCGGCGCAGCTCGTCGAACTGCAGCTCCACGATGCGCTCGATCTGCCGCTCGCCGAGCGGCTTGAACAGCACGATGTCGTCGACGCGGTTGAGGAACTCCGGGCGGAAGTGCCCGCGGAGCTCGCCCATCACCAGGGCGCGGGCGTCGGGCTTGATCTCGCCCTCGGCGGTGGCGCCGTCGAGGAGGTGCTCGGAGCCGATGTTGGACGTCATGATGATCACGGTGTTGCGGAAGTCGACGGTGCGGCCCTGGGAGTCGGTGATGCGGCCGTCGTCGAGGACCTGCAGCAGGGTGTTGAAGACATCGGTGTGCGCCTTCTCGATCTCGTCGAACAGCACGACCGAGTACGGCTTGCGGCGTACGGCCTCGGTGAGCTGGCCGCCTTCCTCATAGCCGACGTATCCGGGCGGTGCGCCCATGAGCCGGCTGACGGTGTGCCGCTCCTGGTACTCACTCATGTCGAGGCGGACCATGTTCTCCTCGGAGTCGAACAGGGCCGCCGCGAGGGTCTTGGCCAGCTCGGTCTTCCCGACGCCTGTGGGGCCGAGGAAGATGAACGAGCCGATGGGGCGGCGCGGGTCGCGGATGCCTGAGCGGGCGCGGATGATGGCGTCAGCGACGAGCTTGACGGCCTCGTCCTGGCCGATGACCCGCTCGCGCAGGATCTCGTCGAGGCGCAGCAGTTTCTCGCGTTCGCCCTCCTGGAGGCGGGCGACGGGGACGCCGGTCCAGGCGGCGACGATCTCGGCGATCTCCTCCTCGGTGACAACCTCGCGCAGCAGCCGGTTCTGCCCCTGTTTGGCGGTCAGTTGCTCCTCCTCGGCCTTCAGCCGGCGCTCCAGGTCCTGAAGGCGGCCGTAGCGGAGTTCGGCGGCGCGGTTGAGGTCGTAGGCGCGTTCGGCCTCCTCCGCCTCGTGACGGACCTGCTCGAGTTCCTGGCGCAGTTCCTGCACGCGGCGGATGGCCTGCCGTTCGGCCTCCCACTGGGCGCGTTTGGCGTCGGCCTCGCCGCGCAGGTCGGCCAGTTCCCTGCGCAGTTCCTCCAGACGGGCTTTGCTGGCGGGGTCGGTCTCCTTGGACAGGGCCGCCTCCTCGATCTCCAGGCGGGTGACGCGACGGGTGATCTCGTCGAGTTCGGCGGGCATCGAGTCGATCTCGGTACGCAGCCGGGCGCACGCCTCGTCGACGAGGTCGATGGCCTTGTCGGGCAGGAACCGGTCGGTGATGTAGCGGTGGCTGAGGGTGGCCGCGGAGACCAGCGCGGTGTCCTGGATCTTCACGCCGTGGAACACCTCGAGGCGTTCGCGCAGTCCGCGCAGGATGGAGATGGTGTCCTCCACGCTCGGCTCGTCGACCAGCACCTGCTGGAAACGGCGTTCGAGGGCGGCGTCCTTCTCGATGTGCTTGCGGTACTCATCGAGGGTGGTGGCGCCGATCATGTGGAGTTCGCCGCGGGCGAGCATCGGCTTGAGCATGTTGCCCGCGTCCATGGCTCCTTCGGCGGCGCCCGCACCTACCACGGTGTGGAGTTCGTCGACGAAGAGCAGGATGCGTCCCTGGGCGGCCTTCACCTCGGACAGCACAGCCTTGAGGCGTTCCTCGAACTCGCCGCGGTACTTGGCGCCGGCGACCAGGGAGCCCATGTCGAGAGCGAACACCGTCTTGTCGCGCAGGCCCTCGGGGACGTCGCCGCGAACGATGCGCTGGGCCAGGCCCTCGACGATGGCGGTCTTGCCGACGCCGGGATCGCCGATGAGGACGGGGTTGTTCTTGGTCTTGCGGCTGAGGATCTGGGTGACGCGGCGGATCTCCGCATCACGGCCGATGACCGGGTCCAGCCGCCCGGACCGAGCCTCGAGGACCAGGTCGCGGCCGTACTTCTCCAGAGCCTCATAGGCCACCTCAGGGTTGGCGGAGGTGACGCGCTGGTGGCCGCGGACCTGGGTGAGCGCGCTCAGGAACGAATCCCGGGTCACGCCGTGCTCCTTGAGCAGGCGTCCGGCGGCGGTCGCCGAGCCCTCCTCGGCCAGGGCGAGCAGGAGGTGCTCCACGGAAACGTACTCGTCCTTGAGGCGTTTGGCCTCCCGTTCGGCGGCGTCGAGCAGGCGGGACAGGCGCTGGGTGACGAAGACCTGGCCGGGTGCCGCGCCGGGGCCGGTGACCTTCGGGCGGCGGGAGAGTTCCTCGCGCACGGCCGCGCGCAGCTCCTTCGGCTCGGTGCCGGCCTGTTGCAGCAACCGTGGGATCAGACCGTCCTCCTGATCGAGAAGCGCGAGCAGCAGGTGTTCCCCGTCGACCTCGGTGTGCCCCATGCCGACGGCCGCGCTCTGGGCCTCTTGGAGGGCTTCCTGGGACTTCTGGGTGAGACGGTTCATGTCCATGGGGGTGTTTCACTCCTCGTGCCGCGGCCGCGCAGGGCGGCTTCGAGCAGGCTGATGCGGTCGAGCAGGTCGAGCACCAGGCCGATGGATGCGTAGTTGAGGCAGAGTCCGGTGCGCAGCCGCTGGATCCGGGCGAGAACCGCCGGGGCCGTGGGGTCGAACACGAGTCGCCCCGCGGAGTCGCGCTCGGCGTCGACCAGGCCGAGGGCGACGAACCGGCGGATCAGATCGGGGTGGAGGCCCGAGCGAAGGGCCACGGCGGCCAAGGAGAGCCTGGGGACGGGCACGAGCGCGTACCGGACGGCCGTCGAGGCGGTGATGTCGGCGCCCGTTCGTACCGGACGGGCGCCCACGCCGGCCCGGCCGATGCCTCCCGCTCCCGCGGGTCGGTCGTTCATCGCGTCCTCCTGGGGTCGAACGAGGAAGTGGCGGCGAGCTCCTCGAACAGTTCGCGCTCCCGGCCGCCGAGGGCGGGAGGCACCATGACGCGAAGTTCGGCGTACAGGTCGCCGTTCGCGCCCCGCGGGTTCGGCATGCCCTCGCCGCGCAGCCGCAGCCGCCGGCCGCTGGACGAGCCCGCGGGCACCGTGACCTTCGCCGTGCCGCCGCCGGGCGTGGGCACCGGCACGGTCGCGCCCAGGGCCGCCTCCCACGGGGCGACCGGGACCTGGACGTGCACGTCACGGCCGTCCAGCCGGAACCGGGGGTGGGGCTGGATACGTACCCGCAGGTACAGGTCGCCCGCGGCCGCGTCACCACTGCCCTGGCCACCCTCACCCGCCAGCCGGATGCGCTGCCCGTCGGTGACGCCTGGCGGCACGTCGACCTCGTACCGCCGCGGCTGCCCGGTGGGGCCGGCGAGCGTGACGGTGCGACGGCCGCCTCGGTACGCCTCCTCGACGGTGAGCGGCAGTTCGGCCTCCTGGTCCGCTCCGGGGACGCCGCCTCGGGCGGCGCCGGCTCCGAACATGGAGCCGAGCAGGTCCTCGATGTCGATGCCCTCCGCTCCGAAGTCGTCGCCGAAGCCGGTGGTGTACCGGACGCGAGGGCCGCCCGCGCCTGCGGTCCTCCGACCGCGGAAGCCGCCGCCCGCTCCGGCCGCGACCCGTTCGTCGAAGTCCTCGGGGATCTTGCGGAAGTCCTCGCCGAAGCGGTCGTAGCGCGCCCGGGTCTTGGGATCGGACAGGACGCTGTATGCCTCGTTGAGGTCCTTGAAGCGTTCCTCCGCCCCGGGGTCCTTGTTGACGTCGGGGTGGTACTTACGGGCGAGTTTGCGATATGCCTGCTGGACCTCGTCCTGGCTCGCGGTCCGCGACACGCCCAGCACCTCGTAGTAGTCCCGTGCCATCGCCGTTCACTCTCGCTTCGCGACGGTCACGGCGGCGGGCCTGAGCTGCCGTTCGCCGTCCCCGTAGCCGGGGCGCAGCACCTCGACGACCGTGCCTGGTGGGGCGTCGGGGTCCTGGACGACGCCGACCACCTCGTGCCGGGCCGGGTCGAAGGCGACTCCGCTCTCCGCGTGCCGCGGGTAGCCGAGCAGTTCGAGGACGTTCACCGCCTGGTCGCGTACGGCCCGGACGCCCTCCACGATCGCACCCGGATCGGCGCCGGCGTGGGTCAGGGCGAGTTCGAGGTTGTCGAGGACGGGCAGGAAGGCGGCCGCCGTGCGGGACCGCTCTGCCGCCCGTTCGCGCTCCAGTTCCCTGGCGTGACGCTTGCGAAGGTTGTCGAGGTCGGCGAGTGCGCGCCGCCAGCGGTCCTCCAGTTCCTTGATCGCGGTCGTGTACTCGTCCTCGGCAGGCGCGGGGCCGGCGGCATCGGGTCCCGGTTCGCCGTTCGCCGCTTCGGGCCGGGGCGGGCCCGGTTGGGGCAGATCCCCGCGAGGAGGGCGTCCAGCGCCTTCCGGGACCGGTACGGCCGGATCCGACGCGGCCCGGTCGGGTTCCTGGGGGTGGGTGGGCATGGCGCGCCTCAGTCCTTGTCGAACTCGGCATCGATGACGTCGTCGTCACCGCCACCGCCGCTCGGGCCGCCACCGGTCGCGCCGCCCCCGGTGGTGTCCTGGCCGGGACCGCCCGTGGCGGCGGCGCCCTGATGGGCCGCCAGCCCGGCGAGCACCTGCTGGAGTTCGGAGGTCAGAGGCCGCACGCGCTCCACGCCCGCCTCTTCCTTGACCGCCGCCCGGGCGTCGGACACGAGCATCTCGGCGCGTGCCTTCTCGTGCGCGGGCGCTGCGTCGCCCAGTTCGGCGAGGCGCTTCTCGACCTGGTACGCGACGGCGTCGAGTTCGTTGCGGGCGTCGACGGCCTCGCGGAGTGCCTGGTCCTGGCCCCGGTTGCGCTCGGCCTCCTGGACCATGCGCTCGACCTCACTGCGGTCCAGGTTGGAGCTCTCGCTGATGGTGATGCCCTGTTCCTTGCCGGTGTCCCGGTCGCGGGCCTTGACGTTGAGGATGCCGTTGGCGTCGATGTCGAAGGTGACCTCGATCTGTGGTTCGCCCCGCGGCGCCGGCCGGATGTCGGTGAGCTGGAACCGGCCCAGCACCCGGTTGTCGGCGGCCCGCTCGCGCTCGCCCTGGAGGACCACCACATCGACGGCCGGCTGGTTGTCCTCGGCGGTGGAGAAGGTCTCGCTGCGGCGCACCGGGATGGTGGTGTTTCGCTCGATGATCTTCGTCATCACTCCGCCGCGCGTCTCCACGCCCAGCGACAAGGGTGTGACGTCGAGCAGCAGGACGTCCTTGACCTCGCCCTTGAGCACCCCGGCCTGGATCGCGGCGCCCAGGGCCACGACCTCGTCGGGGTTGACGCTCATGTTGGGTTCCTTGCCGCCGGTCAGCCGGCGGACCAGAGTCTGGACGGCGGGAATGCGGGTGGAACCGCCGACGAGGATGACCTCGTCGATGTCGCTCTCGCCGACCTTCGCGTCGGCCATCGCCTGCTGCACCGGTCCGAGGCAACGCTCCACCAGGTCGCCGGTGATCTGCTCGAGAGTGGACCGCATGATCGAGTCGGTGAGGTGCTTGGGGCCCGAGGCGTCGGCGGTGATGAACGGCAGGCTGACCTGCGTCTGCGTCACCGAACTGAGCTCGGTCTTGGCCTTCTCCGCCGCCTCGAACAGTCGTTGCAGCGCCTGCGGGTCCTTGCGCAGGTCGATGCCGTTCTCCTTCTGGAAGTCGTCCGCGAGGTAGTCCACCAGACGCCGGTCGAAGTCGTCGCCGCCCAGGTGGCTGTCACCGGCGGTGGAGCGCACCTCCACCACGCCGTCGCCGACGTCGAGGATGCTCACGTCGAAGGTGCCGCCGCCCAGGTCGAAGACGAGGACGGTCTCGTGCTCCTTCTTGTCCATGCCGTACGCGAGGGCGGCCGCCGTCGGCTCGTTAATGATCCGCAGCACCTCCAGTCCGGCGATCCGTCCGGCGTCCTTGGTGGCAGTGCGCTGAGCGTCGTTGAAGTAGGCGGGAACCGTGATGACCGCCTCCGTGACCCGCTCCCCCAGCTGCTTGGACGCGTCGTCGGCGAGTTTGCGCAGCACCTGTGCGCTGATCTCCTCAGGCGCGTACAGCTTGTCGCGCACCTTGAAGCGGGCCGCCCCGCCGTCGCCCTCGACGACGTCGTACGCCACCGCCCTGGCCTCGTCGGAGATCTCGTCGAAGTGCCGGCCGATGAACCGCTTGGCCGAGTAGATGGTGCCCTTCGGGTTGAGGATCGCCTGGCGCCGGGCCAGCTGGCCCACCAGACGTTCCCCGGTGTCGGTGAAGGCCACCACGGACGGTGTCGTGCGGTTGCCCTCGCTGTTGGGCACGACGGACGGCTCGCCGCCCTCCCACACGGCGATCACCGAGTTGGTGGTGCCCAGGTCGATGCCCACTGCCTTGGCCATGAGGAACTCCTCCCGGTGCAGCGCCTGCGCCGACTCTCCGGATCACGTTCGTTCAGACAGAGGTGGGACTCCGCCGGTTTCCCATCGGTGCGCACGGAGGGTCTCGAGCACTCCCCAGAGTGACGAACCGGGTGGCTCCACGCCTGCGCCTGGCGAGTCAGGAATGCACGGGTCCGGTCGCCCCACGAGTACGAGAGAAAGAACCCACACATCTCGCGTAGCCGGCCCGGGACCGGGTACGCGAAAGCCGCTCACCTCCGAAGGACGGAGTGATCTCCCATGGTCGGCAGTCGGGCGTACAGCCTGTACCACCGCTACTCCGACCGGAAGGGCAGCCTTCCGCGGGGCAGCGCCGGGCGGCGCCCCACGGCCGCGCCCAGGCGGCCCCGCCTGCCCGCTCGCACCCCAGCCGCCCATGCCCTCCTCGAACTGATCGCGCTCTCCCGCGCCCAGTTCGACGCTCCGGATGAAGGCGAGATCCTGCGCCTGGCCATGGATCACATAGTCGCCGCGGGGCCGTACAGCGCCGAGGCCGGATATCTCAAGGTGGGCGGCGACCTGGTCCCCAGCCCGTGGAACGGGCGAACGCATACCTTGACCGTGGGCCGGAGGGTGCGGGAGCTGGCCGGGCAGGACGGCAACGTGACCGTAACCGGCAGGCCCTGGGGCCGGGCCCTGGGGCTACGCGGACCTGGGGTCCTCCACGGCTACCTCGTGGTCACGTCCCGCTCCCGGCCCACCGAGGCCGAGCGATCTCTGCTCTCCATGCTCGTCCGGCACACCGCTGCTGCACTGTCAGTCGCCGTCGCACACCGCCGCCAACGCGAGGACGCGCTGGAGCTGCACCGGCTGAGGGAGGAACGCACAGCCCTCCAGCGGAAGCTGATCTCTGTGGTGGCTGAGCTGGGCTACGAGCGAGCCGTTCACGCTCTCATGGCCGACGTCGCTGCCTCGGGTGGCGGCGAGGAAGCTGTCACCCGCGCACTGCACGGGCTCACAGGACTTCCCGCGCTGGTCGAGGACCGCTTCGGCCGGCTGAGGTCCTGGACCGGCCCCGGCCGCCCCGTCCCCTATCCCGAACCGGACCCCGTGCGCCAGGAGGACATGCTGCACGCCGTCGCCAAAGAGGCCGGGCCGGTGCGGATAAGGGACCGGCTGCTCACCCTCGTCCGCCCGCACGGCGAGATTCTGGGCGTGCTGGCGCTGGTCGACACCCGGGACGAGGCCGACGAGCACACCGTCCTCGCGCTTGGACACGCCGCCACGTCGCTCGCCCTGGAGCTGACGCACCTGCGCAATCTGGCCGAAGTGGAGCTGAGGCTGCACCGCGAGCTGGCCGACGACCTCCTGGCAGGGACGGACGAGCCGAGCGCCTACGCCCGGTCCGAGGCAGCCGGACACGACCTGCACGGCAGCCACTACATCGCCGTGGTGCAGTGGTCGAACCGGACTGCGGACGATTCCTTCGCGCAGACCGTGGGTCGGGCGGCCGCTGCGGTGGGCATGCGCTCGCTGCTGACCCGCCGCTCCGACCACGTCGTCCTCATCACTGCCGACAGGCCACACGCTCGCGCGTTGTACGAAGCGCTCGCCCGAGAGAACGGCACACGGTCCGGGACGATCGGGGTGAGTGCCCCTTGCGACTCCGTGGAGGACATCCCCCACCACTACCAGGAAGCGCAGCGCGCCCTGGACGTGCGCCGCCACTCCCGCGAGCGCTACGGCACGTCATTCTTCGACGAGCTCGGTCTCTACCGCATCCTGGGACCCGGCAGCGGTCACCGGGAACTGGAGACGTTCGTCCAGGAGTGGCTCGGGCAGCTCATCGACTACGACTCCCGGCATCACGCGACCATGGTGGAGACCCTGTCCCGGTACTTCGACTGCGGCGGCAACTACGACGAGACCGCCGACTCCCTCGCGATCCACCGCAGCACGCTGCGCTATCGGCTCCAGCGCATCCGCGACATCAGCGGCCACGACCTCGCGAACGTCGAGGACCGGCTGAACCTCCAGGTGGCGACCCGAGTGTGGAAGATCGTGCTGGGCGGACCCGGCTGATGCCTCACTGGAACTTTTGCGCGAGCGGTGTCAGTAGCAGTTGGGCAGGCTGCCCCGCTACAGCGCTGCTGTGGGTGGGTGGCCCTTCCTCGGATTGATCCAGCGAGATCGCGGCGTGCCGGAAGACGGGGCCGTGGTTCATCACCGCCATCGCTACGATCGGCGGGGCCTTCGGCACCTGCCTCGAAGGGGCCGAGAAGGTGTCCGACGCCGCCTGTGGACCACAGCAGCGCGAGCATCAGCGGATGCTGCGGCAGATGTCGCGGCCGGAGCGAGGCGAACGCAGGGGGCCGGACACCACCGACGGGTGACGTCCGGGCGGCCCCGGCGTCACAAGGCGATGACGTGGAGGTCGACCAGCTCGAGCATCGCTCGCAGAGCCGAGCTGGGCCGCCGGGTCGACGACGTGCCGAGATGCATGCTCCAGCGGAGCGTGGTGTCGTGGACGTCCAGGACGTGCAGGCCGGGGGTGCGAGCAACGGCGAACGCAGGCAGGAAGGCGATGCCCAGTCCGTGCCGGACCAGTGCCGCCCCCATGTCGATGTCGGGCACTTCCAGTGCCACCCGGCGTACGACGCCCTCCGCCGCGAACGCCCGGTCGACCACCTCGCGGTTGCCGTAGCCCGGCGGAAAGTCCACGAAGGGCTCCCCCGCGAGGTCCGCAAGTGCCACCTTTCCCCGCTGCGCGAGCGGATGGGCGGCGTTCACCACCAGGACGAGCGGCACGGTGGCCAGCTCCCGTGCGTCGATCCCGGCGGGCTTGCGTTCGGGCAGCGACAGGAAGGCCGCGTCCAGGTCCCCGCTGAGCAGCGCGTGTGCCAGTCCCGCCGAGCCGGCCGTCGCCAGCCGCAGCCGGACGTCGATCGCCGGATGCCGCGCGTGCAGCTGCCCGAGGAGCGCAGGCAGGTCCACCACCTCGACCGAGGCCATGGCGCCCACGTTCACCGTGCCGCGCAGCGTGTCCTGTGCGGCGCGTACGGCGTCCTGGGCGTCCTGTGCGGCGTGCAGGGTGGCCCGAGCCTCCGGCAGCAGCGCGGCGCCCGCCCCGGTGAGCCGGACCTGCTGCGACGTGCGCTCGAACAGCGCGCAGCCGAGCTCCCGCTCCAGTGAGCGGATCGCGGCGGACACCCCTGACTGCACCACGTGCAGCCGACGGGCGGCACGCGTGAAACTCAGCTCCTCGGCGACCGCGATGAAGTGCTCCAGCTGACGTAGCTCCACACCCGCAAGTATCACTCGCATTGCTGGAGCCCAGCAAAAACATTCGTTGGCATTGATTCTTGCTGGTGAGGAGGATGGAAAGCGTCATCCGATTCCGCCCGAGGAGGGGTACCCCTGCCTGCCGTTCCGACGCCGCTGAGCCGTCCCACAGCCGACGCTCCCGACGCCCCGACCCACCGGATCCCAGCGCCCGCTCCCGCGGACCTGCCGCCCCGTGCCTCCGCCCGGCGCCGTGCCTCGCACACGACCGGCTTCTGGTTCGTGGCGGTGGCCTTCACCGTACTGATGGCCTTCGGCACCGCGCCGACCCCGCTGTGGCCGCTGTACGAGGCCCGGGACCACTTCGGCGCGACCACGGTCACGGTGGCGTACGCCTCGATGGTCGTGGGCGCGGCGGTCGCCTTCCTGGGGCTGGGACACCTGTCGGACCGGCTCGGCAGGCGGCGCATCATCGTCCCGGCGCTGCTGGTCGGCATCGTCGCGTCGGTCGTACTGATCGTGTGGCGGGACCTGCCGGGGCTGATCGCGGGCAGGATCCTGAACGGTGTCGGACTCGGGCTGATGGCCTCGACCGCGACGACGTACCTGCACGACCTCCACCACGAGGTCCGTCCGGACCGGACGGGTTCGGTGCTGCCCGGCATCGTGGCGACCGCCGCCAACCTGGGCGGCCTGGCCTCGGGGCCCCTGATCGCCGGAGCCGCCGCCGAGTGGCTTCCCATGCCCCTGGTCACTGCCCAGGCGATCTTCACGCTCGCCATGGCGGTGTGCCTGGCGCTGGTGCTGTGCACCCCGGAGACCGTGGACCTGGAGCTGCCCGCGGCCCAACCGCCCAGCAGGTTCGTCCTGCGCCCCGGCGGCCGGCGGGCGTTCGGCGCGGCCGGCGCGCTGGGCGCCTTCGCCTTCGCGATCCTCGGCCTGATCTCCTCCCTCGGGGCGAGCGTGCTCCACGGCACCCTGCACACCGACTCGCACCTCGTGGTCGGCCTGGCGGCCTTCCTCATGTTCGGTTCCGCGGCGGCCGCCCAGCTGGTGCTGGGCCGTCTCCCCCTGCCCCGGCTCCTGACCGTGGGGGCAGTGGTCTTTCCGGTCGGCCTGGTCCTCTGCGCCGTCGCCCTCTACCACCCGGCGCTGTGGCTCTACCTGGTCGCCGTGTCCCTGTCGGGAGCCGGCTCCGGGCTGCTGTTCAAGGGAGGAGTCGAACGTGCCGGTTCAGTGGCCGAGCCCGCCTCACGTGCGGGGGTCCTCGCCGTGTTCTTCGTCGTCGCGTACCTGGGAATGGGCCTGCCCTCCGTCCTGTTCAGCATCGCCCTGCGGCACTTTGCCGTGCAGACCGCGATGATCGGCTTCGCGGCGGTCCTCTCCTGCGGCGCCGTTGTGTCGGTCGCCGTCGCCCTGCGCGACCGCGCACCCAGTCCCCGCAAGCTCTCTGGGCAGTCCGCTCGCCCCTCCTGACCTCCCTGCGGCGCATGCGACACCGGTTGTCTGGGAGGCGCGGAACTGGGCACCCGGTGCGGGCGCGCGTGACACGGATCCGCGGCAGACGGGAGGCCCGAGATGTCTGCGGAATCGGCCAGAACGATCGCGCTCCCCTCCGGTGAGGAGATCGCGGCGCTCGGGCAGGGCACCTGGTACCTGGGCGAGGATCCGGCCCGGCGTGAGCAGGAGATCGCCGCGCTGCGGCTGGGCGTGGACCTGGGCATGACCGTCGTCGACACGGCGGAGATGTACGGCGACGGCGCAGCCGAGGAACTCGTCGGGGAGGCCCTCCGCGGACGCCGGGAGGAGGTCTTCCTCGTCAGCAAGGTGCTGCCCGGCCACGCCGACCGGAAGGGCACCGTCGCCGCCTGCGAGGGCAGCCTGCGGCGGCTCCGCACGGAACGGCTGGACCTGTACCTGCTGCACTGGCGGGGACGGTGGCCACTCGAAGAGACCCTCGCGGGATTCACCGACCTGCTGGAGGCGGAGAAGATCCGTTACTGGGGCGTGAGCAATCTGGACGTGGCCGACATGGCCGAGCTGACCACCCTCCCCGGTGGCGACGCCGCGGCCGTCGACCAGGTGCTGTACAACCTCTCCCGGCGCGGCATCGAGTGGGATCTGCTCCCCTGGTGCCGTCAGGCCGGGGTGACGGCCATGGCCTACTCCCCGATAGAGCAGGGGCGGGTCCTGGAGGTCGAGGCACTGCATGCCGTGGCCCGGGACCTCGGAGCCACGCCGGCCCAGGTGGCACTCGCCTGGGTGCTGGAACAGGGGGTGGCCGCGATCCCGCGTTCCGGAGCACCCGACCACGTTCGGGAGAACCGCGGCGCGCTGGACCTCCACCTTCCTACCGAGGCGCTCGACGCTCTCGATGAGGCGCTCCCGCCGCCCAGCGGGCCCACGCCCCTGGAGATGCTCTGAAGGATTGCCAGGGTGGCGCGCCCCCCGCGACGCCTCCCCAGCAGCCAGTGCGGGGTAACTGCCCTGGCGCGGCTTGTGGATGGCCAGCTCGATCGTCCCGGCCCTCGTGTCCCACTGGAGTGGGCGATAGCCGTTGTGGTGATTGACGCGTTCGTCGCTGACCTGCCCGTATTCGGCTCGCAGAGGGCATCGGCCTCCGAGGACATGAGCGTGTGGCGCCCTGCGCACCCCGGGGCCCGGGCGCACGAGGACCGCGCGCTCACGTCTGCAGGACACCGCCAGCCGTCCTCGAGCTTCGGAACCCAAGAGGCCGTGCCATACCGTGCCCGCCCATGCGGGGAGTGGTTCATCCAACTTCGCGTAGATCGTTTCGCCGGAAACACGCAGTGGCTTGGCGACAAGAGGGGCAGCCCTGTCACCGGTGTCTCACGAGACACCTCGCAGTCTGGAGAAGAACAGCTGCCGCGGCCCATTCTTCAGCCCGACCCCTGCACCGAGCCCGGTCTTGTTCCAGTCTCGGCTGGGTGCCCTAATACAGTCCCGCTCCCCGAGCTGGTCGTGTCGTCCGGTCGGCAATGCTCGTACGAGGCGTTGCAACGCAGTGCAGCCTCCTGCGGACGGACGGCCGCACGGCTGGCCGAGGGATGTCTGGGCGCTTCATGCTGCTCTGCCAGGGGAAGAGGGGGCGCCCTTTTTCGGCCTGGAGTGCGGAGGCGCTCAGCAGAGGGCTCTGCGAATCTCGACCGGGTAACAGCCGATGGCGGCGCGGGCGGGAGCGAACGACGCCGTCCGTTCCCGGTGAGGAGGCGAGAGGTATGACCGTGATGGGTGTGTCGAAGTTCGAGAGGTTCTTCCGCACCGCCGCAAGCCTCGACGTGGACAGGAACGACCTGAAGCGATACGGCGATTTCGTCGACGCCAAGCTGTACGACCTCCTGGTCGTCGGCCAGGCGTCGGCCAAGGCCAACGGCAGGGATACCGTCGAACCGTGGGATCTACCGATCACCAAGGGCCTCCAGGAGAGCATCCACCGGTTCCGGCGGCTCGACGAGGCGGTCGAGCTGAAGCCGATCCTGGAGCAACTCGCCGCGCACCCTCCCCTCGACAGGACACCCACCCAGGAGGTCGAAGAGCGCTACCCCGAGATCATCGGCGGTCTCAGCGTCGCCCTCGCCGAGACGTTCAAAATCATGTATCCGGATGTCAAGAACCCGCAGACCAGTCACTGGGAGGGCGTTACCGCGGTGTTCGACCGGCTGCTGTAGCAGTCGCGCCCCGGTGCATGTCGCCGGACTCGTCTCAGGCCGGGAAGGCCGAGCCGCCCCGGGTCGTCTCCCACGAACTCGTCAACAAGGCAGCAGACGGATACACGAACACCAGTATTTCGGCGCCCGCGACGACGGCTGGACGAAGGTCGTCCCCACTCGGACGGCAGCTTTTGCTGACCGCGCGCAGACATGCACTCGGGGCACGCCGGGTGTCCCAACCGCTCGCGTCCTAGAACCAGCGAGCCGTGAAGGGAGCCGTACCATGACACAGGAACTCCGGGGGATGCGGGTGGGGATTCTGGCCACTGACGGCGTCGAGCGCGTGGAGCTCGATCAGCCGCGCGGTGCGCTGCAGGGCGCAGGGGCGAAGACCGAGATCGTCTCGCTCCACCACGGCGAGATCCAGGCCCGCCAGTTCGACCTCAACGCGGCCGGAACCTTCCCCGTAGACCGCCTGGTCGCCGACGCCTCCGTCGACGACTACCACGCCCTGCTCCTGCCCGGCGGCACCATGAACCCTGACCAGCTACGCATGGACCGCGACGCGGTGCAGTTCGTCAAGGACTTCATGGCCAGCGGGAAACCGGTCGCATCGATCTGCCACGGCCCGTGGACCCTGGCGGAAGCCGACGCCGTGCGCGGCCGCCGCCTGACGTCCTGGCCCAGCATCCGCACCGACCTGCGCAACGCCGGCGCGGAGGTCGTCGCCGACCAGGAGGTGGTCGTCGACGGGCAGCTGGTCACCAGCCGCGGCCCGGCCGACCTGCCCGCCTTCTGCGCCGCCGTCGTGGAGCAGTTCGCCCGGGCGCACCACCCCATGCCCGGCTGACCTGGCGGCCTGGTCGCAGGCGGCGGTGCACGGTGGAGGTGGGCCCGCTCTCCACCCCACGGGCCGGTCAGCCTGGGCGGTCGCCTCCGTACGGCTGCCATCTTTAGCATCGCGCCGCCGTCGAATGCCGGCACGCCCAAGTGAACATCAAGATGCGCCAAGTCGCCGAACTCATCGTGGAACGGGCCCAGACGGGACACCTCGAGGGCAATATCCGCCACAAGCTGGAACGCAGCATCGTGACGCGCGCGACCCCGCGCCCCGAACCCGGCTGACCGGTACTCAGCCTTTCGCGCTGTCGTCAGGAGCGCGCGAGCCGGGCCGCGAGATAGGGCGCGGTGGCGCTGCGGCGGGCCCTCGCCACCTTGGCCGGCGGGCCCGCCGCGACCACCCGCCCGCCCGCGTCGCCGCCGCCCGGACCGAGGTCGATGACCCAGTCGGCCGTGGCGATCGTGTCCAGGTCGTGCTCGACGAGGACCACCGTGTTGCCGGCGTCGACGAGCCGGTGCAACTGTCGCAGCAACAGCGCGATGTCCGAGGGGTGCAGCCCCGCCGTCGGCTCGTCGAGCAGGTAGAGCGCGTGCCCGCGGCGAGCTCGCTGCAGCTCGGTGGCCAGTTTGATGCGCTGCGCCTCACCCCCGCTGAGTTCCGTCGCGGGCTGACCCAGCCGCAGGTACCCCAGTCCCACCTCGCGCAACGTCTCCAGACTGCGGGAGGCGGCCGGGACGGCGGACAGGAACTTGGCGGCGGCGTCGACGGACAGCGCCAGTACTTCCGCGATGTTCTTGCCGCGGTAGGTGACTTCCAGCGTTTCGGCGTTGTACCGGGCGCCTTCGCAGGTCGGGCACGGCGCGTAGGTGCCGGGCAGGAACAGCAGTTCCACCGCGACGAATCCTTCGCCCTGGCAGGTCTCGCACCGCCCTTCGGGCACGTTGAAGGAGAACCGCCCGGCCGAGTAGCCGCGCTGCCTGGCTTCGTCCGTCGCCGCGTACAGCTTGCGCACCGCGTCGAACATCCCGGTGTACGTGGCCAGGTTGGACCGGGGAGTTCGGCCGATGGGCCGTTGGTCGACCCGGACCAGCCGGTCGAACGACTCGACCCCCGAGGCGTCCTGGACGTCGACCTCCAACTGCGCCTCGTCGGGCTCCTCGGGTACGAGTCCGAGGTGGCCGCGGACGACCTCGGCGAGCACCTGCGTCACCAGCGTCGACTTCCCGGAACCGGACACGCCCGTCACCGCCGTCAGTACGCAGAGCGGTACGTCGACGGACACGTCGTGCAGATTGTGGCGGGAGACGCCACGCAGGTGCAGCCAGCCGTGCGGTGTGCGCGGGCGGCGATCGAGCGGCTGGGCGCGCCCGAACAGGTACTGGCTCGTGGCCGACTCCCCGACCCGCTCAAGACCGGCGACCGGGCCGCTGTACAGCACGCGTCCGCCACCCTCGCCCGCACCGGGGCCGATGTCGACCACCCAGTCCGCCCGCCGTACGACGTCCATGTCGTGCTCCACGACGAACAGCGAGTTGCCCGCCGCCTTGAGGCGGTCCAGCACCTCCAGCAGCGGTTCCGTGTCAGCCGGGTGCAGGCCCGCGGAAGGTTCGTCGAGGACGTAGACGACGCCGAACAGCCCCGAGCGCAGCTGGGTGGCGATCCGCAGGCGCTGCGCCTCGCCGGGCGACAGGGTCGTCGAGCGGCGCCCGAGGCTGAGATATCCCAGGCCCAGGTCGAGCAGTACGTCGATCCGCGCGACCAGATCGCCGCAGATCCGGACCGCGACCTCGGTCGTCTCCCCGGATCGGGCGGTCGACGTGGTGGCGTCGGCCTCGGACCGCCCTGCGACGGGCCGCAGCAGCGCCACGACCTCGGTGAGCGGCATCGCGTTGATCTCGGCGATGGAACGTCCGGCGAAGGTCACGGCGAGCGCCTCGGGCCGCAGTCCGCTGCCGTGACAGGCGGGGCAGGGCACACTCCTGACGAACCGGAGCGCCCGTTCGCGCATCTTCTCGCTCTTGGAGTCGGCGAGGACGTGCATGACGTGCTTGCGGGCGCTCCAGAACTTGCCCTGGTAGCCGTAGTCGACGCGGTCCTCCTCCGGCTCGATGTACACGGAGGGCTGCTCGTGCGTGTACAGCAGCCAGTCCCGGTCCTTCTTCCTGAGTCTGCGCCACGGCCGGTCGATGTCGATCCCCAGGCCGCTCACGACACTGCGCAGGTTGGCGCCCTGCCAGGCGCCCGGCCAGGCGGCGATCGCCCCCTCGCGAATGCTCAGCGAGGGGTCCGGGACAAGCAGGTCCTCGGCGACGTCGTGCACGACGCCCAGTCCGTGGCACTCCGGGCAGGCGCCGGCCGCGGTGTTGGGGGAGAACGACTCGGCTTCCAGCCGTGCGGCCCGGGGCGGATAGGTGCCGGCGCGGGAGTACAGCATGCGCAGCAGATTGGACAGCGTGGTGAGGGTGCCGACCGTCGAGCGCGAGCTGGGCGACCCGCGTCGCTGCTGCAGGGCCACGGCTGGTGGCAGTCCGGTGATTTCCTGCACGTGCGGTGCGCCGACCTGTTGCAACAGCCTTCGGGCGTACGGTGCTACGGACTCGAAGTAGCGCCGCTGGGCCTCCGCGTAGAGCGTGCCGAACGCGAGCGAGGACTTGCCCGAACCGGAGACGCCGGTGAAGGCGACCATCGCGTCCCGCGGAACGTCGACATCGATGTTCCGCAGGTTGTTCTCACCGGCGCCCCGGACATGTACGAAGGGGTCGGTCGCGTCCTTGTTCACCGTTCCTGATTACCTGATCGCGCCGCGAACCGCGCGACAGGCGCCGTCACCGGGCCCGCTCCCAGGGAACGTTCGAGAGCGCTTCACCGTTGATGCGTAGGTGGGCGTGAAGGGAACTGTGTCCCCGGGCCTAACCCATTGCCCATGAGGACGATCGTTCGGCTGAAGCCCTATGGAGCCCCCGCCGCGAGGCGACCGTCCTTCGCGCCCACTCTCGATCGGCCCTGGCTGGGATCCCCCGAACCAGTCGGGGCCTTCGCCTGCCCCCTGCCTGCGCACTTCCGGGCAGGACACCGAAGCGGGGTGTCCGGTGGCGCACGTGCGGTGCCGCCCGGGGTGGCGCGGAGCTGGTGTTCGCGGTGGCGCACGCAACCGTGTGGCCCGGTGGTGGGGCAGGTCCTGCATGGGGCGCACGAGGAGATCTGACCGCACCGCCTGCACCTGCTGGCAGGGGCCAGCGTGTCACGCAGCGTCGGCGTTACGTCGGGGGCATCCTGTGGGCACTCGCGATCGCGGGATAGCCGACGAGAGGGAGTCATGCGGGTGTCGTCTCAGGGCGTTACGGTCGTGGCTCTCCTGGCGGATCCCGACGCGCCCACGGAGATCGCGCAGCGCATGGCCCGGATGCTTCCTGATCGGCTCGCCGACAGGTCAGGCCAGGGACGACGGTTCGACGTCGAGGTGGTCAGTGAGCCCTTCACCGCAGGGGCCGAGGACCCGCCCACCTTGATGCACCGGATCATGGACCGCGGAAGTGCGGAGAGTTGGGACATCATCGTGGCCCTCACCGACCTTCCGCTGCACTCACATGGGCGCAAGCTCGTGGTGGATCTGAGTCACGAACACGGCCTGGCGCTGCTGTCTCTTCCCACGCTGGGGGGCTTGCGGCTGCAGACTAGGGCCCAGCAGGCCGTGGAAGAAGCCGTCCTCAGCTTGGTGGGCCCGCAGGTCACTGGGCCTGAGGGGCCTCCGGGAAGTCAGCCGCTGCGGGGGCCCTTCATCGGTCGTCTCGCTCCCATCCATCCGGGCCAGGTCGGTGAGGAGGAGATCGCCGATCTGCGGTACGTCGTCAGTGGGCCGCGCGGTTACCTGAGGGTGCTCCTCGGTATGGTCCGCGCCAACCGGCCGTGGCGTTTGGTGCCGGGCTTGTCGAAAGCCCTGGCGGCCGCACTCGCCACGGGAGCAGTCGCCACCGTGAACTCCACCATCTGGAACCTGGCCGAGTCCCTGAGCACGCCACGCCTCGTGATCGCCACTGGCGGGTCCGTCGCGCTCATGATCGGCTGGCTGATCGTGGACGCGAACCTGTGGCATCGAACGGATGAGGTTTCGCCGGAGGCGAGGAAGAGGGCGGCTCTCTACAACGCCTCGACGGTCGTGACCGTGGGTATCGGGGTGCTCGTCTGCTACGCGGGCTTGATCGTCATCAACTTGCTGTGGGCCCTGTTCATCCTCAACGAGCAGGCGTTCGCCTCCGCGACACGAACCCCGCTGCACGCCACGGAATACTTGACGTTGTCATGGTTCGTCGCTTCGGTGGCCACCGTGGGCGGCGCGCTGGGATCCGGTTTGGAGAGCGACGAGGCGATCCGGGCAGCCGCCTACTCCAAGCGCGAACAGGAACGCCGCCGCATGCTCCAGGACGAGGGCGGTGACCAGCTGATGACCTGAGTCGGAGCTTCCCTGGTGATTGGTGGTTGGTGGTCGTCCGCGTACGAAGATTCCGCTGATGGATCGGTGCGTGGTCGTTTCGCGTCGGGGGCCGACGGGAACCCGCACGGCACGCCGCCGGAGCGCCGAAGCTCCCTCCGGCGGGCCGACGGCAAATGACCGTTCCATCTCATCCAGGTGAACGGCCCCCAGAGGCGTGCCGGAGCCCCGGACCCCGTCGCAGCACTTCCGAGAGTCCGGCTCATTGCGCCATGCCGCGACATCGAGGGAAGTCGTCATGAAAGCAGCGGTATACGAAGGACCGCGTACGGTCGCCGTGAAGGACGTACCGGACGCGAAGATCGAGCATCCCTGCGACATCATCGTCAAGATCACCACCACCAACATCTGCGGTTCGGACCTGCACATGTA
>NZ_JBIARC010000062.1:0-44771 GCF_042889625.1 Streptomyces sp. NPDC002573 | reverse complement strand
GCTACGACAACGCCCTGGCCGAGAGTTTCTGGCAGGGACTCAAGCGAGAAACGATGCACGGGAAGCTGTTCGTGACGATGCGACAGGCAAGGCTGAAGATCTTCCAGTGGCTCGCTTACTACAACGCCCGCCGACGCCACAGTGCGCTGGGCTACCTCTCCCCGATGGAGTTCGAACAGCAGCACCACCAGACAGCTAGACTCTCCCTCGCAGCATGAACCCCTGTGTCCACACTCCGGGGGTCACCTCACTGCGCAGGATGCCCCCACACATCCGACAACGCCCAACTCGCCCTCGGCACTGGCGAAGGCATCGGCCGACACCACGGTGAGTGGCGCAACGTCGTCCTGATCGAACGCCGCAGTCCCGCCGGCCCATAGCGCGTGAAACTCCCTCGATCCGAGGCAAGCCAGCGGAGCGCCGTCGAATGGTTGTCGACGGCGTGCTGGACGCAGGCTTTGAGGTCCGGCCTCATCCTTATCAGGTCGATCACGGGGGACCGGAAATGTCGATCAACCGGCTCTGCGCCTCGGTCGATCATCCACTGAGATCCGGCGTCGACCTCCGGTATTCGCGCTTGTTGGTGTCGGCCCCTGGTGTCAGCCGCCGCGCGGTCTTGACAAGGGCTGCTCGCTCCAGCAAGAGCACCAGTTTGGACGATCGCGTATGCGAATCGGGGCTGAGGTGGCGAGACGCTGACCTGAGCGTTCCTGGAACGCCCGCCGACGTTCCCCCCTTACTCCCCGCCACTCGCCATCCGATCGGGGACGCAGGGGGCACGGCCCGGTGACGTACCGCGTGAGCCGCGTCGCTCGAAGTTATAGGCGGATGACGACCAGGGCTATGTCGTCGCTGGCGCCGTTGGCGACGCCGAGGCGGGCCAGCAGCGTGTCGGCCAGCTGGTCAGGGGCAAGGGTGGTGTCCTGAGCCAGGGCTTTGGTCAGGTGGGCCAGGCCGGTGTAGATGTCCTCGTCGCGGCGCTCGATGAGCCCGTCGGTGTAGAGCACGAGCGTGTCCCCCCGTTTGTAGGTCAGGCTGGCCTGGGGGCGGGGGACATGATGCGGGCGGGCGCCGAGCGGCGGATCGGTGGCCTGGTCGAGCAGCTCGCAGGCCCCGTCGCGGTGGAGCAGGACGGGCGGTGGGTGCCCGGCGTTGCTGTAGATGATCAGTCTGGTGCGGGGGTCGATGAGTACCTTGACCGCCGTTGCGGCCGTCGCGCCTTCGAGGGAGCGGGCGTAGAGGCCGAGGATTTCCAGGGCCTGGGCGGGGCTGGGGAGGGCCCTGATGGCTGCACTCAGGGCGCTGCGGAGCATGCCCATGACGGCCGCGGCGTGCAGGCCGTGGCCGACGACGTCTCCGACCGCCACCGAGTAGCGGTCGGGTGGCAGGTCGACGAGGTCGTACCAGTCGCCGCACACGTTGAGTGATGTGGTCGCGGGCAGGTACCGCACGGCGACGTTTTCGTATCGGAGCAGGTCAGGGTCGTCGAGCATGGCTTCCTGCAAGGTGACGGCGACCTGGCATTCCCGGGCGTGGGCCTGGCGCAGCTCCTGATTCAGCCGCTGTAGCTCGCGCGCCCTCACGTAGAGCTCGGCGGCTATGCCTTTGTCGTGCTCGGTGAACTGACGTGCCCCGGGTGAGTGGACGAAGGCGGTGACGTCGTCGGCCCGCTGGACGACCCACTTCACGCTGCCGTCCGGCCCCAGAATCGGGGTGCGGACCATAGACCACCATCGCTCCTCGAACTCGTGCGGCTGTTCGGGGGCGGGCATGTCGTACCGCTGCAGCGTCAGGGTGTCCGGCTTCCCGGTGTCCAGGACCTCCAGCAATGACGCCTTTACGTATTCTGCGTCCTCGGGGGCGCCGGGATTTCCTGGTAGGGCGTCGAAGAAGTACTTCCCGATGAGCTCTTCTCTGGTTCGCCCGGTGATCTGCAGACATGCCGGATTGACATAGCGGATCACCAGGTCCTTGTCCAGCACCAGATAAGGGCTCGGCGCGGCGTCACAGAAGGCTGTGAAATCGATCTCTAGTGCCATACGCGCTCTCCAGGGTCCGTGAGCGCGATCACCTCAAACGTCATTCTATGGGTCATCCAGCGTCGGGGCTCGCCGACCCCAACCGGCGCCTGAGCTGCACGGCTGGAAGCCGGCGGGGGCATCGGTTGACGGCCGGCGCTGAGTGGTTCGCGCGTGCCTGGATGCGATCTACGACCCGGCCTCCTGCAGCTGCGCGTGGCGTCACTTTCCGCCCGCCATGGCCTATCCGGACGGCCGAATAAAGATTCTCGACCTGCCCGAAGGCCCCCTCGGTCTAGCCGGCCTGCGCTTTCAGGCCGACGAGCGGCAGCTGCCGAAGGACACGCAGCTCGTGCTCTACACCGACGGACACATCGAGAACCGGCCACGCGACATCATGGCCGGCCTGAAGCAGGTGTGCGACGCGCCTGAGCGCCCCCGCCGGAGGCATGCTCCGTCCCCGGGCCGTATGAACCGCCGCGCATCAGGAAGCGTCGGCCCGTACAGCACCACCATCACGAACCGGTCCGACCGCCCCCACGCCGTGAATCTGCACATCGCAGGCGGGTGGTGATCTCGTTGTGGCGGTCGGTGGTGATCTCGCTGGAGCGCCCCGGCTTCGCCGCCGAGATCCACACCAAGTTGCCCGCACCGTCGGTCAGAGCGAGGAACAGGCAGCCGTGGGCCTTGCGCTGCCCCGAATCACACCCATGTCCCTTGCCGTTTTCGAGCGACGGGCGCGTACCGCAAGCCTTCGGAGACGCCCTGCTGCGGGAGCATCCCCTTCCGTGCACGTGGAGGCAGATTCGAAATCCTGGCTTTCAGGGCGCAATGGCAGACCTCCTTGGACCTGGAGGTAAGAGCGCCTTGTCCCGCAAGCTCGAGGCGGCTCTCGCCGATGCCGGGCAGTGCCCGCCACAGTGGGGAGAGCCCGGCTGGCCGGACGGGCGGATCCTGCCCGTGCGGATCGACCTCGGTCGCGCCGCCGGCATCGACTTCGAGCAGCTGGTGCTCACGATCCGGCTCGCTCTTGCCGCCCGCGTCGGACACCCACTGCCCGCCTTCGACCTGGCCCTGCGCCGGTACTGGGAGGTGAACCATCCCAGCGAGCCGATCGAAGAGACCTGCGCCGCGGCGGACTGCATCGGTTCGGGCAGGGCCTGCCCGAACCGATGCAGTCCGCGCTCGGTGAGGCGGCCTCGATGCTCGCGCTGCCCGGCATGGTCGGATCGGTCGGCGGCCAGGTCACCGGCGCGCTGGTGAGGGCACTGCGCAAGCGCCGCCAGACGGTACACGCGACTCGCCGGATGCGCGCGGCTGGCCGACCTGCTGGAGGCCGAGCCCGATCTGGACGCCCTCCCCTACTATCCGCACCTGCTCGCGTGGGAGATCGTCCGCCTCCCCGACCGCAAACGCGTCACCCCCGTCGTCCTGCTCGACACCTTCGAGGACGTCGGCGACCGCACCCGCCGCGACCTGGAACGGCTGATCCAGCGCGTGGTGTGGCTAATGCCCAACGCACTGTGGGTGATCACCGGGCGCGGCCGGCTCCAGTGGGCCGACGAAGGCCTCCAGGGCCAGCTCGACTTCACCGGCCCCGAGGCCTCGCCCGGCCTGGCCGCCGCCGACACCCCCTACACCCGCGCCCCGCTGCCCACCTCCAGCGGCGGCCAGCAGGTCCTGGTCGGCGACTTCGCCCCGAGGACTGCGACGACTACCTCGACCGCCGGCTCTCCCACGACGGACAGCCTCTCATCGCCGACGACCTGCGCGCCGTGATCACCGCCCACAGCCACGGCCTGCCGCTCTACCTCGAGCTGTCGGTGATGCGCTTTCTGGAGATCCGCCCGACCGGACGCACCCCCGCCTCCGACGACTTCGACCACGACCTCCCGGCCCTGATCTCCCGGACCCTGGCCGACCTCCCATTTTCTCTCTAGCGGGGAGGCTTGAACCAGCAGATGTCGATGAAATCGCCGGGGTCGTCGCGTATCGCCATTTCTCTGGCGATGTGATTCAACGCCTCATCTTTCGACATGCTCCATGGAATCAGGTCCCCGTCTGCGTCGGAGTCGGGTTCTCCTACCTCCACACCTCGCTCGATCATATCTGACACGAGTCTCAGTGTGGCTTGCTGGATCTGGTCTTCTGCATTTTCTGATCCGACGACCTTTTCGGCCGCATCCCGGACGATGTCGAAGTAGACCAGGCTCTCAACAGGCGTAATTCACGATATAGTCAAGCTCTTGTGCGTACGTCTCCGGCACAATCACAGACCCCCGACACTCGCTGCGTGACCAACCTGGGGTGTCCGGCCCGGTTGTTCCGCATCCTACTGTGTACCCACGAAGGCCGCCTGCCCGGTCTCGGCAAACCGACATCCTGCAGGTGCTTGCACCAAGGCCGCGTCATCCGTCGCGACGACCGCCGGGCGCGGCGTCAACCTCACCCGGCGGCCGCTTCGGTGTGACTCCGCGGGCACTCCACCGTTACAGGATGGCCCTGATCGTTGCGATGGCGCCCTTGTCGGACAGCGCGACCGTCACGTTCCCGCAGCGCACATAACGCGCGGGCTTCTGATCCAAGAAGACCAACTCAACGCGATGGGCGGTCCGCACGAATCCCAGGTCCTCGACGACCGACACCACCGAGGTGCTGTACTCCGTACCGTCCGGACCGTGCGTCGGCCCCCATGGGGCACGATCGACGACCGGGGAATGATCCTGCGTTTCCTCGAGGGAGAGGGGGTCGGTTGCCTCGGCCTGCCGGGGCTCCTCAATGACGATCGCCTGCACCAGCATTCCGGTAGCGGGATCGATCTTCAGCTCGACCTCTCCACCGCTGGAGCCCGTGATCCTCAGATACAAGGGGGTGTCCGCAGGGCGTGGCTCCCAGGTGACCTTCATGGGGATCCAGGGATCGCTCTCCGAACTCGCCCCTGCGCAGGTCAATGTATCAATTACTCGGATCATGTGGATCGCCAATCATTCTAGGGGTAGGGCGTGAATCAATGCGGGGAGTTGTCCCTCACTCCTCGGGGCACTGAACTTCAGTTCCCATCCACCGGCCACCACTACTTTATCAAAGGGGATACCGCCCTTCGCGGCCTCACTTACCGCTGCCCGCAGACTTTCGAGCTGCGCCTGAGTTGCCAGGTCTATCTGCGCCTTGGTCGAGCCTCGTTTAGCCATGCCGGACAGGTATTCCGCGATATGTTCGGTTGCGTTTCCGTGTACCCAGACGTTTGCATCGTCGGCACTGAGCTCGAAGGACTTCGGCAGAGCGCTTCCAGGGTAGTTCGGCTGTGTCGCCTTGACTGCCCCCCAGATGGTGCGTGATTCCTCGGCCGCACCTTCGACTCCCTTGGCAATCCTCGCTGCAGCCCCGAGTTCGCCGACGGCGGGGAGCACGACCATGGCGGCGGAGGCGCATTTGCCGAGGGCGGGGTTGTTGATGCAGTCCTTGATGTCGTTGAGGCCGAGGAGTTGCCAGGTGATGGCGGTCAGGGTCGGGTCGGGTGGGGTGGTGTCGACGACGAAGTCGCCGGGGGCGAGTGCGCAGGGCAGGAAGCCTGCGATCTCGTGGTTGGGGCTGGGGGTGCAGACCCGCGGCTGCTTCTTCTTCGCTTCTGCTTGGGCCTTGCGTGCTGCTTCGGCCTGTCGTCGGGCTTCGGCTTGCTCGGCGCGGCGCTTGTCCATGGTGATCTGCCAGGCCTGGGAGGCCTGGGCTTGGGCTTCTTTGGCGCTCTTGCCGGCGGCGATTGCGGAGTCGTGGGCGTCGGCTGACGCCTGGTCGGCCTGTTCGGCGGAGGAGCGTGCGTAGGTGGCGTCGAACTGGGCCTGCGCCGCGGAAGCGGTGGCGTTGTCGGCGTCGCGGTCGGCGGTGTCGGCGGCGTTGCGGGCGGTGGTCGCGGACTGGGCGGCCTGGTGGGCCCAGTTCTCGGCGCTGGTGGCGGCGGTGTCGGCGTCGTGGGCGAAGCCCTGGGCCTGCTTGGCGGAGTTGGCGGCTTGGGTGGCTGCCTTCTGTGCGTCGGTCGCGGCCTTGTGCGCGTCGGCTGCGGCCTTGGCGGCGAGCCAGCTGTTCTGGCGGGCCGTGGCGGCGATGCCGGACGCCTCGGCGATCAGGCGCTGCATCTGCGCGTTGTGGGTGGCGGCGAGCTTGTCCTTGCGGTCGGCCATGTACTGGCCGACCTGGAGGAAGTCGTGCAGCTCGTCGGCCGGGCCGGACAGGGCGATCTTGGCGGCCGCCTGCACTTCGGGACCGCCGTCGTTCACCAGCTTCGACGCGGCGACGCGTTCGTCGTCGTTGCGGGCCGAGTACTGGCCGTTGGCGATGAACAGAGCCAGCGCCTTGGGGTCGTTGGTGGCCAACGCGGCTTTGGAGGCTTCCTTGACGCCGGGTCCACCAGCGTTGTCGATCTGGGAGACGGCGACGCGCAGGTCGTCGTTGGCGGCCGTGTACTGGCCGGTGGTGGAGAAGTCGGCGATCTGCTGGTCGCTGCCCTTGAGCGCCTCGGTGGCGGCGGTGCGCACCGCCTGGTAAGGGCTGTCGGTGCTGAGCTCGAAGACCTTCTCGCGGACCTCCTGGGCTTCGGCCTGCTGCCAGCCGGTGCGCAGGTAGGCGAGTACGTCGTCGTCGGTGCCGGACAGGGCCTTCTTGGCTGCCTCCTGACTGAACGGCCCGAGTTCCTGCAGTGCCTTCAGGGCGAGCTCGCGTCCCTTGACGGCGAGGGCTTTGGTGTCCGCGTCGGGCTTCGAGGCTTGCGCGGCCAGGGCTTGTGCGGTGTCGTCCAGGCCCCGGGCGCCCGCCAGGCCAGCGGCGGCCCGGGAAGTGAAGTCGTCCGCCTGGCTCTTGCGGGTCCGGGCGCGTTCGATGACGGCGTTGGTGCGGGTGGTGAGGTCTTCGGCCTCGCTCTTGCGGGCGATGTCGTACACCTTCTTGGCGGTCGCCACCGCCACGTCCGCGGTGTCGGCGGCCTGCTTGGCCGCTTGCGCCTGCTTGTCGGCCTGCTTGGCCGCATCGGCTGCCTGCCCGGCGTGCTTGGCGGCGTCCTCAGCGGCGTCGGCGGCCTTGGTCGCATGGGCGGCGGCGGAATTGGCCGCGTCACGCGCGGCGTAGGCGGCGTCCGCCGACTCGTCGGCAAGTGCCTGGGCCGCGTTGGCGGCGCGGTTGGCCTCCGCCGCGTGGCGGCGGGTCTCCGCAGCGGCCTGCGCGGCCTCCTGCGAGTGCGCCCCGGCCGCGTCCGCAGCCGCGTTCGCCTCATCCGCCGCGTCAGCGGCCGCGTTCGCGTTCGCGCCGGCGGCGAGCGAGTCCGCGGCGGCGGCCTTGGCCGCCCGGGAGGCATCCCCGGCCGCCTGGGCCGCCTGCGCCGACTTGGCTGCCAGCAGGGCCGTCGCCCGCGCGTTCGCCGCCGCGTTCTTCGCATCCTCGGCCTTGCCCGCGTTGCCAGCGGCCGCCGCGGCGGCGTTGTAGGCGCGGGAGGCGGCATCCGACGCGGCCGCGGCCGCACTGGCGGTCTGCGCGGCCGCCGCCGCAGCAACGCGCGCGGACTCGTTCGCCGCGTTCGCCGCACCGATCGCCTCCTGCGCCGCACCAGCAGCAGCCCGCGCAGCATCCGCCGCCTGCCGGGCCCTGGCCGCAGCCACCTGGGAGTCGCCCTTCGCGGCCTGAGTCTCCTTGGCCGCCCGCTGCGCGTCCTCCTTGGCCAGCGCCGAGGCCGCCTTCGCCCGCGCGGAGGCCGCCTTGGCCGCCTCCGTCGCGGCCTGGGCCCGCACCCCGGCCTTCTGCGCCTGGTCCAGCAACTGCTGGACGGTGGCGTGTTCCTGGTCCTTGTTGCGGGCGACGAACTGCCCGACCTCGAGGAACTCCACCACGTCGTCCGCGGTGCCCTGCAGGGCGAGTTTGCCGGCGGCCTTCACCGCCGGCCCATCGTCGTTGATGATCTTCGAGACCTCGACCCGGTCGTCGGTCTCACGCGCCTGGTACTGACCGACCTTCAGGAACTGCGCGACGTCATCCGGGCTGCCCTTCAAAGCCGCCATACCGGCCGCCTTGACGCCCGGCCCACCGAAGTTGATGACCCGCGAGGCCTCCACCCGGTGGTCCTCCTGCAGCGGCACCTTCCACCCGCCGAGGAGGAATGCGCGCACCGCGCCCGGATCGGGGTCCTTCAGCGCGTTCTTGGCGGCCTCCTGCACCGCGGGACCGCCCACGCCGACGATACGGCTGACGTCGACACGGTCGTCGTCGTTCTGGATGCCGTCCCTGTCAGCAAGGAACTTCTTGACGTCGTCGTCGGAGCCCACCAGGGCCTTCTCCGCCGCCGCCCTGACACCCGGGCCGCCGTTCGTCCACAACTCCACGACCAGGCCGCGCTCGGAGACCGGTGCTCCGCCGTCCTCCGGGTCGTCGTCCGCGACAGCCGGTACGGCGCTGAACAGGCCGGCGGTGAGCGTGATCGGCAGGAGCACGGTGCACGCGCGGCGCAGACCCCGCACACACCCCCACGGTGCCGGTGCCGCGTTCTTGGACGGCGTTCCTGATGAACGCAAAGGCCGTTTCACAGGCCCACTCCCCCTGAAAAGTATGTGAGATCTGTCATGAGCTGGCGCGCATGCGGGTACGGCTGGTCGGGCCATGCACCCGTTGGCAGAAAGCGGTGACCGCCACAGCCGAGCGACCTGGTCATGACCGGTGAACACGGTCGGCCGCACAGTCGTCATCTGCTCGGTGCGTCACTACATCTGACGACGCGCCAGTAACATCCTAAGCACAGACCAAGCACGCGAAGCTCACAGGAGCTTCACCGCCGTGCAGCACCACCACGGGGAAAGAGAAGAAACCTTGATAACCAGGGGCCGAACCCTCGTCATGGCCGGCATTTCCGGAGGACTGGCCATGTGCGCCGCATTCGCCACGCTGACCGCCGCACACGCCGCTCCCGGGGACCCCACTCCCACCGCCTCCGCCACGGCCACTCCGGCTGATGACACCATGCCCTCGGCCGTGGAGGACTTCGCCTACCCGGACGCGCCGAAGATCTTCCAGGACACGCAGATCCTCCTGAAGCGGGGAGACGGCCACATCCTGCTGACCGACTGCAAGTCCACATACGCCATCATGGTCGAGTCCCGGACCGCTCAGAAGCAGTTCTGCTTCTCGGTCCACGGCAAGCAGGGCGAGCTGACCCTGGAGTTGCCCGACGCCTACGGCATCTGGACCCAGGACCACCCCGTCGAGGCCACGGTGAAGAGCGGCGACAAGGAAACCGTCGTCGACGCCGCGAAGAACGACTACAAGCCCATCGGGGAAGCGGGCGCCAGCGGCAAGCCCTCCGTCCTCGTCGAGCTCCGCGTCACCGGCTGAACCGAGTGCTTCTCACCGGCTCATTGCCTGGCCTCTCCCACACCGACGACCTGGTGGTGCGCTGGATCGACGGTGAGACCACCCTCTACCCGGGCCTGACCGGCAAGGCTCTGCCCGGCGAGATCAGGATCCGGCCCGCGAAGTCGGAGTAGAAGGACGCCGCCGTGGTCACCGCCGGCGCGTTCACCGCAAACTCTGCCGCCGACGACATCCTCGTCCGGTGGAGCGACGGCCACGTCAGCCTCTTCGCCGGTGTCGACGCCAAGGGCCTGCACGACGAGTTGCGCCTCGCACCGGACAACTGACGTACCCGCGAGCGGTGTTGGGGACCGGCCCCGGACGCTGGTTCCGGGCGACGGTCCCCGGGTGAATCGGACCAGTTCTGCCGGCCCGCCCGATTCGCCGGGCCGGCAGGAGCACGTCCTCAGCCGGTCGTCCAGGTGCCGCGGACCTTCCAGCGCAACGGGTGCCCGGAACGCGCGCTCAACGGTGACTGCCGACGGCATCGCCACCGACACCCACCCGGAGCGGACACGGCGCGCTGATCGGGGCAGCGGTGCACGTGCGGCATCCGAAGTCCAACGAGTGGCTGATCCTGCAGCCCGGCGACGAGCCGGACGAGGACCTGGCCGAGGTCATCACCAACCCGGCGGCGTGGGAGCCGGACGGCGACGAGGACGGTGGGGAAGGTGAGGCGTCCGCCGGCGGACCCGACCCGGGCCCCGAGCCCACGCCCACGCCCGGGCCCGTCTTTGCGCCTGCGTCGACGCCCGAGGCTGAGCCCGACGCGAAGCCCCGGACCCGGACCCGCAAGCAGGCCGACGAGAAGTAGGCCCAGCCAGACCCGGCCCGGCACCCCTATGTGGCGGGGGTGCCGGGCCGCACCCCTTACCCCGGAAGGACCCGCCCGTGGACTCTGCTGTCCTGGCCTGGCTCCTGGCGCGGCTCGGCCCCACCACCGACCAGAACGACCTGCAGACCCGCTACACGCGGCTCGGCTCCGCGAGGGCTGTCGCCCTGGAAGTGCTGTCCGAGCGGCGCGCCAAGCTGCTCGCCGACCCGCTGCAGCTGACCGTCAACGGCGTCGTCCACCATGGACCAGTCCAACAACCTCACCGGACTGGAACGGCAGATCGCCTCCGTTCAGGCCGCGACCGCGCCCGACGACACGGCCGACACTGACACCCTCGTCCTCGCCCCGTTGGAGTCCGCGCGCCGCCGACGCCACCACTGGCGCCGGTAGTGGGCCACGAGTTCCCGCCGCTGACGCCCGGCGACGCCGGCACCGTCGCCGCGCGCGTCGCCGCGGTGCTCGAGGATGCCTGGCAGCGCCTGGCAGCCGAGCAGGCGGCCGTGATCGCGGCGATCGGCGACAACGCCCGCTCCCGGATGGTCGCCGACCGGCTCGCCCAGTTCCAGGCCGCCATCACAGACTTCCAGCAGCGCGTCGACGCCGAGGCGAGAGCGTTCGTGGCCCGGCAGCTGCCCCACCTGTACGAGGAGGGCGCCCGGGCGGCAGCGCAGGCTGTGGGCGGGCACTTCTCGTGGACGCTGATCCACCGGGAGGCCCTGCAGTCGCTGGCCTCCGACTCCTACGCCGACTTCCTGCGCCGCTCGGAGGAGGAGCAGCGCATGGCCGCCGTGTTCTACCGGGCCGTGCGGGACGCGGCCCGGCGTGAGGTGCCTTTGCTGGCCGCAGGCCATACCACCGCCTTGCAGGCCGCGAAGGCCCTCGCGGACCGGCTCGCCACCGATCACCAGCTCACGTACGTCATCTACCGCAACGCTGCGCGGATGCCGGTGCAGGTGTGGGCGGAGGCCGCGACCCTCGCCAAGAGCGCGGTCGCCTACAACGCTGAACCGGGCGCGGGAGTCGGGCGTGCAGTGGATGGAGGTGTTCGATGGCGCCGACTGCGGTTGGACCAGCCGCAAGGACCCCGACAAGGCCACAGGCACGCTCCGGACGATCGAAGAGGCCGCGACGTGGCCGATCTCCCACCCGCGGTGCACGCGCGCCTTCGGGCCCCGGCCCGACCAGGTGCCGGAGGCCTAGCCGACGCACTCGTGATCACCGGGCCGGAGTAGCACCCCGTGCGCCGAACCGCCCCGGCTTGCATGGTGTCCGTATGAGGGCACTGTGGTCGGGCTACATCTCGTTCGGCCTGGTCACGATCCCCGTCCAGCTCTACTCTGCGACCGAGGAGCATGGCGCCGGGCTCCACCAGGTCCACGCCAGCGACGGCGCCCGTATCCGGCACCGCAAGGTCTGCGAGCGTGAGGACGTCGAGGTGCCGCAGTCGGAGATCGCGCGCGGCTGGGAGCGCCCGGACGGCCGGATGCTCGTCCTCCTCGACGAGGACCTGGCCGCGTTGCCCCTGCCGACGCGGAAGACTGTCGATGTGCTCGGCTTCGTCGCCGAGCGCGAGGTTGACCCGATGCTGTACTCCAGGCCGTACTGGGTCGGCGCGGCCGGTGAGCAGGGACAGCGGCCGTATGCACTGCTTGTTGAGGCCTTGGCCCGGCACGGCACGGTTGCCGTCGCCAAGGTCACCTTGAGGGCGCGCGAGCGGCTGGCGGTACTGAGGCCGAGGCATGGAATTCTCGTCCTCCACACGCTGCTGTGGCCGGAGGAGCTCCGCGAGCCGGGCGACCTGTCGTCAGCGTCGCCGGTGACGGAACGGGAGCTGGAGCTTGCCGAACTGCTGATGGACCAGCTCGCCGGGGTGGAGATTGCCGACCTCCACGACGAGTACGCGGCCGCGCTGGAACAACTGGTGGTGGCCAAGGTGTCGGGTGGCGGGCTGGAGGAGCCAGAGGAGCCTGTGCCGGCCGTGGACTTGATGGCGGCGCTGGAAGCGAGCATCCGCGCAGCCCGCGAGCACTGAGAGGCTCTTCCGGCAACTCCCCGGGACGAGCCTCGCCGCCGCGTTCCGCGTTATCTCGCACCGTGCCGCGGCGTCGACTTCGTGCCGGAGGAGCTGGGCAGCGCGCTGCAGGAGTCCGGGCCGGAGGCCGTTGCCTGAGAGATCCCCCGCGTCATCCGCGAGTGGGTGGCGGACAAGGGGCGGTACCCGACGTTGGAGCAGATCGGCGCCGAAGTCGGGCTGAGGAGCAAGGCCGACGTCCACTACACGCTCGGCGAGATGACTCGGGGCCGTCGTCCGAGGTCGTGAGGTCAACCGCACTTCGCCGCGGGCTAGGTCTACGGCTCGCGCGAGGTGCGCGCCGGATGCCGCGAGCTGGGTCTGGGCTACGTGGTCGCGGTGCGCGCCGACCACCGCGTCACCCTCCTTTCCGAGAAGGCCGCCGCGGTCACGGACGCGCTCGCGCTGCTGCCGCAGGACACGTGGCAGCGCCGCGTACATTGTGAGCCCGCTGTCGATTTCCTTAGAGTAGGTCAGTAACGTGGCGTGCCGTCCCCCTATAAAGGCTGGGCCTGCAGCCGTGGTGTAGGGCAGCGCGGCCGGCCGTGACGAAAGTCTGCACATTGTCGAATGCCACGACGGATCACGCACAGCCCGCTCATCATGTCCCCATCCCGGCTCCCGCTGCCCCGGCCCCAGCCCGGGCAGCGACTGGGACCACGCCGTCGCCGGACAGGGGGCGGTTGTACTTCCTGGACGCGTTGCGATTGATCGCGGCGCTGGCGGTGCTGGCGTGGCACTGGTTGGGAGTTCAGCGGTTCACGGGAGTGTGGCACGGTCGCACGGGTGTGCTGATGCCGGTCGGGCATGCCGTCGGGGCGTACGGCTGGCTAGGGGTGGAACTGTTCTTCATGATCAGTGGGTTCGTGATCTGCATGTCCTGCTGGGGCCGGTCGGTCGGGGACTTCGTGACCTCCCGAGTGATACGGCTTTTCCCCGCCTACTGGGTGGGCGTGCTGCTCACAGCGGCCGTGCTGTACTTCTCGCCGCACCGTTGGGGTCACGACCCGTCCAGGCCGACCGTGACACGGGTGCTGACCAACCTGACGATGTCGCACGCGCCGATGGGCGTCTCGGACATCGATCCGGTGTACTGGACTCTCTGGTCCGAGCTGCGGTTCTACGTGCTGTTCGGGGTGGTGGTGTGGTTCGGCGTGACGTACCGCCGAGTGCTGGCATTTTGTGGCGTGTGGGGATTCTTGTCGCTGCTCGCGCCGCAGGCGCACTGGCCGCTGCTCGACATCGTGGTTCAATCGCAGTTCTCCTGGTACTTCATAGGTGGGATGGTTCTGTTCCTGATATACCGGTTCGGGCAGAATCTGCTGCTGTGGGGGATGCTGGGATTCTGCTGGCTGATGGCGCAGAACCGGATCGCGTTGATCATGACGGTCAACGAGTACGGTGCGAGAGAGCGGTTGTCGTGGCATGTGGCAGCGCTCGTCGTAACGGTGTGCTTCGTGGTGATGGCGGCGACCGCGTTGGGCGCGTTCAACTGGATCCGTTGGCGGTGGGTGGCTTCGGCCGGGGCTCTGACATACCCGCTGTACCTGGTTCATCAGGAGATCGGCTTCGAGGTCATCACCCGGCTCAGTCGTCGGCTGTCGCCCTACCCCACGTTGGCCGTCGTCCTCGCGCTCATGCTCGCGGCGGCGTGGCTGATCCACCGCTTCGTGGAGCGTCCGTTGGCCCCGCTGATGAAGCGTGGGCTCGTATCCTCCTTCGCCGCCATGCGCCGGGCCGAGAACCCGGCCGATGGGGTCGCCCGCAGTGTTGGCTGACCCGCGCGGGCACGGCGGGGAGTGGCCGTCCACCCCCGCTTTTGATCGACGATGGAGGCCAGGGGCCTGTCGATTAATAACTCCCTGGATCTACTGGTCGTGTGGGACGGGTGGGGTGTGCCGGCGATCGCGGCGAGTTGCTGTGCGGAGGTCACGGTGAGGCCGCCGGTGGGCACCGTGTGGCCGAGTGCGGCGAGGACGGGAGCGGCGTCTCGGATGGTTGCGCCGATCCTGTTCTTGGACAGGCCGGTCGCTTCGGCAAGCGGTGCCTGTGTCATGGACCAGCGCTTGTGTAGAAGGAAGACGACGAGATGGTCGGCGGCGGAGAGCCTGCGGGCGCCGGCGCCGGGTCCGCCGTCGGGGCGTTTCCCGGGTAGCAGGACCGGTGGGTGCTGGGTGCAGTAGTCGCGGTAGCGGGCGACGAGGCCGTCGAAGCCGGCGAGTTCCTTATGGCACGGATCTCATGAGCTGGTGCTCGGAGGAGGAGCAGGGCATGGTCGCCGTTTTCTATCGGGCCGTACGGGACGTCTCGAGGTGCCGCTGCTGGCCGCCGGCCACACCACCGCCCTGCAGGCGGTGAAGGCCCTCGTCGACCGGCTCGCCGCCGAACACCAGCTCACGTACGTCATCTACCGCAACGGTGCGCGGATTCCGGTGCGGGCGTGGGCGGAAGCGGCGTCCCTCGCCAAGAGCGCCGTCGCCTACAACGCGGGCACCCTCAACCGGGCCCGTGAGGCGCGCGTGCGGTACATGGAGGTGTTCGAGGGCGCTGGGTGCGGCTGGACCAGCCACAAGGACCCCGACAAGCCACCGGCACGATCCGCAGCGTGGAGGAGGCGGCAGCATGGCCGATCTCCCACCCCGGCTGTCGACGCGCTGTTGGAGCGCGCCCAGACGTGCAAGCGCAAGGTCAGGGACGTAGGCCCGCTGCTACTCGTGCGGCTTCCTCGACGTGTACCCCCAGCCCGGCAGTACCGTGGAGCCACAACCTTCTGGCGGGGTAGATATGACCACGATCGGTGACCGCATCCGCAGTCTCCGCGAGTTCCGCGACCTCACCCAAGAGCAGCTCGCGGAACGCGCCGGCGTCCACGTCGACACCATCCGCAAGCTAGAGCAGGGCGTGCGGCAGTCCGCGCGCATCAACACTCTCCGCGCCCTTGCAAGGGCGCTCGATGCGCAGCTCGAACGCCTGGTAGGGCAGCCCACCGTGACCCAGCAACTCACCGATGATGGTGGCCTTCTGGCCCTGCGGGATGCCATCCAGGACATCGGCGCCATCCCCGGGGTCCTCGCGGACTCTGATCTTGAGGGTCCGCCTGACGAGCAGGCGTGGACGGACAGCGTGCGGGATGCCACCGCTCTGTACTGGCGGGGGGACTACTCCCGGCTGTCGGGGACGCTGCCGCTGCTGCTGAGGGATGGCCGTGCGGTCGCCCGGGAGACGCCGACAGAGCGCGTGTGGGGGCAGCTGGCGCTCGCTTACCAGCTCGCGGCGTGCCTGGCTACGCAGGCCGGCCACCCGGACTGGGCGTATACGGCTGTGGAGAAGCAGCTCGCGGCGGCAGCACGCGCGTCGGACCCGCTGATGGAAGGCATGGGCGTGTCCACGCTGTCGTGGGTGCTGCTGCGGCAGGGCCGTTGGGAACAGGCGCAGGACATCGCCGAGCGGAAAGCTGACGCGCTGGAGCCATCGTTCCTCAAGTCCACGCCGAATCAGCTCGCCGTGTACGGCAACCTGTTGGTGGCCGCGGCAACTCCTGCGGCGCGGCGTGACCGGCACGACGACGCCGTGCAGATGCTGATCGCGGCTGAGGCTGCGGCGATCCGCTCGGGCCCGGTGCGCGCGTACGGGACGGCTTTCTCCCTGGTCGATGTGCGCACGCAGAGGGTGAACATCGCGCTGGCCGGAAGCGACGGGCGGCCTGATGAGGCGCTTCGTTTCTCGGGTGACGTGAACCTGGACGAGATCTCCCGGCCGGTGCACTCGGCTGCGTACCGGGTCGACGTCGCGCAGGCCCAGTACCAGACCGGCGACAGCGATGGGGCGCTGGCGACGCTGCTGGAGGTGGAGACCGAGCAGCCGGAATGGATCCGGTTCCAGGCTCTTGCGACATCGACGGTGCGGGAGATGTTGGAGACGGAGCGGCGCCGGAACACGCCGTTGAGGTCGCTCGCGGCTCGACTGGGAGTGGATCCGGCCGCGTAGGGCGGATAGGTAGGACAACGTGTCCTAGTTGGGCGAGACTTGGGCCCGCGACTGGTGGCTTCTGTCACTGGGCTGTCATCGCGCCAGTATATAGCGTGATGGCGTCATGCGGTGCTGGCCTGTACCCCCGTCAGAGGCCGGGCCAGCACCGCTCCCGCCTGCAGCCCAAGGGAGCGTGCTGCCCGATGACTGGCCCCTTAGAGACAGCGATCGGCCCCGAGTCGCTGGACATCGGCACCACCGCAAACGCCGGCGGAGCGGCGCCTGATGTGGACGGGGTAGTGCGGTGACCGGCGCGGGACAACAGGCCCCACTGGTCCCGCTGCGCGGCGCGGACCGGGCACAGAGGGCTGCGGCTCAGACGTGGATGTACCGGGCGGCCAAGTCCCGCCAAGAGGCTGGCACGGAGTGGAGGCAGCAGGGCATCGCGCTGCTGACCGCAGGCATCGTGTGGGACGTCGTGCGCGTGCCGTACGCCCCGCTGGGAGCCGACCTGGAACGCGACGCCGAACCCGAGCAGCTGCGCCGCCGACTGCAGGAGCTGCACGTTCCGGGCCCGGTCTTCTGCGACCCGTACCGGCCGTACCTGTACGTCCTCGTTCCCCCTGGCACGGACCGGGAGTGGCCGCGCACCCTCGCCGCTGCAGGGGTTGAATGCCTGGGCGGTACCCGGCCGTACATCCACCACGTGGGGGTGCCGAGGCTGGACCTGATCTCTCCTCCGGGGCCGTACTGGCTGACACTGCCGGACGGCACCGGCCGTCTCACCGACCCGCAGCACCTGTTTCAGATGATACGCGCGGGAGTGGCCGAGGCCGCGAAGCAGCAGGATGCCCCGGAGGGCGCCTCGCAGGTGATCGTGTGAGCCGCGACCCGTTAGGCAGCGCGCTGGCCGTGTTATGGGCGGCCGGCCACATCGCCGCCGGAACCGACACGCCGCTCACGCTGCCAGACCCGACGCCCGTCCCGGGTGACGCATAGACCGCGCCGGCCGTGCGTGGCTGTCCCCTGACGCGCACGGCCGGCGCACTCCACCTTCCGACTCGTCGCCGTGAAGAGAGCCATGTCAGCACTCCTGACCTACAAGGGTCACACCGTTCCGCACATCACCTCGTGGAGCAGCGAGCACCTCAAGCAGCCGCCCGTCGTCCGCAGTGCCGACGGTGTCACCTTCGCCGACATCGCCTTCGCCGGATTCCCGCACCGGGACTCTGCTGGCGTGCTGTGGCAGCCGTCACGGAGCGAGCCGCAGGCCACGGTCCCGTGACGTCGGCGCCACCGGCCTCACGTACGACGTCCAAGGCTCGCCTCGATGCTCCTCGCGGTCGCCATCACCGGCGCCTCGCTCGCGATCTGCGCGCTGGTGATCCGCTCCCTGATCAGCACCGAAGCCAAGCGACGCTGACATGCGCGGCTTTGGCTGCCGCTTCTCCGTCGGCGAACTGTTGCACGACAGCGCCGAGGAGAAGGAGGCGGCAGCGGCCGCCCGTGAGGCGGAGCGGCAGCAACGGGCGGCGCAGAAGGCAGCGGAGAAGGAAGCGAAGCGTGCTCAGCGCAAGTCCCGCCGAGGCTTGTGACGTAAGCGTCAGCGGCGCCAGGGGCACGGTTCGCCCCGACACGAAGCCGTGCCCCTGGCGTGCCCGACGGAGCAGCGACCCACGGGGAACGACGGGGAACACCGGCGAGACTCCCAGGAACGCACAGGTCAGCGTCTTGTCAGCTCAGGCGCATCCGCATACGCGATCTTCCAAACTGGAGCTCGACTCTTCTAATGGAGAGCAAGGACGACACCGCACAGCACGGACCCTATAGAGACGCCCAACAGGGTCATGGCGATCATCGACAATGAGATCCGTCTCCCAGGCTGCCCTCTGTAAGGTTGCCGATCCGCTCGCCGCAGGTGAGCGCGGAGCTCGTCTTCGCAAAATTGCGAGGAGTCGAAGAGACGATCCCACAGCACATCTTCGAACCACAGGAGCTCAAATCTCCGGCTGTCCTGGGTCTCCAGCACCAGTCTGCAATTGCCACGTGACGGATGGGTGCGGTACACGTGCTGCACCGCCCGACACGGCACTATCACCCGACGAAACGGGCCGTAGAGCACAATCACTCCCGGCCGCAGGACCAGGCGAATTTGCGAGCACTGCCACAGACCGGCCGCCTGGAACAGAAGGAGCGCCCCGACGAATGCGGCATCCACCTGGTGCCCTGGTCGAGGGCCCCAGCGCGACGCTCCCAAGAGAGCCACCACAGTGAAGCCCGCGGCCGTGCATCGAGCCAGAAGGACGCGAGACCAGCGTCGCAAAACGACTTGGCCATCCCGCTGTGGTCGACAAGCCCGCAACTGCCGGACAACCGGTGTGGCCGGGCCATACCAGCCGTCCAGCACAGAGTCCGCTGCAGTTCGCGTCATTGCCGCAGGGTATCCGTTGGCGTCGAACCCCAGACGCGGCACGGCTGTACAGCGTGAACGTACGCAACCGTGATGTCTGCACGAGCGCTCTCCCGGGCGTCCTCGGGCCGTGGAAGGGCGCGCAACGATAACCAACGCTAACAACTGCCGACAGCTCAGCAGCACGTCAGAGCGTTGATCGATTAGGCGGCCGCAGGTCGCGGCCGTCGATGGTTGGAGGCGTGCAGCATCCCGGCCGCCGTAGTGCTGACCTGCTCCAGCCACATTGCCGGGTGAGCGACGTTGTACGGGTCCATGGGGTTCAGGCCGCGGGCGAACTTCACCAGGTCCGCGGCCCCCTTGACGACACCGCCGGCGACATGGTCCAGGGTGAGCGAGTATCCGGCAGCCAGGTCCTCGCCGTCCGCCAGCAGGCGGGAGGCGAAGCTCGGCTCCTTGGGAGCCGTGTTCGTGGCCGCCTCGACCGCCTGGGCAGCAGCGCGCGCTGCGGAGTCGCGCTGCGCGCGGGCCCGGTGCAGATCCATCTCCGCCAGGGCCATCTCCGCCGCGTAGGAATCGCCGTCGAACTTCCCCGGCCTGGTGGGGGCCGCCCCCGGGTCATGCCCCGCGGACACCGCCTGGTTACATCGCATCCCGGCCCTCGGCCTTCCACGTCTGCGCCGAGTGCTGGGCCGCCTCCTCCATCGACTTCTCCGACCAGTCCGCGTGCCGGAAGTCGTTGAACGAGTTGTCCGACAGCGTCTTGCCCCAGGACTGGGCCTCCACCTGCTCCCGTGTGAGGTCCGGATTGCCCATGGCCGCGTTGACCACGTCCTTGAGCATCTTCTCCACGTACTGCTCCTGATCGTGGTACAGACTGGCCGACAGCCCCAGCCGCAACGCGATCTCGTTGCCGTCGTGGATAAGCGTGCGCACGCCCCACGACCACCGCTCGCAGAGCGCGTCGAAGGCACTGCGGAGCCCGGCGTTGCCCAGCTCCATGCCCTTCAACTCGACGTTCGAGAAGCCCCGGCCGACCTCGCCGCTCTCGTCGATCCCAGCGACTTCAGCTCGTCGATCGCCTCGTTGATGCCCTTCGCCACCGTCTTGAGCGCATCCGGATCGACCTGGTAGCCGCCGCTCACACCGCCACCGCCGCCGGCGGTACGATCCCCGCCACCGGCGGCAGCAGCCCCGGCCACGGCCCGGCCACATCCACCGTGATCCCGGCCGGGCGGCCGACCGCAGGCACCGCAACATCCAGCAACCGCGCCCCGTACGCCCTCATGTACGGCACTTCCGTGCCTGGTCCGACAGCCCGCGCGGCCAGGAACCGCCCCAGCGACTCCTCACCGGTGAAGGCATACACCCACCTCACGCCCCCGGAATCCGCCGACCACAACGCCTCCCCGATCACCGGCACATGCACCAGCGCCCGCCGGAACTCATTTACCAGCGCTGCTCCGTCCAACCGCCCCTCATGCGATTCGGTCAGCCGTTCCGCCAGCCCCCGCCCCGTATCGCGCATCCCCTCAGTATCAGGCATCCATCCGCCGCCACCGACCGTGATTCTCTGGGCTTTACTCGGTTGTTGCCCCGGCTCTTCCGGTGCCGCCTCGGGCGGACCGCAGGCCACTTCCCCTTCGCGGCCTTGCTGTGGACACCCCCGTAGGCAGGTCCGAGCTGCTCGGCGGCGGTGAGTGACCCGCGTTGACGGAGGCTCTCAATGACGGTCGTCATAGGTCTCCCGCGGCGCCGATTCCCGTACCGCCACCCTGGCCATGGCCGTCAATGCCGTCGAATCATTGCAGCAACGGTGGCGAGCCGTGATCGCGGTCCGCCCTCGCTGCCCTCCTCCGCGCCGGAGCCCGCTTCGAACGGGGCCAGCCCGTCGAGCGTCCCGAGGCGGTTGCGGCGTGAGTACCCTCGCGGCCCAGGCTCTGGTTGGAAGCGCCACCCCAGCCCTTGATCACGGCTCCAGCCCGGGGTGAGGAAGAGCCGGGCCCCGGTTGGGGAAGACTTAACGGAGAGTGATGTCAAGGACGAAATGCTGGACCAGTCGCAGCGCCCGCTCGGTATCCCAAAGCCGGGGCGAGGCCAGGGGGCCGCTCTCGGCGCGCAGTTCGTCCGAGGGGAGATCCGCAGCGGTGGGCAGGGCCCGCAGGAGATCGTTCAGCAGCGTGCCGACGTGCTCGCCGAGTGGTTCGGCAGCCGCCCGGCGCAGTTGCTCCAGCGCCGCTCCCACTGTCGCCAGGCGGGCGAGTACGGCGGCTCGTCGACGACCTCTCCGGGCGGCGGTGCGCAGTCCATGGACTGCGCGAGCCGTTCGGCCACGGCCGCGTCGGTCGGTGCGGCCCGCCACTCGTGGGCGTCCATGGCATCCTGGGCGCGTTGCACGGTCTCGGCCACCGCGCGGGCGATCGGACGGGGGTGCAGGGCGAGCGGGCGACCGGTCCACTCGGCTCTTCTGGGGGCGGTTCCCTGTGGCTCTTTTCCTGCAGGGGAATGTCGGATTCCTCACCTCGCTCAGAGCGAGGCGGGGCGGAGCCGCTCGCAGCACGCGCAGGAACCGCGCTCTGTGACGGGACCGGTACCGATCCGGTAGCCCGATGCCATCGCGCTGGACCACCTCGCCGAGGAGCACTACCGTCCCGCTCCCCCGCCCACCGTCGCACCCGGCCCAGCAGCAGGTGCCCTACCCGGCCATGGCCCCCAGTTCACCCCCACCTCCAGCCGACACGTGGCCATGCGCGCCCGGCGCGCTGCGCGTGCAGCCACTGCCCAGCGAGAGACACGCCGCCAACCTCACTCACCTTGCTGCCGCCTACCGCCACACGATCACAACCTGCTCGGCAAAATCCCGACCACCCGCTGAGCCAACCCCGCGGCCGGGGTCAGTGCGGGGCGGAGAGCCACTGGCTGAGCCAAGCGAACGCCGGCGGGTACTCCGCGGACCAGGTGTTGTAGTTGTGGCCGCCGTTCGGCAGGAACAGTGTGCGCACCGTGACCGGCGAGGACGCCGCGGCCGCCTGGAACTGCGTGATGTAGGAGGGCGGGCTGAGACGGTCCTCGCGTGAGGTGGCGAGGAACAGACTGACGTGGGACTTCGTGTGCCGCACCAGGTAGGTCGGGCTGTTGCGCCGGCGCACGGTCGGGTCCGGGAGGACCGACTCGTCGCCGGTCAGCGGGTCGGGGTCGAGAGCGGCGCCCGCACCGAAGACCTTCGAGTACTGCAGGGGCAGTTTCGCAGCGCAGAAGCCGCCGGTCGAGAAGCCCATCACGCCCCAGCCACCGGCACCCCGCAGGGTGCGGAACTTGTGTCTGATCAGGTCCGGGACATCCACCGACATCCAGGTCGCGACCTTGCGGTTGGGCAGGTCGGTGCAGTCGGTGTCCACACTGCCCGGGTTGACCACGGGCATCACCAGGATGAAAGGGTGCACCTTGTTCTGCTTCAGCAGGTCCGAGAAGGCGCCCGGCATGCCGCCGTGCTCCAGCCAGGACTCCGGGGATCCGGGCACGCCGTGCAGCAGCATGATGACCGGGAACCGCTTGTTCTTGTAGGCCGGCTCGTCGTACTGCGGCGGCTTCCACACCAGCACCTGCCCGGACAGGGCGGACTTCTGGCCGTGGAAGTACGTGTCCAGGACACCGCCCTTGGTGCTTTGGTTGAACTTCGCGCGTTGCACCGGCGGCCCTGGCATCGCGACCGCCTTGGTGTTGTCCGTGTTGCCCATAAGGTCGTCCCAGGACGCATACAGCCCGTAGCTGTTGTTGATCCAGGTGGCCACGACGCTGATCGCGGTGAGCTGGCACAGGCCGATCATCACGGCGTGCGCCAGCCAACGCACCGGCCTGGGCCCGCGGATCCTGGCCCACAGGGCGATCGTGCCAACCATCGCCACGACCGTCGCGACGATGAGGGCGACGAAGAACGGCGTTCCGGTGAGAGACACACGACCACCTTTCTGGACCACTGAACGAGAGTGAAGCGGGCGCTACCGGCTGTAGCGTCCGCAATGACCACTCATGCGGGCTACTTGGCTAGAGGGGACCCCACGATCACCGGTTCCGTCCGACGGGACAGGACAAGGCGAGTGATCGTTAGAGGGCGGTGCGTACGGGCGACGGTGGCCTGCAGGGCCCGGGGTGCTCGCATCACGGCCAGAGCCGGGCAGCCGGGCTTTCCGTCTGGGCCTGAAGGCGTGACCGCGGGCCCTCGGCCGGTGAGGCGGCGCCGTCGGCAGAGTCTGTCTCCGGAAAGTCCCGGGCCGACGGGATGCGCTCGGCCGGTGCCGCTAGGCCTGCGGCAGTCCAGGGCCTCGTCGTTGAGTGCGTCCACGTTCGGGGTCTTCCCCTCGTGCACTTCCTTTTCGGTGAGCGAGACGGCGAGGGCGGCCCGTTTGAGCTGCTTGTTTCCCCGTCGGGACGGTTGCTCGCCGCGGATGGAGGAGCCCGAACTTCTCGTGGCGGGGGCAAGACCGGCGTAGGCGGCGAGGTGGCCTGCGGTGGGGAAGCTGCGGCCGTCGCCGACGTCGACGAGATTCCTGGCTCCGGTCCTGACGCCGATCCCCGGCATGGACGTCAGGACCGCGGAAAGAGGGTGCGACTCCAGCAATTCCTCGATCCGGGTGGCAAGGAGTTTCCGCTGGTCGAGTACGGATTTCAGCTGGCTGGCGAGGCTGGGGACGATCAGTGCGGCGGCATCGGTGCCCGGGACGACGACCGTCTGTTCGTCGAGTGCGGTGAAAACGTCGCTCACCAGGCGTTCGGCCATGCGCGGGGTCTTGGCCCGTATCAGGCTGATCAGTTGGCGGCGTCCTGCCTTCCTCAAGAGAGCTGAAGCGTTCGACCATCAACAGCACGGCCGGGTGCTGGATGCGCGGGCCCAGTACCCGTTCCAGCGAGGGGTGGATCTGGGTGAGCAGACCGCGCAGCCGGTTGGCGATGCGGGTGGTTTCACCTGCGAGGTCGTCGTCGAAGCCGACGATCATTTCCAGCTCGGCGACCATCTGGTCGCTCAGCTCGAAGGCCCGCAGGGTGTGGGGCATGACTCGGGCCGCGTCCGCGATGGTGAACGTATCCCTCGCGTCGGTCTTGGCCTCGCCGGGACAGAGGTCGGCGACCCGGCGCATGGTCAGTCCGGGCAGATAGGCAACCTGGCAGCCTGCGTTGCGGGCGACCGCCAGGGGCAGGGTGCCGATCGACGCGGGTTGGTCGACCACTACGAGCACTATCCCGTGCTTGGCCTTCATCTTCTCGAAGGGCTCCCGCAACTTCGGTTCGCTGTTGGGCAATCGTTCGTCGAGCGCCTTCTTCCCCGCCGGCGTGGCGGCGGTGGCGTGGTGTTCGCCCTTGCCGACGTCCAGGCCGAGGATGACGCCGATCTCACTCGTGTCGATCACAAGGATCCTTCGGTCGCAGGGTCCCGGCCTCACCTGCGGCGCCGGTTGCCGGCATCCACATTACGAAGAGCCTCCCAAACCCCTGGCGGAGTGGGTGGTCATGCCTCTTATCAGCGGTCTCCCAGTGCCTCCCGGCCCAGTGACACCACCCCCCAGATCATGGTCAACAGGGGGGACCAGTCATGCCGGGCCCGTAGGTCGGGAACCCGGTTGCGGGGCCACGAAGACGGTAATGGGGGTAGAAGCCTCGAAGGTGGTCGCCATCGCAAGGGGAACGCCGCTGGCGGTACCGATGTGCCGCGGCAGATACGCGCGGGAGAGCGTGGCGTGGAGACAGCTCGGGGCGGACCGGGTGAAGTTCACCTCGGAAGACCGAGCCTTCCTCGCAGCTCTGCTGGTGCCGCTGCCGCGCCAGGTTCTGCGTCGGCTCCGGTTGCTGGGGCGAGTTGACGGCTGACGATACGGTCGTGGTGGCGCAAGGGAACCTCTGCCTCTGAGGCCGCTGTCGGGGCAGGCCAGGATCCGGCTGGGCCGCATCCCAGCTGCGGCCAGGTACGTGTGCCAGGCCCCACCACTGGCGGGCTAGTTGATGGAGATGCAGTCGTTACTCCCCGAGCGGCAGCCGCTCCAGCACCGCCCGTGCCCGCGCGTCGGTCTGTGCACAGGTCACAACCGCGACCGCGGGCTCCCGTCACTCGTTCTCCCTGTTTCCCCCAAGTTTCCCTGCGCGCTCTGGACACTTGTATACCCGTCAGTAAGGTTGCTCCGGCGGACGCGTTCGACCGTCGGGCGTGACACTCAAGCGCCGCCATGGACAGGGGGATTCATGAGCGGGATGAGCCGTCGCCGGTTCGTGGCGGGAGCAGCCGCGGGAGCCGCCCTATGGCCGCTGCTGACGCCGAGCAGCGCACGTGCCCGGGACCGGGCCCTGGCTGCCACGGCCGCGCGTGCGATTCGGATCGACGGGACCACGCTGGAACAGGTGGCCACGCCGTCCGGCGACAGTGCGTACAAGCGGCTGGTGGCAGGGGCCGGCTGGCCGCTCGTGGTGCGCGCCGAGTTGGCCGGTGCCGATTCCGGGCGGGACGACCGGCGGACCGGACTTGCCTCCTTCGTGCAATTCACCGACCTGCACCTGACGGACACCGAGTCGCCGGTGCGGTTCGAGTACCTGGCACGGTTCAACGACAGCGCGCACCGGCCGCAGGAGACGCTGACCGTGCGCGGTGCCTCGTCACTCGTCGACCGGGTCAACCAGGTGCACCCAAGGGCCTTACACCGGCCTGCCGTTCAGCCTGGTCATGGCCACCGGCGACAACACCGACAACCATGAGCGGATCGAGCTCGACTGGTACTTGACCGTCATGAGTGGCGGCCGGATCACCCCGAACAGTGGCGACCCCGCCCGCTACGAAGGCGTACAGAACTCCGACAGCGCCCAGTACTGGAACCCCGAGTCGTCCCTCCAGGACGCTTACAAGGCCAAGGGCCTGCCGCAGATACCCGGCTTCCTGAGCGGCGCCATCCGCCCCTTCGACGCACCAGGCCTGAGCGTGCCCTGGTACACGACGGTCGGCAACCACGACGACAGCATCGAGGGCAGCCTGCCCGACCTCGGCCTGCTGAACGACCTCTACACCGGCTCACGCAAGCTGGAGGGCTGTGACGACGCCACCGCGGCCCAACTAGCGGACGCCGTGCTGCACGACCCGGCGGAAGCCGTGCTGCTGCTGAGCAAGCTGCTGACCAGCGGCAGCGCGATCCGCACGGTCACACCCGACGAGCGGCGCCACCCGTTCGCCCCCACCGACTTCGCCCAGGCACATCTGAACCCCGCATACACCGGTGCCGGCCCCGTCGGCCACGGCTTCACCAAGGACTCGGTCAGCGGCGGACACCTCTACTACACCTTCGACCTCGCCAACGGCGTCCTCGGCATCAGCCTCGACACCACCAACCGGGCGGGGTTCGCAGACGGTTCACTCGGCACCGCACAACTGAACTGGCTGGAGTCGGTCCTCGAGGCGAACAGCGGACATTGGTACGACAGCGACGGCAAGGCAGTACGTGGCGGATCTGACAGCTGTCTCGTCGTCGTCTTCAGCCACCACACCAGCGGCACGATGGGCAACCTGCTGCCCGATCCGTACCACCCCTTCGAAGCCCGACACAGCGGCGACGAGCTCGTCACGCTCCTCCAGCGCTTCCCGAACGTCGTGGCCTGGGTCAACGGGCACACCCACACCAACCAGATCATCCCGCACGGCCACACCGTCCCCGAGCGCGCCTTCTGGGAGATCAACACCGCTTCCCACATCGATTACCCGCACCACGCCCGGATCATCGAGATCGCCGACAACCAGGACGGCACTCTCTCGTTGTTCACTACGCTCATCGAGTCCGCCGCCCCCTACCGGACCGACTTCAGCGACACCTCCGATCCCGGCCTTGCGGCTCTGTACCGGGAACTCGCCTACAACGACCCCTACGCCACCCCCGCCACTCGCATCGGCACCGCCGCAGACCACAACACCGAACTGCTCCTGGCCAAGCCCGCGACGTAGACGTCGACGGCCCCTGGTGTGCTCCGACAACCGGCCAGCCCCGGACCTCGGCACCGCCACCAACACCGTCACCCACTCGTGGACCCTCGACGAAGGCACCGGCACAACAGCGGCTGACTGCGCCAATGCCACGAGTTCCGACTGCAGCACCGGACTCACCGCATCGCTGACTGGCGCCTACACCTGGGCCAGCGACAGCACACGAGGTAACGTCCTCAAACTCACCGGCAGCACTGGCTACGCCGCCACAAGCGGCCCGGCCGTCGACACCCGACGAGCTTCACCATCTCCGCCGGGGCCAACCTCAACTCCCTCACCGCCAACTCCACCTTCGTCTCCCCGTCCGACAGCGCAGGCAACGCCAACGATTCCAGCTCTATTAACTGGGCCGGGCACCCCAAGGGTGCCCGGCCCAGTCCGTCCCCTCCCACCGGCTGGCCTTCGAAGCAGAGGTTCCGCACCAGGCACACGCAGGAACCGGCGCTGCAAGCGGCGGCGATGACCCAGAAATCCATAGCTGACCCCGACCCGGGTTCCCGTCTATCTGGCACGGATCTCGTTGCGTGCGCTTGCGAACGCGGACAGGGCCGCGGCTGCCCGCGGCCCTGTGTACTGACGCCCGACGCCCACCGGTCCGGCGCACACGACCGGCCCTGGCCCGATCCGGAGGCGTACCACACGGTTCGGGCGGGGGCCGGCAGGCCGGCGGTCTACCGGGTCAGACGATGGTGTTGTAGATGTCCCAACCCGTACCGATACTGCTCCGTGAGCCGTACGGCGATGTCGTGCTGCCGGTGCCCGGGTAGAGGTACACGTTCCCGGAGGAGTCGCGGGCGACGAGGTCCGGCTTGTCGTCACCGTTCACGTCCCCGGGGCCGACCAAGGTGTAGCCGCCCCAGCCGGAGCCGACCTTCGTGCGCGGTCCGAAGGGCGAGGTGGTGCTGCCGGTGCCGGGGTAGACGTACAGGTTGCCGGAGGAGTCGCGGGCTAGCAGGTCCGGCTTGCCGTCAGCCGTGAGGTCGCCGCAGTTGACCATGGTGTAGGCGCCCCAGCCGTAGCCGGCCTTGATGCGCGGTCCGAAGGGCGAGGTGGTGCTGCCGGTGCCGGGGTAGACGTACAGGTTCCCGGAGGAGTCGCGGGCCAGCAGGTCCGGCTTACCGTCACCGGTCAGGTCTCCCATGCCGAGCATGGTGTAGCCGCCCCAGCCGTAGCCGGCCTTCACACGCGCCTTGAAGGGTGCCGACGGGTTGGCGCTGCCCTGGTAGTACCAGAGGTTGCCCGAGCCGTCGCGGGTGACCATGTCGCCCGTGCCGTCGGCGTGGAAGACCGACATCGGCGTCATGGCGTTGTAGCCGCCCCACCCGTAGCCGATCTCGTACCGCGACAGGAACGGCGACGACGCCACGCCCGTGCCCTGGTACTGCCACAGGTTGCCCGAGGTGTCGCGGGCGATGAGGTCCTGCCGTGTCGAGGCGGCCGGCCCTGGCACTGCGGAGACCACCTTCACATCCGCCGAACTCAGGTATGCCAAGCGGTGGTTGTAGCGGATCGGGTAGTAGGTGGTGGTGCCGGTGATCACCGTCCGGTCGTGCGGGGCGCTGCCGTCGTACGTTGTCGAGCGGTAGTAGTCCGACGTCTCCTTCGCGATGGCGACGTACGACTGCCCGGAGGGGATCGAGTACTTGGTGAGCGGCGTCACCGGCTGCGGGGTGAGGTCGCTGGGGTACGCGCTCGCCTCAGGGTAGGCGCGACCGTATACCGGGATGGAGTCGACCCCGTCGCGGGCGGTGACCACCGTGAACGCGGAGGCGTCGGAGACCGGAACGGTGTACGAGCCGTGCGGGTTGTCGAACCACGCCTCCATGCCGTCGTACCAGATCGCGGTCCAGTCGTCCTGCTGTGCGGCCACCACGAAGTCCTCGCCGGCGATCGCCTTGTCGCTCCAGTCGGAGGCGTCGGTCGATCCGGAGGAGAAGTACGGGTTCGTGATCAGCGATGCACTGCTGGATGGCGAGGTGCGCAAGTAGGCGAAGTTGGCTGGCTGCGCCGACTGGCCGTTGACGGGCGGTTCGTAAGACGTGGTGAACGGCGGTGCGATCCGTACGATTTCGCCGGCGACGAGCGGCGAGCCGGCCGGGTTGCTGTTCGCCGGCGCGCCGAGGAGGGACATGTAATGGTTCCAGTCCCAGTACGTGCCCGGGTCCCAGTGCATGCCGGAGACGTACGCGTCGAGCGGGCCGGTGACGTCGTCGTGGCCGATGATGTGCTCGCGGTCGAGCGGGATGCCGTACTTGCCCGCGAGGTACTTCACCAGCGCGGCGGACGACTCGTACTCCGACTCGGTGTACCAGCTCGCGCCCTGGAGCGCGTAGCCCTCGTGTTCGATGCCCACGGCGTGCTGGTTCATGTACCAGTTGCCCGCATGCCAGGCGACGTCGGCATTGGGCACCATCTGCGTGACCAGCCCGTCGGAGGAGCGGATCACGTAGTGGGCGCTGGCGCCGGCGGTCGGGTCCTGGAACTGGCCGACTCCCGAGGCGTAATCGCTCTCGGTGTCGTGGATGACGATGTACTTGATCGCGTCGCCGTCCGAGGGCCGGTCGGCGACGTCGTAGTTGCCGTACTGCGTCGTGTCCGTGGAACTCGTCTGCTGGTACGCGGCAGGTACGAAGTTGCACGCCAGACCGGACGGGCACTCCGGGGCCGGGCTACTGGTCGCCGTGGCCGTCGTGGCGTTGGTGTAGTTCGCGTCCGTCGCGGTGGCGTAGCCAGTGTGCGTGCTGCCGGTGGTCGAGTAGGCAGCCGTGCTCGTCTGCGGCTTCAGCCCGGCCCGCGGGTTGAGCGTCACCTGCTGGCCGTCGGCGGTCACACGGCTGATCCCCGAACGGATGTGGGTGTAGACGCGCTGCGCGAACTGCGCCGCGCCCCGGCTGTCCGGCGACTGGCTGTACCGTTCCACCGCCGCGTACCACCGCGCGGGATCGGCCGGCAGCCCGCCGGTCGCGGCGCGCTCGTACTCGGCCAGCAGCGCCGCGCCGCCGCGCACGCTCTGACTCATGTCGCTCCGCAGCGACGTCGCGGGTGCGCCGATGAGCTTCGCCGCCTGGTCCAGCGTGTGCAGTGCGAGTACGCCGGTCCGCACGGCGCCCACGTCGGCAAGCACGTGCTTCGAGGGATGAAAGGATCCCGGGCGGCCCTCACCCCGCAGGTTCAACTCCCGCGTGCGCTCGCTCACGGACGGCTTGTGCACCTCCGTCGAGGTCACCTGCGTGAGGCCCATCACGTTGTAGTTGCCGGTCATGCTCGGTCGGCCCGCGTGGGTGTCCCAGCGGCTCTCCTGGTACGCCACCGCCATCAGCACGCTCTGCGGCACCCGGAACTCCCGGGCGGCAGAGGCGAATTCGTCCTGCAGGGCGGTGGGAGCGACCGCCGTCGGGTGCGAACCGTCCGACTGGCTAGCCTGCGCCACAGCGGCGATTCCCGCCGCGACCAGCGCGAGCACGCCCCCGACCGCCAATCCCGCCTCACCCCTGACCGGCGGTGTTTTCGCTGCTTGCGATTCAAAGATCGTCTCATCCTGTTTATGGCCACGTTTCGGCCAACCGAGGGGGGCGGCGTCCGGACGCTAGCAGCTGGCCTCGATGCCTGGGAGATGGATACGCCATGTCTCCCGATCGTCGGTGCGGTTCAGTTTCGATGAACATGCAGGTCACGGCTGCGGATAGAGCTGCGCCCTGGCGGAGTTCAAGCGATCTTTCTAACCGGAATCTATCCGTTCACTTCTCCTTGGGTGGCAACAGCACCGCCCCGCGACCGCACCACGCGGCGTGGTGGGGGCGAGCGGTGAACGTCATGCCGGACATGGGCGGGACGGAGCGGCCGGGCTGCCGGCCGCCGCGGCCAGGCGGTCGGCGTGCATCGTCTGGCCGCGGCTTTGAGCGGAGGCCGGAGCCACTGCCAGTGCCAGCGCCAGTGCCAGCCCGAGCAACAACCCGAGCAGCACGGTCACGGCTCGCCCCCTGTGGTGGTGCCGATGCCTGGCGTTCATTCATGCGTCGCCGATTCACTCGCGGGTGAGGCTGCTGCCTTGCGCAACCGCGCAACTATCATCTCAGCGAAGGGTTCTGCCCATCTCCGGATCTGGAAGGGGTTTCCCATGCGCTACCTGGTACGCGACCGCATGCTGGCGTTCCACGAGGAAGCCTGGGTCGAGACCGAGCACCGGCAGAAGCTGCTCAAGGTCGACCGTAAATTTCTGCGGCTGCGCACCACGTTCAACTTCGTGGACACCGAGGGCAACCAGGTCGCCAGCATCGTCAAGAAGGCCCTCACCCTCCACCACACCATCCTCATCAGGCAGAACGGCGACGTGGTGGGCTGGATCAGCAAGCGAGTCATCCGGATCTTCGGGGACCGCTTCAAGGTGCGCCTGCGGGACGGGCGGCGGCTGCGCATAGCCGGGAACTTCTGGGACCGCGAGTTCGACATCGCGGACGGCGACGCCACACTGGCGCGCATCTCGCGCCGCTGGTTCAGCATCCGTGACGCCTACGCGGTCGACGTGATGAGTGAGCCGGATGCCCTGCTGCTGATCATCCTGGCGGTGTGCGTGGACCACATCCTCGAGGATCGCAAGGGCGAGCAGCTCACCAACCTCTGACACACAGACACATCGACGTTGCCACCGTCTCGGTGGCATCGGATCGGGGGAGAACAACCTCACCATGATGGGCCATTCGCATGCCGTGAGCGGTGCGCTGCTGTTCGCGGGCAGCGCACCGTTCCTGCCGCCGCTGCTCTTGCACACACACCTCGCACCGCGGGAGATCCTCATGGGCACGGTGCTGTGCGCGGGTGCCGCGCTGCTGCCCGACCTGGATCACCATGACGGAACCATCGCGCACTTCCTCGGCCCCATCTCCCGCCTACTGTGCCGCTTCGTTGCTTGGATCTCCGGCGGCCACCGCCATGCCACGCACTCGCTGTTCTTCGTCGTCCTGATGGCCGTGGGCAGCTGGGCCGGAATCACCTACCTGGGCAGGCCGTTCACTCTCGGCATGAGCTTCTTCCTGCTGGCGATGGCCGTGCGGGCACTCAACCTCTGCCCGCCGGGACACGGCTTCCACGCGTGGGGCACCATCGTTGCCATGGCCGGGCTCGGCTCCGCAGCCATCGCCAAATTCATTCCCTCCGCGCCCGGTTGGCTCCCCTACGCGATCGGCCTGGGCTGCCTGACCCACCTGCTGGGCGACTCCATCACCAAACAGGGCACACCCTGGCTGTGGCCGCTGAAGACCCGGTACGAAATCGTGCTGATCAAGAGCAGCGGCAACAAACTGGAGACCGAGATACTCACCCCACTGATGGGCGCCGGGACCATCGCCCTGCTGCGGCTGACCGTGCTGGCGCCACATCCCCTTCACTGAGGCAGGCCCCCGGCGACGGCGGCCGATGATCTCCCGGCACGGCGAGCCCGGCGTCCGCGGCCTGGTCACGCTCCCCTCCGTCCGCCGGGATCGCTTCGGCTCTTCGCCGCTGCCCGCGTCGGCGCACGACTTCAGGTCCCACAGGCCTTCCGACTCCGCCCGCATGGCCTGGCCCCGGTCGCACGTGACGAGCCGAACCGGGCCGGTCGTCATGGCCCGGACGGAAGGGCTCGGTCACCAACCACCCGACCCGGCCCACCGCCGGTTGCGCGAGACGGTGCGTCGGCATGATCTCGTCGTCCGGGATCGCAAGACGGATGCGGGCGGGGTCAGGGCCGGTCGGACAGGATCTCCGCTGCCGAAGACCATCGCGACGGTCCGAGCCGGCGGCCAGAAGGACCTGCTCATACCGCGCAACCCGTACCGCTCATATCATGGACATGCCATATTGAGAGGGACCATCCCCCACGAAGGGTCACCTCCATGGCACACAAACGCCTGGCGGGTCTGACCGCCGGTACCGTCATAGTCGCCGCCGCCCTGCTGCCACAACTGGCGCATGCCAGCACCGACATGGGCGCCGTAGCGGGCCGCGCCACCGCCTCCGGCCGCGCCCACGATGGGTACCGTACGGTCGTCATCTACCGCGTGCCCACCCGCCATCCGCGCACCGACGCCGAGCTCCTCATCGACTCCGGATACGACCTGCTGGAGAAGCGGCAGGGCAACAACCTGTTCGTCTCCGGCGACACGTCGACCGCGACCGGACTGCGACGGCTCGGCTTCAGCCCCGCCGTCGTCACCACACTGACCGAGGCGATCCCCTCCTCCGCCGCGGCGCCCCACGCCGTGGGGGACACCTACGACGGCGGTTACCACACGGTCACCGCTCAGCACTCCCACATGGACGACACTGCGGCCCAACACCCCGCTCTCGCCAAGGTGGTGACGTACGGCCAGTCATGGCTCAAACAGCAAGGGCAGGGCGGCCGCGACCTCAAGGCGATATGCATCACCAAGATCCAGGCGGGCGACTGCGCCCTCAACCCGAACTCGACCAAGCCACGGTTCTTCCTGATGAGTCAGATCCACGCCCGCGAACTGACGACCGGTGAGATGTCGTGGCGCTGGATCGACGCGCTGACCAGCGGCTACGGCAAGGACTCGGCGATCACCCGGCTGATGGACACCACCGAGATGTGGGTGGTGCCCGACGCCAACCCCGACGGCGTCGACATGGTCGCGGCAGGCGGCGACAACCCCGTCCTGCAGCGCAAGAACGCCGACGCCGCGCACGGCTCCCAGTGCGGGGTGAGCGCCTACAGCCAGATCGGCGTCGACCTCAACCGCAACGCCGGCACCCACTGGGGCACCTCCGGCACCTCCGACGCGTCCTGCGACCAGACCTACGGCGGTCCCTCGGGCGACTCCGAGGTGGAGAACACCGCTCTGGAGAACCTCTTCCGCGAACTGTTCCCCGCGGTACGCACCGGCACCGGCGACACCGACCCCGCGCCGTCGACCGCCAGGGGCATGATGATCACCATGCACAGCGACGCCAGTATGGTGCTCTTCCCCTGGGAGTACGACGCCACCGTGCACACCGGCAACGACACCGCCCTGCGCGCGCTGGCCGCCCACATGGCCTCACAGACCGGCTACCAGTACGGCCAGGCAGGCGAGATCCTCTACAACGCCTCCGGCGGAACCGACGACTGGACTTACGACAAGCTCGGTCTGGCCAGCTTCACCATCGAGATCGGCGACAGCGACGGCGTGGGCTGCGACGGCTTCACGCCCCCGTACTCCTGCCAGGACAGCTACTTCTGGCCGAAGATCGAACCTGCCCTCCTCTACGCCGCCCAGCACGCCGCGGCCCCCTACACCTCCACGTCCGCCGCACACCGCTGACGCCCCGCTCCGGCGGCGGTACACACCGGGTGTGTCCCTCCCTCCTTGCGGCGGGAGGGACACACCTGCATTCACCACCGAGCGGCCACGGGCCGCGTCCCTGTCTCAGTAGGGTCAGCGAACCAGCAGGTCAGCGGCGCACAGAACTGATGGCGTGTCATCCTCGTGAGGATGGGGCACTCTGCTCGACCTGCGGCGAATCATCGAGTGCGGTTGCAGCATTAGCAGCCTGCCCGGATGGGCGGCCGTGCCGGTGGCCGCCGTCTGCGGTGGTCGGCGGGGTAGACCTTCGTTCGGTCGGCTCGTCACCAGCCTCGGCGAGTTGACCGGTTCAGCGGGTGGTGGATGAAGAATTCCCACATGATCGCGGTCGCTGAGATCGTCCGTGTGGTGGCCCCCGGTCCGCTGGGCTTCACTGCTCCGGGCCATGTATGGCCGCCACCGATGATTCGGTAGTGGGTGACTTCGGTGCCGCGAGCGCACCGCGACCAGTCGAACTTGACCACGTCCGAGCCAATGGCATGGCGGCTGTGTGCCGCACAACGGTCCTTTTTGATCCAGGTGTTCAGCCATCGGGGGATCGAGGGGTAGTTCTCGCCGTGGCTGGTTCCGCCGTCATAGTGGATGACAGGGTCGTCAGTGCCGTGAAACTCCAGCATCGGTACAGGTGGGCTGTGCCTGCAGCCTCGCATGGTCTGCGGGTAGTAGGCGCCGGCGACGGGAGCGAACGCGGCGATACGGCGGGGAAGTTGGCAGGCGAGCAGGGCGGTGAAGCCGCCGCCGTTCGACTTGCCGGTCGCATAGACCCGGTCCGGGGCGACGCAGAACTGCGCCTGAGTGCGGTCGAGCAGGTCCTGGGTGAACCGCACGTCGTCAGCGCCTGACGAGTAGGGCGCGCCTTCCCAGGACGCGTCGCCGTTGGTGCCCGTGGTTCCCTCGGGGTAGAGGACAATGGCGTCCAAGGTCGACAGATTGCTGTACGACTCGATCTGGGCGTCGCTCTCGCCGGCGCCGTGGAAGGCCAGGATCAGCGGTGTGTGTTCGGCGTCCTGGTAGTCGGCGGGGACGTGGACGAGGTAGCTGCGCTGCTGCCCGCCGGACGTGAGCGTCTGCGCCACAGTCTCACCCGGGCGGACTGGTGGCCGGTGGTGGCAGCCCGACGAGGCGGAGGCGGTCACGTGCTCGGCGGCTGATGTCGGTAGTGGCGCCCAGGCGGCCGTGCCGCAAATGGCGAGAGCGAGGAACATCGTAAGGGAAACGATTCGCCGCATAGGTCGGCCCCTCCGTCTGTCGATTGGTCAATACGTCATTGCTGTTCCATGGCGCCACCGCGGCTCGCTCCACTCCCGGGGCGGGGCTGCCGACAGCACCATCCGCTCGCCTTCAGCGGATTCACCGATCATGCGAGAGATCACTTCCAGTCCAGCGGCAGCGCGAATCACGGCCCAGCGCCAGTTCGGCCATGCGGCCCCGTCGACATCCGCCTGATGGACCTGGTCAAGGGTCGCTGCGGCCTGGTGGGCCGGGGACTGGCGCGGTGGCCTGTGAAGGTTCCGTTTCCAGTCCCCGACCTTGTTGAGAGGAGAGGGGCGCGATGGCCTCCTTTCGCCCAAGGCACCTGCCACTGGTCTTTCATCCTGATGCGTGGGCGTGTCGCGTCCGCGGTCGAGCTGGGCCATGAGCTCGCGGTTGGCGGCGCGGGCAGCAGCGAGGTCGTCGCCACGGTCTTAAAGCTTGAGCTCCAGGCCGACCACCTGCTGTTCGAGGGTGGTGATCCGGGCTTGGAGCTGTTCGGTGTCGTCGGGCCGCCGATGCCGGACTCGCGCCAGACCTGCTCGCCCAGGACCTCGCTGAGGCGGGCTTCGAGACGCCGGATGTGTGCGGCGAGGCGGGCGGTGCGGGCGTCAGCGGCCACCAGGCCGGCTTGAAGCGACGCCCGGCTGGCGGCCGGGCCTCGGCCGCCGGGAATCGTGGGGGGGCTCGGCTGCCTGGGCGGGGACCTGGCCGAGGAGGTCGCGGTGGCGGTAGAGAAAGGTGCGGCGGATGATCGCCGCGGCGGTGACCTCGGAGCCCGTCCTTCGCGGCCTCGGCCAGGGCGGCGAGTACGCGGTTGCGGCGACGGCCGGTGTCGGCTCGCCGGCCTTCCAGCATCGCCTGGGCCGCGGGGTCGGTCGGGGTCATGCGGGTCGCTCCGGTCGTAGGTTGGGCAGGGGCTGGGGGATGCGGGGCATGCCGAGGAAGCCCTGGCGGGTCTTGCGGACCATGGCGGCGGCTTGCTGGATCTCGGCGCGTTCGGCGTCGGTGAGTTGGTCGACCCCCTCGGTGACGCGACGGATCAGCCGCCGGATGCGGGCGATCTCCTCCTCGGAGGGGGCGGCCTCGGCTCGGTGACCAGTCGTCGACCGCAGCTTCTCCCGCTGCCGCAGCAGACCATCGAGGTAGGCGCCGAGTTCGGGGAGGTAGGAGATGTCGGTGGAGAAGTGGTCGCACCCCACGCAGCGGAACCGCAGGGGGCAGGCGCCTCCTCCGGCGGCGACGTGCTCCGCAGGCTCACCGACCCCGACATCCCACGCTGGCGCACGGACTGCGACGGCCGGCCTGTGCTGCAGATGCCGCTGCGCCGTGGAATGGTGCTGCACGCGCCGACGGGCGCACTGCTGTGGCAGTTCCGCGAGGTGGCCCTGCTCGGGCGCTCCACACGCGTGGCCGACCTGGTGCAGCCGGCCTTCACCCGCACATGACCAGCACTCCTCCGAGCCAGGTCACTCGCACCCCTTGATACGCCCAGACACGATCCTGCGCTGGCCCCGCAACCTGCTCTAGCGCCACCATGCCGCGACCTGCGTCCCGAGGGGACACGGACGCCCACCCACCGTCCGGTCAATCCACACCCTGGTCCTGCGCCTCGCCCGCGAAAACAGCTCATGGGGGTATCGCCGGATCCACGGTGAACTCGCAGTCCTGGGCATCAAAGTCGCCGCCTCCACCGTCCGGGAAATCCTCAAGGAGCACGGCATCCCACCCGCCCCCGAACGGCAGAGCACCACCTGGGCCGCCTTCCTACGCAGCCAAGCCGAGGTGCTGCTCGCCTGCGATCTGTTCGAGGTCCGCACCCTGACCGGAGCACGCCTGTACGTCTTCGCGGCCATCGAGCACTCCACGAGGCGCATCCGGATCCCCGGTGCCACCGCACACCCGACCGCGGACTGGATCGTGCAGCTCGGGCGCAACCTCCTCATGGACCTGGAGGACGGCGGCAACAGGGCCAGATTCTTAATCCGCGACCGCGACTCGAAGTTCACCGCCACCTTCGACACCCTCATGGCTGACGCCGGCCTGAAGGTCATCACCACCGGCATCGGCCATCACACTCGGCCAGGCCGTGTATGACCGGCGCAAGCAACTCGGGCTGAGCGAGGCCGACCTCGCCGAGCGCATGCACATCGACACGGCCGAGATCGAGAGCATCGAGACCGGCACCGAACTGCCGCCCATCGCGGTCATCATGAGCTTGGCCCGCGCCCTGGACCTCACCGTGGACATGCACTTGGAGCCCGGCGCCGAGCCCACCGTGACCATCCTCCCGCCGGCCGCCTGACGGAGGCAGCCGTGCAGCCCTCGGAACCCGTCCTGGCAAAGCAGCTGGGCCGGCTGGTCCACGACCGGCGCACCGCCCTCGGGCTGTCCCAGGCCGAGCTGGCTGAGCGGTGCGACATGAAACAGCCGCAGATCTCCCGGATCGAAGGCGGCGGCACCGTGCCGACAATCCCTCTGCTACGACGTCTGGCCGACGCCTTGGAGGCCGAGTTGACCATCGAGCTCACCCCGCACACTGACGCCGCCTGATCGGCGGCTCGTACCGCTTCAGAATGAATGACAGCACAGCCCGTGGGCTGGGACGAGGCTCCTCGGAGCCAGTAGGGCACCATCGATCCTTGTGCTCGTACGAACGCTCTACTTGATCACCTCGCGGACCTCCACGTGGCTGGTCCTCAGCCACCCTCACCGGGCCGTCCGCCTGTACACGACGAACTGCGGGATCTGATCATCCGACTCGGCACCGAGAACTCCCGGTGGGGGTTCCGGCGCGTGCGCGGCGAACTGCGGCGCCTCAGGCACAAAATCAGTCCGGCAACCGTCCGCCGCGTCCTGCATGCCGCCGTGCGGCCGCAGAGTCGGTGCGCGCTACCAGGCAGCACGATCGCCCTCGGCACAGGAGAGGAAACACGGCTGTCATGACCCAGGGCGGAGCGGCCGGCAGTGGGCCGAGGGAGTGGAGCTGCGTGCTCCGCCGGTAGGGTGCTCCCTGTGGACGGGCAGCTGAGTAACGCGGAACTGGATGAACTGGTCGCGCAGGCCACCGTGGACGCCTACGACGACGAGGAGCAGCTCACCGGCCTCTACACGATGCTCGCAGAGCATCTGGCCGTCCCCTTCGAGACGGTCGTTCTCGGGGTCGAGGTCACCGTGAAGAAGGCGGACCTCCTACCCGGCAGCCAGATCGTGGCGGTCTGTACGCGAGGCAGGCACCGGCAGGCGATCGGTATCCTCGACCTTCCGTTGCCGGATCCGGCGCCCGAGGGGGCCGAGTGGATCGAGGCGTACCGGCACTGGGGAACCTGAGGCCGCCCCCGTCACTGGTCGCCCGGTGGCGACGGCCGGTAGCCCTGATCGGCAAGCCAAGCCCGGGCATGGCCGTACCGCCGCTCCGCGGCGAACAACCAGTACCGCTGCAGGTGTGCCGGTGAGGTGGCCAGCATTGCGGGTGCCGATAAATCATCCGCGCAGTTCAGCGCGCTCATGACTGGCTCACGCAGGTCTGAAGGAGCAAGCGAATTGAACGCGTTCAATTCCACTCTCACGAGGGCGCTCGCTGAGACTCCCGATCAGGGCGCTCACCTGCGCGGATGAGGTTATCGGCACGCGCAACGCCGAACACCGAAACCGTTACCGAAGCGGGCATCTACCACACCGCCATCGCGCGCTCCTGGAGCCAGCTCCACCTCAAGCTGGCCCACCGCTCTTTTGTTGCCGTGACCCCACCGGAACCGTACCTGTGCGCCCTGTTCGACGGGAGCGTCCCGACGAGGTCATGGCGACGCTCGACGGATGGCGGCCGGCAAGGGCCAGCCGCCCATGACTGTCTTGAGCCGGGGTTCCGGCATTCGCCCACCGAGCCGGGCACCTGCTCACTGACAGCTCAACGTGAGACTGCGCCAGTCCTGGCGGAAACGAACAGCGGTGCAGGATGCTCGCTGAGCGCGCGGTGGGAGACCCGAGGTGCACCGGCAGAAGGTGGGCCCTCGGGGTTGGTCAGGGATTGGGAATGGCCATGCTGTCGAAGCGCTGCATCAGCGAGGGTTTGCTTCGGTGGGCGGCTCGCAATTCGCCGACTCGGCGATCGAAGTCGGCGGTGCACCCGGTGCGGGCCTGAATGTCGCGGAGGTCTTGCAGGAGTGCGATGGCGGCGTCGTAGGCGGCGGCCTTCTGCTGGGCGATCAGGTCATCGATGTCACGCCACGCTTTGCCGGTGTTCCGCGCAAGCCGGTCCAAATGCGCCTCACGGGCCTCGGCAGCGGCGCGCGTCCGGGCCTGCTCGGCTGCGACGCGGGCCACCTTCTCGCGTTGCCGGCGCTCGGTGCGGTGATGGTAGGCGGCGTCCAGGAGTTGGGCGGAGGTGCGCCGCTTGACTCCGGCACGGGGGCCGGGGGCGGTGGTGGCGCGATAGCGGGCCAGGAGTCGGTGGCCCGGCAGAGGAGCAGTACCGAGCGCCGCCTCGAGCAGCAGGGAATCCTTCTCGGCGGCTGGGAGCGCGGCGATGAAGGCCGCCAGAGCTGCACGGTCCACGGCGTCCGCGGTGGCCGACTCGCTGCTCTCGGCAGCGGCCGTCAGCAGGTCCGCATCGACGCACAGGAAATCGGCGAGGGCCCGCTGGGGGCCGGTGAGCGAGGCCAGACCCGCGGGGACGGGCGGCTCGACTTCGAGGGCGTATTCCTCCTCGTCGTCCTCAGCCAGTTCCCAGGCGGTGAGCCCGGCGAGCCAGGCCACGTAAAGCGGCCGCAGGTCGCCAACTGCGAGCTCGGCGCGCAGCCCCACGAACGTCGAGAGTGCATAGGACGTTTCGAAGTCCCACTCCTCGCCGTCCTCCGAAGACAGGGAGAAGTCGAGCAGTACGTGCCCGGAGCGGGTCCAGACCCTCAGCGACTCCTCCATGGCGTACGGGGCGGCCTGCTTGGCCGGGAGCACGCCGGCGGGCAGGCGCAGGACGAGGCGGCGGCTGCCCCAGTTCGCGTAGTACAGGTGGGCGTCGTAGAACTGCTCCACCAGTTTCGTCGTATCGCCGCGGAAGTCGCCCCAGTGGTACTCGTTGACGAAGCGGGTCGGGGTGATGTCGGCGCGGGTGGACAGCGCCCGTACCTGCCTGAGCTCCTCCTCGCTCAGCGGGCGGTCGACGGCAAGGAACTCGTAGTACTGGTACTCGCTCACGGCTCGGCAGCCTACCCGCGCCCCACGTGTGCTGGGATGGGCGGATGAGCGAGACGGCGACGCTGAGCGGGCTGGTTGACGGACTGCGGCGAGACAAGCGCCGCGGGCCGTACGCCAGTCACCGGGAGTACGTGCACACGGCATGGGCGGTGCACGAGGAGGCCGGGCGCCTACTGGACGCGGGCCACGCAGCGCTGGTGGCCCCTGAGCTGCGAAAGGCAGTCGAGCGAATCACAACGGCGCTGATGTATATGGACGACTCCTCCGGCATGGCCGGGGATGTGCTGCGCGAGTTGACCGGCATGTACGCGAGAACCCTGACCGCAGCCCCGCCCAAGAACCCGAAGACGCTGGCGAACTGGATCGCCAAGGCCCTCTTCGACGGCCCCGGCTGGCCTGACATCCGCCTGGCTGTCTTCACCGCCGCGCTCGGCGACGTCGGACAGGCGCACCTGGCGGACATGGTCGATACCCGCGCTGCGGATGTAGCCCTCAAGGACAGCTGGGGCACCGTCTACGGCGTCCGCCACCTGCGCGAACAGCTCGCCGAAGTCTCCGGCGACACTGACCAGTACGTTGCCGTCCTCGCCAAGTTCCTGAACCGGCCCTGACCATATGTGAAGATCGTCCGTGCCTTGCGTGCAGCCAAGCGGCCCGAGGAGACCACCGACTGGGCCCGACAAGGCGTCGCTGCCTACCCCGGCAACCCCTACCTGCCGAAGCTGAACGACGAACTCGTCGACCTCCTCATCTCGGCCGGTCGGCACGAGGAGGCACTCGCCGTGCACCGGGACGCCTTCGCGCGCACCACGGCCCTCGCCGCGTTCCAACCGCTCGCCAGGACCGCCTCCGAACTGGAGAGCCCAGAAACCGTCACGTGGGCCCTTGACCTGCTCCGCACTCTCGTGGCCGAGAATCCCGCCTACGTCCGTCGGACCACTGGATTGCCCAGCAGACCATTGCGGCCACCGACAAGCCTGCGCCAACCGCCCTCCGCTTCGCCTTCTACGGCCGAGTCTCCACCGAGAACCACCAAGACCCCGCCACTTCCCGCGCCTGGCAGCTTCTTCGTGCGCAGGCGCTCACCTCCGGGTACGGGCGCATCACCGCCGAGTACTTCGACATCGGCCGCAGTCGGACAGTGCCGTGGGCCCGCCGCCCGAGGCCGGCGCCCTGCTCGCGGCGCTCACCGACCCCGACCGCAACTTCGACGCGATCGTCGTCGGCTCCAGCGAGCGCGCCTTCTACGGGAACCAGTTCACCGTCATGTCCCCGCTCTTCGAGAACTACGGCGTCATCGCGTGGATCCCGGAACTGGGCGGCGCCGCCGACAGCCACAGTCTCGGCGACGAGGAGCTCATGGTCCTGCTGGGCATCCTCGCGAAACGCGAGGTCGCTCGCGCGCGCATCCGTGCCCACACCGCCATGACCGTCCAGGCCCGCGACCAGGGCCGCTACCTCGGCGGGCGCCCGCCCTACGGCTACCGGCTCATCGACGCCGGACCCCACTCCAACCGCGCCCTGGCCCGCCGCGGCGTGCGCATCCACCGCCTCGACCCCGACCCCTGCACCGGTCCCATCGTCACCTGGATCTTCCACCAGCGCCTCGCCGGCCGCAGCACCGCCCGCTCGTCACCACAACGAACGTCGCTCAACAGGTGCTGCAAGGATCACGAATTGGTGTTCGGCCTAGGGGTGGCCGCGCTCCCTGGTCGGCAGGGGCGTAGCGTCAGCGCATGGAATTCCGTATCACCGCTGAGGAGGAAGCGCTCGTCTTCCGGCTCGCGAAGCTCCTGGATGCGGGCATGCAACCGCTGGAGACGCACCTCGTCGAGGAGCTGGGCCCGGACACTCGGCAGCAGCTCAAAGGGCTCAAGGCGAAGGGATGGATCCTCGTCCGCGGGGCTACAGGCGGGATGATGGTCATGGATCTCACTGGGCCGGCGTGGAAGGCCGTCCGCAGCCGCCGCGACGTCGGCCGGTAGCGGCCAGCAGGGCCACTCACAGCTCAACTCCTGACCTGCGCGGTCGTCGTGGCCCTAGAGACTCGCCTGCATGATCCCGTAAGGCCTGTTACGAGTGGCCCGGCCCGGTGTAGCGTCGATGCCAGTAGTCGTGGTTCCGAAGTCCGTTCGCCCGTGGCACATGTCTCGGGCGTTCTTGCTGTTCAGCGCCTCTCCGGACCAAGGCGATCACCTCCGGATCCCGCGCGGTGCGGGGTCCTAAATTTCCTTGGGGGAGACAGGCATGGCCAGCGGTACCGTCAAGTGGTTCAACGCTGAAAAGGGCTTCGGATTCATCGAGCAGGACGGCGGCGGCCCCGACGTCTTCGCTCACTACTCGAACATCGACGCCTCCGGCTTCCGCTCCCTGGAAGAGGGCCAGCGAGTCACGTTCGACGTCGGGCAGGGTCAGAAGGGCCCGCAGGCGGAGCACATCCGCCCCGAGTAACAACACGTAGAGAGACCCCGGCCGGATGGTTACCGGCCGGGGTCGCTGCTGCCGGGGTGAAGGGGGACCCGGACACGTCGTACGTTCCTTCGCGGAACATGAAGACAGAGGGCCAGGCGTCGGCTTCCTCACGGAAGTAGCCGCCGTAGCCCGGCTCGTCGACGTGCGGAGCCAGCAGTTCAAGGACCGTTACGAGCTCCTCCAATATGTCGTCCGGCCAGAAGACGCGGACGAAGAGTCCCCAGGCATTGCGAGAGCCGCGGGACTGGTGCACCAGACTCGCGAGCTCACCGCCGGCCAGGTGTGTGTTGCTGTCCGAATTCGGAGTCAGCAGGGGATGCGGGCACTCATCAGTACCGACAGGTGCCGGCTGGTCGGCGCGCAGGCCCATGTGCCAGCGGAGGGCGTCAAGAACTGACTCAGGGGGTGTTGTCCTTCAGGGAGCAGGTGAAGACCATCTCGGAGTGCAAGCTGATGGGGACATCCTGCAGCCCGCCCGATGCTGCGACCCGGCTCGTGGCTGAACTCAGCTCACGCACAACGCTTGACCATTGCTCGCCGGCCTCAGCCCAGAACGGCCAGGGCCGCGTCGTAGTCGGGCTCGTTAGTGATCTCCGGCACGAGCTCGGAGTAGATCACCGTGTCGTCGTCGTCCAAAACGACGACGGCCCTGGCGGCCAGACCAGTCAGCGGACCCTCAGTGATCTCCACTCCATAGTCCCGCAGGAACTCTCGGCCACGCAGCGTTGACAGGGTGATCACGTTGGTCAGGCCATCGGCCCCGCAGAACCGCGACTGTGCAAACGGCAGGTCTGCGGAGATGCACAGCACCACGGCGTTGTCGAGTCTGCCCGCCACCTCATTGAACTTCCGTACGGACGCCGCGCAGACGCCGGTGTCCAAGCTGGGGAAGATGTTCAGCAATTTACGCTTCCCGGCGTAATAGTCCAGCGAGACATCCGACAGATCCTTGGCGACCAGCTTGAACGGCTCCGCCTTCTGCCCCTTCGACGGGAGGTCACCGGCGACAGCGATCGGGTTGCCCTGAAAGTTGACCTTCGTAGACATGGGTTCGTCTCCTGGGAGTGAGGCCTTGCAAGGACTCCGTGATCCTACCGTTACGCTCGGCCACGGCTGCGCCCTGACGTCCAGGCCGGTGACGCCTCAATGACCGAGTCAAGCCGGCAGGCGCTAACCGTCAGTGAGCACGGCGCCCGTACGGGGCCAAGGCTTTGAGGTTCCGAGCCCCACAGGCGCGCAGAGCGGCCCAATGGGACTGCTGGCCAGCCAGTGGTATGGGAGTATGGTTCATTTACATGACAGGTTCCCCTACCAATTCCGCGGCCGGCCCGCCCCCTGCGTTCGGCGCCGACCTGCATCTGGAGCTGCACGGACCCAGGCTGCGTGCAGGGCTCAGGGACGCCTTGAGGGAGGCCGTGCGCACGGGACGTCTGACGCCCGGCAGTCGGCTGCCGGCCTCCCGCTCACTCGCCGCGGATCTCGGCCTCTCGCGTAACACCGTGGTCGAGGCCTACGCCGAGCTGGTCGCCGAGGGCTGGCTCACCGCCCAGCAGGGCTCCGGGACCCGGGTGGCCACCCGGGCCGAGCCGCACAGAGCCGCGCCCGATGCTCCCCGCGCGAGGCCGGACGAGCCCCGTCCCGGGTATGGCCTGTGGACTGGCGCACCGGATCTCGCGACCTTTCCGCGCTCGCAGTGGCTCACCGCGGCCCGCCGGGCTTTGACCGCCGCGTCACACGACGCCTTTGGCTACGGCGACGCCCGCGGCCGGGTGGAGCTGCGCACAGCACTGGCGGACTACCTGGCGCGGGCCCGCGGGGTGT
>NZ_JBIARC010000061.1:0-45273 GCF_042889625.1 Streptomyces sp. NPDC002573 | reverse complement strand
TCTTCACCACCAAGCCAACCGAACCTGAACCGCAGATCACCCCACAACCGGAACCGAAACAGCTGCCGTGACTACACCACCCCGCGGGACATGACCAGGAACTGCTGGACGCACTGCGGGAGGGCCGGCCCGGACCGCGGTTGCTGGACGTGGTGGGGCAAGTCGCAGTCGCCGCAGACCTGCGGTGCCGTCGCCCGCCACCAACTCCAGGAGATCGCGGTGTACACCTACGATGCCCAGCTCACCGTGGGCGCTCCTCAGCCGTTGCCGGACGAGGTGGCACTCGACGGTGCCGAGGAGTTCCTGTCCACCATCTGCACGACGACGGTCGCCTGGCCGCACGAGCCCTCCGCTGTCGATTACCACGCCACCGAGGGCCGCTCCTGGCGCAACTGGCTCTCCGACGACGGCGCGCGGCTGGACCGCCTGCCCGAACCCGGCACAGGGCCGCCGCCGCCGAGGAGCCGCACGCGGCCGACGCCTCCGCCCGAGGCACGGCCAATGAGCTGGTCCTCGGCTTCCACGGCCGTATTCCTTTCGACTCCCTGAAGCTCGGCGACAACCGTCGTATCTTCGATCAGCTGGTGGCCTGGGACCCGGAGCAGTAGTCCTCGCCACCACCGCCCCCGACAGCACAACCACCCGTGCCCCGGCCGGGTACCCGGCCGGGGCACTGCCCGTTCGATCGCAGGAGGCTCATCCGGGCCTGACGTGCCGGCCGCGCGCCCGCCGTGTCGCACCGATGCGACCCGTCGCCGAAGCCCAGTTGGCCCGTGCAGCAAGCGGGTTCACGGCCGCACTAGCTGGGTGTCGGCCGCGCTGAGGTCAGCGGCCGGGAGGGGCGGGGGACGGCGGGCCGTATCGCTGACCTTGATCAGGACGGCGACCAGCAGCCAGTTGGCGACCATGGACGAGCCGCCTTGGGCGAGGAACGGCAGGGCCTTTCCGGTGAGCGGGATGAGCCCGGTGACCCCGCCCACGACGACGAAGACCTGGAGAACGAGCGCCGAGGCCAAGCCGCCGGCGAGCAGCTTGCCGAACGGGTCGGTGACGGTCATGGCCGTGCGCAGGCCGCGCTCGGCGAGCAGCGCGTAGAACAGGATGACGAGCGTCACCCCGACCAAGCCGAGTTCCTCGCCGACCGTGGTGAGGATGAAGTCGCTGCGCCCGGCGAAGCCGATGAGTTCCGGGTGACCCCCGCCGAGGCCGGCGCCGAGGATGCCGCCCGAGCCGAAGCTGAACAGGGCCTGGGCGGCCTGGTCCGAGACCAGGCCCGGCGGTCGCTGGTCGGGCGGGAGGAAGATGTCCATGGGGTGCAGCCAGGCAACGACACGACCGTGGACGTGCGGTTCGAAGGAACCGACGACGAAGGCGCCGACGGCGAACATGACGACGCCGAACACCACCCAGCTGGTCCGCTCGGTGGCGACGTACAACATGATCACGAACAGGCCGAAGAAGATCAGCGAGGTGCCGAGGTCCCGCTCGAAGATCAGGACGAGCAGGCTGAGCATCCACACGGCCGCGACCGGGCCGAGCTGCCGCCCGCGCGGAAGGTACATACCCATCAGACGCCGTCCGGCGAGCGCGAGGGCGTCCCTGCGCATCGTCAGATACCCGGCGAAGAAGACCACGATGACGATCTTCACGAACTCGCCCGGCTGGAAGGACAGCGGTCCTATGAAGATCCACCGCTTGGCGCCGTAGACGTCGCCGGGATAGAAAGCCGGCGCCATCAGCAGAACCAGGCCCACTGTGATCGTGACATACGGATAGCGCTGGAGCCTGCGGTGGTGCTTGACAAGCGCCACCGTCGCGGCGAACACCGCCACCGCGATGCCGCACCACATCAACTGCCCCGGTGCCGCGGCCGTCGCGTGGTGGTAGTGCGTCGCGTAGGCGATGTCCAGACGGTGGATGAGGACGAGACCGAGACCGCTGAGCAGGGTGGCCAGCGGCAGGATCAGCGGATCGGCGTGCGGCGCGAACCGGCGTACGCAGACGTGGCACACCAGGGGCAGTACGCCCGCGGCTGCGCATGTCGCCGCTATGCCGGACGGCAGCTTGCCGGTGAGAGTGAGAGCCGTGTCGGCATAGCCGAACACGCAGATGAGGATGGCGCCGAGCAGCAGGACCAGCTCCAGTCCCCGGTCGCTCAGGCGTCCTGGCCGGTTTGGCCGCACCGCCGGCTTCACCGCCCCCCGTCGACCAGTCATGCCTTCCCCTTTCCTTCGATCGGGTCCACCACCGAAATCCCGCTCCGGACCACAGCCAGCACAGTTATATAGTTGCGCAACAACGCAAGTGAACTGTAGCCGAGGGCGGGTAAGAGGAGGGTCGGCGTGGGGGCAGCACGCAGGTGGGGGCGCCGCAGGCTGTGGCCGATGGCGATCGGCGTGGGCGTGGTCCTCGCGCTCGTGGGCTATCTCGCCGTCCGGTTCATCCGCTCGGCGCCGTCCGACGGATGCACGGCGCACGGCACGGACGGTACGACCGTCACGCTCGATCTGGGCCAGGCATCCCACGCCGCGACCATCGCGGCCGTGGCCCACGCGCGCGGTCTGCCGGAACGGGCCGTCACCATCGCCCTGGCGACCGCGATCCAGGAGTCCAAACTCCGCGATCTCTCCTACGGGGACCGGGATTCCCTCGGCCTGTTCCAACAGCGCCCGTCCCAGGGCTGGGGCAGCCCCGCCCAGATCCGCGACCCCGTCTACGCGTCGGGCAAGTTCTTCGACGCGCTCGTCAAGGTGCCGGACTACGTCGACCTGCCGGTCACCGTCGCCGCGCAGAATGTCCAGCACAGTGGCTACCCGGAGGCATACGCGTCACATGAGGCCATGGCGGCGACGCTGGCCGACGTGCTGACGGGACGGGAGGGGCCCGCACTGACGTGCACGGTGAGCGCGGTGGACTCGAGCGAGGCGGATGCCGCCGGGGCCGAAGGGGGAAGCGGTACGGACGACGCCGGGGCGGGCCGGGGCAGCGGTACGGCGGGTGTCGTACACGAAGGCGACAACGAAGGTGGTGGCGGTGTCGTTGCAGCGGTCCGGCGGGAGTTCGGCAGAGTGCCGACCGCCGTCCCCGCGACCGGCGACAGCGTCAGCTACCCGGTCGCTGAGCCGGCCACCGGTTGGTCCCTCGCCCTGTGGCTGGTCTGTCACGCCGGCGCGCTGCACGCCACGTCGGTCACCTTCGACAACCGCCGGTGGAGCAGCGATGCCTCGGACCAAGGCTGGACGCACATCTCGCCTGCGTCGGCGGAGTCCTCGACGGTGGCCGTGAGAGTAACTGCATAATTCCAGACTCGCGCCGCGGAAAGGCCCACACCCAAGCTCTTCTCCGCCTGGGCCGCCGCCCTCGCCACATACGACGCCACCACGGCGCCTGCCCCCTTTCCCTCCCTGAGGGAAAGGGGGCAGGCGCTGAACGATCGCCTACTGGCGGATGCCCCGGGAGCGGCGATATGAACACTCGCCGCGATGTGTGGTTCAGGAGTCGGAGTCGGGCTGATCTCGGGCGGCGGCGTATGCCTGGGTGGGGGTCATGCTGACGCCGTCGAGGGATACGGTCTTGTAGGGGCTGACCTGGGCGCAGCCCTTTGACTGGTCGGCTGTCTGGGCGTGGGCGTTGGAGACCGCGGCGTGGGTGTCGGCGGGGGCCGGAGAGGAGGCGCTGGCACTGCCGTTGTTGCTGGGGTAGCTGGTGCCGCTGGGCCAGTCGCCGGCGATGACCAGGGTCAGGCCGCTGCCACTGCCCTGCGTGAGGTGCGACGAGGGCAGGCCAAGGGCGCCGGCCACAGCCTGGGCTTCGGCTTTCTGCCCGGTGCCGTAGGTGAGCGTGGTGGTCGTGGAGGTGGGGGCGTTGGCCGTGGTGGTGCCCTGACTGAAGCCCTTGTCGGTCAGAGCGGTGGCCAGTTGGGAGGCGCGACCGCTGACGGTGGTGCCGTTCTCGATGGTCACGGCGATCCGGGAGGGGTCGACGGCTTGGGCGGTGGCGGGGGCCGTTGCGGACTTCTTGCCTGAACCGGTGGTCAGCGACTGGTCGTTGGCGATGCTCGCGAACAGCGACTTCGCTCCGGCAGCCGGCAGGACGTGGTCGCTGTTGTGGGGATCGGGGGCGGTCTGCATGGTGGTGAAGGTGATCCGCTTGGAGGGGACCTTGTCCAGGTCGGAGGCCAGGCCCACAAGCTTGCTGACGCTGCCCAGCCCGTCGTCGACGGTGAGCGCCTTGGTGGCCGCGTCGGCGAGGTCGTAGACCTTCGTGGGGTCCGTGAGGGTGCCCGCGCTCTTGAACTTGCGGATCATCGCGCCGAGGAAGAGGTGCTGGGAGATGGTACGGCCGAGGTCGCTGCCGTCGCCGAAGCCGTGCCGGGAGCGGACGAACTCCAGGGCCCCGACGCCCTTGAGGGTGTGGGTGCCCTTGGACAGTTTCAGGTGCGAGTAGGTGTCGTAGACGTTGTCGCTGACACACACGTCCACGCCGCCGACCGCGTCGGACACGCTGACCACGCCGGAGAAGTCGAGCTTGACGAAGTGGTCGATGGGGATGCCGGTGAGCTGGTGGATGGTGGCCACCTGGCAGGCCGGGCCGTAGGAGAGAGCGCTGTTGATCTGTCCGTAGTAGCCGGACGTGGACTCCTTCGATGTGGGGTCGGTGCAGGCCGGCACGTTGGTCATGGTGTCCCGGGGGATGCTCATCACGGTGGCGTTGGAGCGGTCGGCGGCTATGTGCACGACCATCTCCACGTCCGCGTTCCCGTTGCCGGACTGCACACCCGTCTTCGCGCAGCCGCCGCCCAGCTTGCAGTCGGCCGCGCTGGTGCGCCCGTCCGAGCCCATCACCAGGATGTTGATCGGCGTGCGGCCGAAGGCGTCCGCCTTCTCGCTGCCGCCCTTCCCGTCGAGCGCGATGCTGCTGATGTTGCCGTTCAGGTGCTCGTAGAACCACCAGCCCGCGCCGGCCGTCACCAGGACCAGGACAGCCAGGCATGCCCCGGCGATCCGCAGTGCCCTCCTCCCCCGGGGCGCCGGCCGGACGCGGCGCCGCGAGTTCCCGCGGCCGGAGGACCGGGACGCGGCCCGTGCCGCAGCCCGGCCGCCTGGCGGGCGCCCGTCGACAGGTCGGTCCGTGCGCTGATTGGGCACCTTGGCGGTGCGGCGGCGCGTGGCCCGGTCGGCGGAGCCGTCCCGAAGGTCACTCATCTCCCACTCCCACGAATGGTCGGTCCCAGCAGACCCTCGGGTGTGTGGCCAGTGCTCTGCGGCCGGTCCGTCGGGAGAAGTGGGGCAGCACATCGCTTGCTTGATTGCGCAATCTAGCAAGTATGCGCGTCGCCGCTCACTCGGCCGGCCTCGATTCACAGGTGACAGATCCTCCGTGCCGCTGCGTAGCCGCACGGCCCCAATGGCAACGGTGACCTGGTCGCCGCAGTGGGCCCCCCGGCCCGGTCAGGCGTGCGGCGGGCCTGGTCGGCGGCGCGCTGCTGAACGAGGCATTCGATGACGATGAACCGGACACGGTCGTCACCAACTATTACGAGGGCCGACCCCGGCTACAGCTTGGTATCGCAAGGCGTCCAGTGAGCCCCTGACGCCTACACTGGGCATGCGCGAGTGCGGTGGCTGTGACGTGGCGGACGGGAGAGGATCGTGGCGCAGATCATCGATGGCTTCGAGGATCTGTCCGCCGAGGTGTTCGTGGAAGCGGCCACCACGTTCGGGCTGCTGGCCTCGGCGCTTCGCCTGCACATCATGTGGGCGCTGGCCCAGGGCGAGAGTGACGTGAGCCAGCTCGCGGACCGCGTGGGCGGGGCGCTGCCCGCGGTCAGCCAGCACCTGTCGAAGCTGAAGCTCGCGGGTCTGGTCCGCTCTCGCCGCGAGGGCCGGCGGCAGGTTTACCACATCGATGACCCCGACGTCGTCCTCGTCGTCCAGCTGATGGTCGACCAGCTCGCGCAGCGTGCCGGGGCATCGCCTGCGCTGGTGGGGCAGTTGCTCTGAAGCAGCACTCAGGGACTACCCCGGCCCGGGGAGGGGACCCCAGACGGAGATTCCTGATTCGGCCTCGGCTGCGGCACGGGACACAGGCGCGCCGGAGGCCTCCCAGCGCATCCCGCGTGGTCATCCGGGTGATCCGTACGTCCGACACCTCGTCCGGGCTCGGGTGCGCTTCCTCCCCCGTGAGCTCCACCATCAGCGCGGGCATCTTCACGCCATCCATAGCTCCGTCGCCGGCCTCGGCAGGCCGGCCTACTTCGCCATCGGGGTGAGCGCGCAGCACCTCGTCAGCCACCTGATCCGAAGGTGAGGTCGGAGCACGGGTCGTCGTCCGCCGAGCGGGCGTCGTCCGTCACCGAGCTGGGCACCGCGGTCGGGGTTGCCGAGGTGGAGGAACCGCCCGTCGCGTATGAGGCGCCCAGGACCACGTTGATGCCCGACCCGCCGATGAATTCGAGTTGGGCGCCGGGGAAGAGCTGGGCCACCGTCTCGGCTTGTGGCTTCAGGCCGGGGCCGTACTCGATGACAGTGGTGGTGTCGCCCTGGCTGCTCGCCCTGGCCGTGCCGGTGACGGTGAAGCCGTGCTCCGTGAGTGCCGAGACAGCCTTGGACGTGAGGCCGCTCATGGTGGTGCCGTTGTGGACGGCGACGTTGATACCGGCGCCCGAGACGCTCTGGGTGGGGCTGGGCGATACGGACGCGTCGGCCTGGGGCTGCTTCTTTCCGCTGGCGTCCGTGCCGTCGATGGTGCGGTCCGCCTTGAGCGCCGCCCACAGGCGGGAGGCATCCGGCTCGACGACGGCGACGCGTTCGCCCACGTACCGCCAAGGGAGGGTCACGAACTTGGTGTTGTGCAGGTCGATGTCCTTCAGTGACATGGCGAAGGAGATCAGCTTGTTCGCCGTACTCAGTCCGGGGTCGACAGTGAGCGACTTCGTGGCGGCGTCGGCCAGCGGTAGCAGGTGGGTAGGGGTGATCCCGTCGCTCTTGACCTTCTTGATGAGGCTCGAGAGGAAGGCTTGCTGCCGTTTGATCCGCCCTATGTCGGAGCCGTCACCGAGACCGTGCCGTATGCGGACGTAGTCAAGGGCCTGTTGTCCGGACACTGCCTGCTCGCCCTTCTTGAAGAGCAGGTTGCCCCTGGTGGCGCGGTTGGGGTCGAGGTCCTTCTCGTAGACGTCCTGCGGCAGGCAGACCTGCACCCCGCCGACCACGCCGGTCAGCGCCGCGAAGCCCTTGAAGTCCACGACCACGGTGTGGTCCACACGCAGGCCGGTGAGCTGTTCGACGGTGTTCTGGGTGCAGGCCGGATTGCCCTTGTCCGTCTGCCCGACGGAGAACGCCGAGTTGAACATGGCGCTGGTCTGCGTCGTCGTCCAGGAGCCGTCCGGAAGTCTGCACGGCGGGACGGTCACCAGGGTGTCACGGGGAATGGAGACGGCGAGGGCGTGCTTGTGGTCGGCGTAGATGTGGAGCACGAACGCGGTGTCGGAACGGCCGATGTCGTTCGTGTCGCCGCCGCCCAGTGCACTGTTGCCGTCGTTGCGCGCGTCGGATCCGATGACCAGGACGTTCTCGCTCTGGGACGGGCCTGCCGTGGGGCGTCGCTTGGACAGGCCGCCCGCGTCGAAGGTGTGGATGCTGTTGTTCAGCTTCAGGTAGATCCAGCCGAGGCCCACCGCGCCGAGCAGCACGACGATCAGCGCGATGAGCAGCATTATTCGCCACGGGCTGCGCCCGCGGCCCCGTGCTGTTCTGCCGTCCCTGGTGGTGGTCATCCGGGTGTCCTCGTCCATCCGCGTCATACAGAAGGGACGACTGGCCTCACCTAATGGTTGTACAGTTGCGCAATGTAGCAACTGTGCCAGGGGTGCGCCGCCCTGCCTGCTCTGAGCCGCCGCCCCAAGAAGACGCTGTTCGGCGAAGAGATGGGGTGTGAGCCGGATGCCCCGAAACGGGCTGGACCCCTGGCAGCTGCTGATCGTGGCGATCGTCATCATCCTGTTGTTCGGCACCAAGGAGCTGCCCGGCCCGACCCGAGCGCCGGGCAGATCGATGCGCATCCTCAAGAGCGAGGCCATGGCCATGAAAGACGGGGGCACGGCGCGGTCCACCACTGCTTCGATCCAGGACGCGACGCCCGCCTCGACCGAGCCCGCCAGCCGCCTCCTTCGGGCCGTTCCCAGCGACGACACCGCGGCGCAGCCGACCCGCCGAGGACGCAGGACACGCTGATTCTCCCGACTCGTCAGGCGCCGGCCGTGTCGGAGGCGTCACCCCGTAGCGGCTCGCCCGGCACCCCGAAGCCGCGACGGCAGACGAGCACCGTCCGACATGCGCGTTGCTGGACAGGTGCACCGCTGGACAGGTGCACCGCCGGACAGGAGCCGCCAGACAGTCGCTGCTCAGGTGGCGTCGGGGTCGAACGCGGCGTGCGCGTCCGGTCCGTCGACCGTCTCCTCCGGCAAGGGTGTCCGCCTCTCGGCCGGTGCCGCGTCCCGGCGGTCGTCCGCCGCACCGAGCACCGCGTCGCTGACTTCCGACAGCTCCGCCCTCGGGTCCAGTGCGCGACGGATCTCGTCGATCCCGAGGCCGTCGCCGTCGAGGACGTGCTTGCGGATGAGCGTCTTGGGGTGCAGGTCCTCGAACTCGAAGTCCTCGAACTCCGGCCCCAGTTCGGATCGGACCTCCTGCTTGGCGCTCTCGGAGAACTCCCGCACCCTGCGCAGGAACCCGACAACGTTCTGGATGACCTCGGGAAGCTTGTCCGGTCCGAAGAGCACTACCGCGAGGATCGCCAGCGTCAGGAGATCCATAAAGCTGATGTTGGGGAACATCCGATGCCCTCGCCTTCACCTCGGCCGGCCCGCTCGGCGCGATACCCGTGCCAGACACACTTTAGAGGTTGCGCAAGTATCGAAACTATCGCGGGCGGTCTTCGTTGGACCCGGAGACCGTAAAGGCAGTTCAGAACTGAGAGGACGAGTCGTGGGCATTTCGCTCGCCAAGGGCGGCAACGTGTCACTGAGCAAGGAAGCGCCGGGCCTGACCGCGGTGGAGATCGGTCTGGGGTGGGACGTACGTACGACCACGGGTGCGGACTACGACCTGGACGCGTCCGCGCTGCTGCTCAACGCGTCCGGCAAGGTGATCTCCGACCTGCACTTCGTCTTCTACAACAACCTCCACAGCCCGGACGGCTCGGTCGAGCACACCGGCGACAACCTCACCGGTGAGGGCGAGGGCGACGACGAGGTGATCAAGGTCAACCTCGCCGTCGTACCCGCCGACGTTGACAGGATCGTCTTCCCGGTCTCCATCCACGAGGCGGACGTGCGCGGGCAGAGCTTCGGCCAGGTGGGCAACGCCTACATCCGGGTGGTCAACCAAGCGGGCGGCCAGGAGATCGCTCGCTACGACCTGTCCGAGGATGCCTCCACCGAAACCGCGATGGTCTTCGGTGAGCTGTACCGGTACGACGGCGAATGGAAGTTCCGCGCGGTCGGCCAGGGCTACGCCTCCGGCCTGCGCGGGATCGCGACCGACTTCGGAGTCAACGTCTGAGGGGAAGCAACTGCCAGGGATGCCCTGAGCATCCTGCTCCGATGGCTACTGCCGAGAAGTTCGTCACGGTGCGGCGGCCGGTCGTTGTGTCTCCGGCCGATCCGCCCACTTGGTCGGCCTGCGGCGGGACAGGCAGGCAGTGCCCCACAGGACGGCCGACGCACCCCGGCGCGAGTATCGGGTGGATGTGGTGAACGGCGACCCCGCCAGTGTGGTGCTGCTGACTGCGACGGCGCAGAGAACCCTGCCTGCTGCCAGGCAACTGACACGAGCGTGCGTGCCGCTTCTGGTTCCCGGGCGGTGAAAATGGCTGCAAAGTTGCGCAATGCGGCAAGCATCTGTCGAGAATGGGCCCATGACTGCCCATGACACCCCGACCCCGCAGCGTCCCGGCCCCGAGCACTGGACTGAGCTGTTGCATGTCCGCCTGGAACGGATCGAGGGCCTGCTCGTGCCGGTCGATCAGGCGGCCGAGTCCGAGCGTCCCGCGTGGCAGCGACGCACCCGAGGCGAGCAACGCTGGGCCGTAATGGCAGCGCTGCTGGTCGCCGTCTGGGTGCAGTGGGCGCTGCCGGAACGGCTCAGCATCCACCCGCACTGGCTGCTGCCCGCCCTGGAACTGGTCATGATGGCGGCGCTGTGGGTGGCCCATCCGCACCGGCGGATCGAGTACCGCTCGCGTCCACTACGCGTACTGGGCCTACTGCTTGCCGCCGCGGTCAGCCTCGCCAACGGCTGGTCGGCCGTCATATTGGTACGGGATCTGCTGCACGGCACCGAGGGCTCCAACGCGGCGGCCCTGCTGACGACCGGCGGCGGCATCTGGCTGACCAATGTGATCGCATTCAGCCTCTGGTACTGGGAGTGGGACCGGGGCGGCCCGGTGGCCCGGGCCCTGGGCACGCACCAGCACCCGGACTTCCTCTTTCCCCAGATGCAACAGGAGGGCATCGCGCCCGAGGACTGGGAGCCGCAATACATGGACTACCTCTATGTCGCCCTCACGAACGCCACCGCCTTCAGTCCCACCGACACGATGCCGCTGTCCCGCTGGGCGAAGTTGCTGATGTCCATACAGTCCACGATCTCGCTGCTGACCCTGGCACTGATCATCTCACGCGCGGTCGGGGTCCTCCAGTGACCCCGGCAGGTTGAGCTACAGCACGTCCCGAGCAGCGCCGGCGGCCTTCTGATCAGCTTGGTGGCTCACGGCCCACGCCTGTACGGCCGAAGCCGGCACGAAGGGGATGAGGATCAGGAAGGCGAGGACTTCCACGGCCTGGCCGATCTCGACGAATTCGGTCAGGTCGGAGCCCATGAACAGGTGCAGGAAACCCGGCAGCAGCATCTGCGCCACCAGCAGGAGCGGGGTACCGCCAGCAGGCGATGGTTTGCGCCGCCAGCCAGCGAGCGAAGACGATCACGTAGTCCACGCACGGGCACAGCAAGACCAGCAGGACTCCGACCGGACGACCTGGTCCGCTGTCAGAAACGTGAACATCGCCGCGACAACCCTCGGCCGCATCGGCGCCCACCCGGGCCGGTCAGATCCGGCCCAGCTTGCACAGGGCGGTGCTCCAGTTGGTGACGATGGCCTGGTGGGACACCGCATCGCCCAGCTCAGCCATGCTCAGGAAGTCTGCGACCTTGCCCGGCATGTCAAGGGTGACCGGCAGCTCCGGGGCCGGGATGTCTCCGGCGTCGGCAGCGTGCTCGGGCATCAGGCCGGCAACGCCCGTGCGTACGGCGCCACGACTGACGCCGTGCTCGCTGGGCCGGGGCAGCGACGGACCGGCCGTCCAGGTAGGCGGTGCGAACGGCATCGGTGTTCTCGGCTTTGACGGCTGGGCGGCGGCCACCCTTGCTGCCCTTGACCTCGGTGGCCCGCAGCCCGTCGTACGTCAGCTCGCGCTGGAGTTCGCCGGCGGTCGCGAGGGTCTGCCCCATGAACTTCAGCGTGGACAGCAGCTCTCCGATGCGCGGGTGGCAGGCGGTGAGGTCCATCGCGACGAACGCGCCGTCGTGGGTACGCAGGGCAAGGCGGGCGGCCTGTGCGGAGGACGTCGAGTACGTCGAGGATGTGCTGGTGGCGCGCACGAGGCGGAACAGCTCAAAGATGCGCACGGTGTCGCTCCGCTGTGTGTATGCCAGCAGCTCGCCGAACTCCGGGCGCTGGAACGGGCGAAGTCGGCTGGAGGTGCCGGCCTGCTCCTCGAAGACGACCGGGTCCTCGATCCCGGCCTCGTCCAGGACGAGGTTCTGCCAGGCGGTCGGCTGCTGGTCGGTCAAGACACCGTCGAGTCCTCACGCTCTACCCCTCCCGCAGCTCCCCCTGCCGACGGCCGCCCTGCCGACCCCACGGGCCTGCGGGGCGGCCGTCGCACCCTGACCGTCAGCTGTCGGAGCGGAAACGCGCCGTGGACCCTCAAGTTGCCTTGGATCGCCACCTGGTCGTCGTTTACGTGCACAAGCCAGTCAGTCCCGTTTCGGACCGACAAGTGCCCGTTGGCGTTCACCTTCCCTGAGAACACGGATTCCCCGTTGACGTCGAGGTCACCACCGACGACGGTCTTCCCCGCGGCATGCAGCTCACCCCCAGCATCCACCCTGCCGTTGATGGTGAGATCGTCACCGACCACGGTCCTTCCGGCGGAGTGCAGTGCCAAAGAGGCCGAAACACGGCTCTCCGCGCTGCGGAGCCGCACGGTAGGTCTTCGGCATGCGAATACCGAAGCTGTCATGGCAGCGCCTCCTCGCCCTGAGCGCCACCCTCGCCTGTACCGTCCTCGCGGTGAGCCCACAACCGGCCGCCGCCGCGGACACCTGGACGGCGGTCGGCTCCGACAGAGCCCGGCCCCTGACGGAAAGTCAGGGGCTCACCAGCATCTACACCCCCGCGGGAAGTCCCAACCGGTACACCGGCGTGGGCACCATTTCCCTCGGCACGAGCAGCCGGGGATGGAACCATGTCGGAGACCCGGACGCCTCCCCGGAGGGCTATTACATCGAGCCCTACCAGTCGGACTCCGGGACCGCCAAGATGTTCCGGGTGCAGCGGCCCGACGGCACCCGGGCGGAGTACACCCATCAACTCGCCAACGGCGAGACCTCCAACAACTCCTTCGACGCGATCGCCCCGGGCGGCCAGTGGATGGTTTCCGGGGAATGGGGCACGATGACCCGCCTCCTGGTCTTCCCCACTCCCGGGCAGAACCCGGTCACCTCCCCCTCCCAGAACCTCCCACTGGCCGCGACGATCAACCTCGACCACGCGGTGGCGGACATCCAGGGCTGTGACTTCTCCAGCTGGACGACCCTCTTGTGCGCCTCGGACGACTCCGCGGGCGTCCTGTCCGGGATGACCAAACCCCTGGTGCAGATCGATCTCTCGGGCCCGCTGACCGGAACCGACGTCACCGGCCATGTCACGGCCCTGCGTCAGCTACCGCTGGAGAGCTGGTGCACGGGAAACTATGAGGTGGAGGGCATTGACTACGACACCCGCACCGGCATCCTGCGCACGATCGTGATGTCCCCGAGCGTATGCGTCGCCCTCGACAGCAAGACCTGGCGGTTCGTCAGGGGCTAGCGCAGACCGACGGACCTAATACCTACGCAGCATCGGACACCATGATCTAGGCGTAACGCCCGAGTGCCTGGTCATGTGGCCTATGCGCAGGTGAGGTCCATCCGGCGAGACTTGCAACGCGTTCCGGCCTGCATGTCAAAGAAACTCCCCGTGCAGACCGGTCCACCGGTGCCGCGGCCGCAGGGTGGCAGGGACGGCGACCTTGCGGCCGCGGCACCCACTCCTGACCGAAGGCGAGAGGCCCCCACCTCTCGGCGATCACTCATCGTCCCGTCCAGCGTCAGGGGACGGGTCGGCACCGTGCCACCCGTGCGCGGCGGTCGGCTCGGCCGCTTGGACGCAGTAGCCCCAATGAAGTCCAGTGGACACAAGCCTCAGGCCACCCCCTCGCGAGCCAGACCCGGTGTCTGCCGCGTCGCTACAACCGCGACGCTTCACCGCGATCAGGCCCCGCGCGCCGTACCGTGCCGGCCATCACTCGACACGGCTCCAGGCTGGAAACCGCCCCACTGCTTCACCGGCTCGGCTTCCCGAGCGTCCGCGTGACGGAGACACCGCAGGTATCGCTCATGTACCCCATGGCAAAGGTGAGCGACTTTGTCCGTCCAGTCTCCTACTCCTGCCCTCACAGGGCGAGCAGGGAGTCGCGCAGCATCACCCGTGAGGTGATGCCGAGTTTCGGAAAGATTTTGTACAGGTGGGCGCCGATGGTGCGTGGTGACGCGTGCAGCAGTTGCCCAATCTGCTTGTTCGTCATGCCCTGCGCCGCCAGTTCCGCGATGCGCGGTTCTTGCGGGCTCAAGGAAGCCAAGCCTGGGACCGTGGCTGCTGTTTGCGGCGTGCCAGCGGTGCGCAGCTCCTCGCAGGCGCGCTTGGCCCATGGTTCAGCTTGCAGACGGCGGAAGATCTCCTGAGCCTGCTCCAGGTGAACCCGTGCGGCCGTCCAGTCCGAGCGGCGGCGCAGCCATTGACCGTAGGCGAGTTGGATGCGGCCCAGTTCGAAGGGCCACTGGTCGGCGTCGGGCACCGCCAATGCGGCCTGGAAGAGCGTGTCGGCTTGCTCGTCGTCGGCTGCCAGTGGCGCCGATCCGGCCAGGATGACCGCGTGGTGCGAGGAGATGGCATCGATACGGGCCGCTTGGCCTGCGGCCACGTGGGCGCGTGCCTGATCGATGCGTCCGGTGCGCACGCACGTCTCGACCAGGTCCAGGAAGACGTGGTGGAAGTCGGGGACGGCGGGCCGGGTCGGCAGCCGCGTCGTAAGCCAATCGAGCCAGAGGCGACACCCGGTCCAGAAACTGGCGCACGGGCTCCCACTGTTCCGGTCCTCCTCCCAACCAGAAGCAGGCCCGTATCAGGACATCGACCGCGTCCTCCACTGCCGGATCGTGTCGCTCGTCGGGCCCGATGGCCTCCACCACGGGGAGAATGGCATGGTAGGCGCCCTCGGCATCGCCGTAGCGATGCAACATCAACAGCGCGGCCGTCGTGGTCCGGCGCACCGCCAGCTCGATGGGCAACTCCTCTTGTTCGGTTGCCTTCAGCAGACGCTCGGCTGTCTGCAGTTGTCCGCCGGTGACGGCCACGAACGCGGCCTCGACCAGTCGACAGGCCCGGTTGTGCGGGTCGGGACTCAACACCGCCGCACGGGCCAGTGCGGCCGTCGGTGCGCGCCCCCTGGCGGCGGGCGTCCGGCAGGATCCACTCCAGCTTGCGGATCTTGTTGCCGCCCCAGCCGCCCGCTCCGTATCCGCTCTCGTCCTTGCACCACACCGGGACCGTGGAAGTCAGACCGGTCAACTCCCGGACCGGTGCGGGCGGTCGGCCGAGCCGGAGGTGGGGCAGCGAGTCGGCCAACGCTGTGAAGCGTCTGTGCAGCAGCGGCGGACGGCTCATGCTGACGCCCTTTCAACTCGCGTGCTGTGGCCGCGGTCGCGTGGACAACGCGTGAATGCCCCTTCGAGTCTAGGCCGGGAGACGGTCCGCCACACGCCCTCGACAGACGGAACTACGGCAGTAGTTCAGGTCTCGCGGTGAGGGGCGGGTCGGCCGGTCCAGGTGGTGATCACGGGCTCGTCGCGGAGGGTGGAGGGGGGAAGACCGACTCGGGTCTCCAGGATTTCGGGGCGGTAGGGGGTGGGCCCGTGCCACTCCAGCAGCACGATCGTGGCGTCGTCGTTGAGCCGTCCGTGGTGGTAGTCGAGGTGGTGGTGGATCAGACGGCGCAGGGTCTCCGGGACGGGCAGGTCGTCCGTGTGGTGGCGGATGAGGAAGTCGGTCAGGCGTTGAAGGCCGAATTCCTGGCCGGTCGGATTGCGGGCTTCGGTGATGCCGTCGGTGTAGAGCAGTAGCCGGTCACCGGGTTCCAGCTGCTCTCTGCAGACGGTGGCGGGCAGGTCCAGGCCCGTGCCCAAGGGGGGTGAAGGCGGGCAGGTCAGGTGCACGACCGTGCGGCGACCGCGGACGATGACCGGCGGGTAGTGGCCGTGGCTGATCCAGGTGAACAGGCCGGTGGCCAGTTGCAGGTGCGCCAGGATGCCGGTGGCGTAGCGGGCGCCGCGGAACTGCTCTGTGAGCACCTCTTCGATGCCGGCCCCGGTCCGGAGAAGGTCGGCGCCCTGGCGCCGGTAGTTACGGCAGCCGGCCACCGCCAGGTTCGCGGTCAGTCCTGCGGCCGTGTCATGACCCATGGCGTCGAAGAGTGCCATGTGCACGGTCTCATCGGCCAGAGCGTAGTCGAACGCGTCGCCGCTGACCTCGTAGGCCGGTTCCATCACCGCGCTGATCAGGACCCGGTCGGTGGCGAAGGTTCGCGGCGGCATCAGACGCCACTCCATCTCGGCCACCACCTTCATCCGGCGGCGCCGGACCAGCCGGGCGTAGGAGTCACTCGTTCCGCGCTTGCTGGCCAGCAGCAGTGCGACCAGTGCCGCCAGCTTGCCCACGTCCTCGTCCGGCTCCTGCCCATCCGGCAGGCTGATCCGCAGCACTCCCATGCGCTCGGTTCCGTCCAGCACGGGAACCCACCACTGCCCACTGCAGGACGCCGACGCCGGGAAGACCTCGCCCAGCTGGAAGGCCCGGCCCGCCACCGTGCCCTCGACCGACATCTCGGCCGGTGGGTCGGTGCTGCCCTGTCCGGCGTCCGCGCCCTCCCCCGGGAGCAGGTGCAGCCGGTCCTGCTGCAGATCGGCCAGGTAGATCAACGTTTCGGACCAGCCGGCCCGCGCGGCGTGCGCCGCCACCACCGCGGGCACCTGTTCGAAGGTCATCAGATGGCTGGCCGCGATCAAGTCTCCGAGCGCCCGCGCACGCGCAGCCGTCATGTCGCTCATCGGGGGCACACCTTCCTCACCGGCCGGGACAGGCGCACTCGACCCCTAGGCCCTGTCGTCAAACTCCCGCCTGCCCCGCGACGCCATGCACGCTCCCCCACGCTCGACTTCGCTCGCGCGGGCGGTGCCCCCACCGCCGCACCGGGCGAAACCCCACGTACATCCAGTACGAGGGCTTCCGCCCGGCACTCCCCAAGCTCTTCGAGCAGGGGTACCCCCAGAGCACGCTCCCCCACTCTCGGCTTCGCTCGAGCGGGAGGGGCCCCCACGTCGCCGCAGAGCCCGCCCTCCGGGCGGACGACGGCAGTTTGACGACAGGACCTAGGGTCTGCTTACTCCTCCCACGCTAACCCCATCCAGATCCGGCGCGCTCGCTCCCGGGCGTGGCCGACGGCGGCGCGGCGGCCGGATCGCTGTGGGGACTGTGGAGGGGGCGCGCCTTCAAGCGCGTAGCGTGCAGCACGCCGACGGCGTCAGTCCCGGCAGCCGCATTCCGATGCGGTCTTGGCCTCGGTCACGGTGAGGGCGGGGTCGACGGAAGTCTCGGCGGGCGTACAGCAGGCGTTGACGCCGCAGCACGCGTCGCTCACTCCGCTGCCCGGTGGGTACTTTCGGCGGTCGACGGCTTGGTGGCGCGCACGATCGCGGAGTGCATGCCGTCGGCGACCGGGTGGGTCGGGGTGATCTCGACGTCGGTGAACCCGGCGGCTTCCAGGCCCGCGCGGTATTCGGCGAAGGAGAGCGCGCCCGCGATGCAGCCGACGTAGTCGCCGCGCTCGGCGCGCTGTTCAGGGGTGAGCGTGTCGTCGGCGACGACGTCGGAGACGCCGATGCGGCCGCCGGGCTTGAGCACACGGAAGGTCTCGGCGAACACGGCCGACTTGTCCGTGGACAGGTTGATCACGCAGTTGGAGATCACCACGTCGACCGTGTGCGCGGGCAGCGGGATCGCCTCGATCGTGCCCTTGAGGAACTCCACGTTCGTCGCGCCCGCCTTCGCCGCGTTGGCCAGCGCGAGGGCGAGCATCTCCTCGGTCATGTCCAGCCCGTACGCCTTGCCCGTCGGTCCGACGCGGCGGGCGGAGAGCAGGACGTCGATGCCGCCGCCGGAGCCGAGGTCCAGAACGCGCTCGCCCTCGCGCAGCTCGGCGACCGCGGTGGGGTTGCCGCAGCCGAGCGAGGCGGCGACGGCCTCGACGGGCAGCGTGTCGCGATCCTCGGCGGCGTACAGGGTCGAGCCGAAGTTCTCGTCGACCTCGACCGGCTCGGGTCCGCAGCAGGCGGTGCTGCCCTCGGAGACCTTCACGGCCGCCGTCGCGTACCGCTGACGGACGGTCTCGCGCAGGTCGGTGGACTGCTCGTTCATGACTCACTCCCAGGTGGCGGGGCACAGGACGGCCCCGGAACGGCCTGCATCGACATGTATCGATGCAACCTTGCGCCTTGATTCGAAAAACGTCAACATAGAGGCATGTCGAAACAAGAGCTTGAGGTGATCGGCCAGGACGGCGCCTGCTGCCCGGGCCTGTCCGCCGCGCCGCTGGACGAGGACCACGCGGCCGAGCTGGCCAAGGTGTTCAAGGCCCTGGGTGACCCGGTCCGGCTGCGCCTGATGTCGATGATCGCCTCGCGCGAGGGTGGCGAGGTCTGTGTGTGCGAGCTGACCCCGGCGTTCGACCAGTCCCAGCCGACGATCTCCCACCACCTCAAGCTCCTGCGGCAGGCCGGTCTCATCGACTGCGAGCGACGCGGGACCTGGGTCTACTACTGGGTACTGCCGGGCGTCCTGGACCGGCTAGCCGCATTTCTGACCACCCCGCAGACCGCCGGAGCCCGCGCATGAAGGCGCCGCTCGGTCGCCGCGCCACCGCCGAGGCGATCGGAACCGGGCTGCTGGTTGCGGTGGTGGTCGGCTCCGGCATCCAGGCCAGCGTGCTGTCACAGGACGCCGGCGTGCAGTTGCTCGCCAACTCACTCGCCACCGTTTTCGGTCTGGGTGTGCTGATCACCCTGCTCGGGCCGGTCTCCGGCGCGCACTTCAACCCGGCCGTCACCCTGGCCGCCTGGTTCACCGGCCGCCGCGCTCCGGACGGCCTCACCCTGCGGGACGTCGCCGTGTACGTGCCGGCCCAGATCGCCGGCGCGATCGGTGGGGCGATCCTGGCGGACGCGATGTTCGCCAAGCCGCTGGTGAGGTTCTCCACCCACGACCGGTCCGCTGGCCATGTGTGGATGGGCGAGGTCGTCGCCACGGCCGGGCTCATCCTGTTGATCTTCGGACTCGACCGGATCGGCCGCGCCTCACTCGCTCCGGCCGCGGTGGCCTCCTACATCGGGGCGGCCTACTGGTTCACGTCGTCGACGTCCTTCGCGAACCCGGCGGTGACCATCGGCCGGGCCTTCACCGACACCTTCGCCGGGATCGCGCCGGCCTCCGTCACCCCGTTCATCACCGCCCAACTGGTCGGCGCCGCGCTCGGGCTCGGCATCGTGGCCGTGGTCCACGGCACGAACGCCGTCCCCGCCCGCCGCGAGGCCGGCGCCCCGCGCAGCGCACCCGAACCCGCCTCCTCCTGACCGCACCCCCGAGAAAGACACCCGCCATGAGCACTTCCGTCCCGCGTCCGTCCGTGCTGTTCGTCTGTGTGCACAACGCCGGCCGCTCCCAGATGGGCGCCGCCTTCCTCACCCGTCTCGCCGGCGACCGGGTCGAGGTCCGCTCGGCGGGCTCCGCGCCTGCCGACTCCGTCAATCCCGCGGTCGTGGAGGCGATGAAGGAGGTCGGCATCGACATCTCCGCCCAGACGCCGAAGGTCCTCACCACACAGGCCGTGCAGTCCTCGGACGTGGTGATCACCATGGGCTGCGGCGACGCGTGCCCGGTCTTCCCCGGCAAGCGGTACCTGGACTGGCAGCTGGACGACCCGGCGGGCCAGGGTGTCGAGGCCGTCCGGCCGATCCGCGACGCCGTCGAACAGCGGGTGCGCGGACTCCTCGCCGAGCTCGGGATCCCGGCCTCCGTGTGACCGCCGGCAGTACGAGTTGCCGCGCACGTCCTCGACGGCTCCACCGACTCAGCTTCGTGGCCAGGGAGTCTGAGGTTGCCGGTATCGGCGGTCTGCTCGGAAGCGGGAGGCTACTGACGCTCACTGGCGTGCCATGAGACAAGATCGCGAGAGTAGTGCTTCAAGAGGGTGGCGAACCTTGATCCCGGCGCTGCGGCTGCCACCGCGGCGGCGTCGGGCGCTGTGTCCACATCGCGCAGCAGCGGCAGGTCGCGCACTCGAAGGCCCGCCCCGGTGAGTCGGTCGCGCTGGGCGGCGCCGGTGTATGCGGTGGACATCGGAACGCCTCGCAGCAGCGCCGGGTCAGGCGCGGCCAGGCCGAGCGCCCAGAACCCGCCGTCCTCCGCCGGGCCGAACCACGCGTCGCACTCTCGCCACGCGCCGGGATGCAGTACGGGGGCGAGGAGCTTCGAGGTGAGTTGTGGGGTGTCCATGCCGACCAGCAGGGCGGGGCCGTCCGCTACGGCGGCGAAGGCGGCGGCCAGCCGCTCGTCCAGGCCGCCGTACGCCTGCGGGATCACCTCGATGCCAGGCGGCAGCCAGTGTCCGGGCGCGCCGTCCAGGAAGAGCATCCGGCGGCGGGCCGGGCAGTGCAGCACGGTCTCCAGGGTGTCGGCGAGCGCCGCCTCCGCGAGGGCAGCGGCTTGGGCAGGGGTGAACGGCGGGGTAAGCCGGGTCTTGACGTGTCCAGGCCGCGGCTCCTTGGCTATCACCAGCAGCGCGGTCGGCCCGACGGGGCCGCTCACCGGGGGGCTCCGGCCAGGCGCCGGGCCGGCTCGTTGAGGACCGCGCGCATATCGCGTACCGCGTGCCAGGTGCCACGCCAGGTGCCCGTGACCTTGGAACGGCCGGCGCGCGGGTAGTAGGGCACGTCGACCTCGCGCACCCGCCATCCGGCGTCGGCGGCGCGGATGACCATCTGCAACGGGTAGCCCGACCGGCGGTCGGTCAGGTCCAGGTCGAGCAGGGCCTCCCGGCGGGCCGCCCGCATCGGGCCTAGGTCGTGCAGGCGCAGGCCGGTGCGACGGCGGATCAGCCGGGCCAGCTCGCGGTTGGCGAGCCGGGCGTGCACCGGCCAGGCGCGGCGTGTCGTCGGCCTGCGCCGTCCGAGTACCAGGTCCGCCTCGTTGTCCAGGACGGCGTGGGCCAGTGACGGCAGCAGCCCCGGGTCGAGGGAGGCGTCGCAGTCGCAGAGACAGACTACGGGCGCCGTGGCGGCGCGCAGCCCGGCCGCGCAGGCGGCGCCGAAGCCGCGCTCCGGTTCGGCCACGACATGCGCGCCCAGCGACGCGGCTAGCTCGGCGGAGCCGTCTGTCGAGCCGTTGTCGACGACCACGGCGCGCCAACCGGGCGGTATCCGCTCCAGCACCCAGGGAAGGGCGGCTGCTTCGTCAAGGCATGGCAGCACGACGTCCACCAGGGGCCGACGCCTCTCGGTCACGCTTTTCAGCGTACGGACTTCCATATATGGAGGGAAACCGGGTGATACACCCGGGTCACCTGACGCGCTCCACCATTGCCGTGTGACATGGGCGGGTGGCGTCGCCGTCTTCAATGGCGGCGCGGGGTTCGGGCGGCGGGCGCTTCGAACCGGTGCGGGCCGCAACGGTTCCGGCGGCCGCAGGTTCGAGGCCATCTTCCGCGCGCGCCTTACCGAGGCACCGATCCCCGGTCTCGCAGGGGGTTTTCGCGAACTCCCGCATGCCGTCAGCGAACGCGATGTCAGGGCCCGTGAGGGTGGGAAGGCCGCCGCGCCGTGCGCCGCAGGCCGGAGCGCGTCCAGCACGCGCACCTCATGTCCGGCCTCGACCAGCGCACCGACGGCGTGTGGGCCGACGGACCCAGCCCCTCCTGTGACAAGGACCAGCAAACCTTCGGCTACGGCCGGATCCGACACGCGGCGCCGCGAGGCCGTCCGGCGTGTTCGCGGCTGCCACTGTGGCGGGTGTGGGAGTACGCACGCTCTGCGCCACGGCGCTGCTCGCCGCCCTCGTCGCCGTCGTCGCCGCGACGGTCCGGCTAGGCGGTGATCTCGGCCATCCGGCTGCGCTGCTGTACTGGTATGCCGCCGCGTGGATGCTGTTCGCCGGAGCGGCGTGGACCGTGCGCCGCGTGCCGGTGGGCACCGCCGTGGCACTGATCCTGGCCGGTGGGATCGCCCTGTGCGCGGCGGCGCTCTCGGCTCCGCCGCGCACCAGCGACGACATGTACCGCTACGTGTGGGACGGTCGCGTGCAGGCCGCGGGAGTCTCCCCGTACGCCTACCCGCCGGTCGCGCCGCAGCTTGCCCGGCTGCGTGATCCGTGGCTCTTCCCCGCCGGGACCGCGTGCCGCAGGTGGGACCTCCACTCAGCGGCGGGTGTGTTCACGCACATCAACAGGCCGTCCGAACGCACCATCTATCCGCCCGTGGCCGAGGGGTGGTTCCTGCTGGTGCACGCCGTCTCCCCGGCAGACGGGCGGCACAAGCCACTGCAACTCGCCGGTGCGGTGCTCGCCGTCGTCACGACGGTGGCGCTGCTGCTGGTGCAGCGGCGTACGGGTGGTGACTTGCGGCGGGTGGCGCTGTGGGCATGGTGTCCGGCGGTGCCGTTCGCCGCGGTCGACGACGCCCATGTGGACACTCTCGGAGTGCTGTTCACGGTGGCCGCGCTCGGCACGGCTGCGGGAGCACGCCGTGGAGCGCTGCTCGGGGCGGCGATCGCCGTCAAGCTGCTGCCGGTGCTCGCCCTCCCCGGTGCGCTGTCGGGGGTGCTGGCCCCCGGACGTGGCCCGCGTGCCCGGGGGCGAGAGACAGCGAGCGTGCCGCTCGCCGCCGTCGGTGTCGTGGCGCTCGTCTATCTCCCGTATCTGCTGGCGTCCCGTTCCGCGGTCCTGGGTTATCTCCCCGGCTATCTGAGAGAGGAGGGGTACGAGCCAGGTGACGTCGGCCGGTTCGCGCTGCTGCGGCTGGTGCTACCGGACGCGTCGGCCGGTCCGGCCGCTGTCGCACTGGTGGCGCTCAGCGCCTGGTACGTCCTGCGGCGCGGCGATCCTGAGCGGCCGTGGCACGGATCGCTGCTGGTAACGGGCACTGCGCTGCTGCTCGCCTCGCCCGCGTACTACTGGTATGCGCTGCTCGTCGTGGCCCTCGTGGCGATGGGTGGCCCATGGGAGTGGCTCGCCGTCGCTGCCGCGAGCACCGTGCTGTATGTCGCGGACGCACTGCGGTGGCATGGCGTTGAGGCTGCCGCGTACGGGACGGCCGCCGTGACGGTGCTCGCCGGTGTACTCGTCCGGGCACGGGCGCGTGGCGGCGGAGACGGGCGGCGGGACGGTGCGTGAGGGCAGGCGTCTGGGCCACATCGGGCGCCAAGAGAATCACCGGCAGCGCCTGAAGACGACCATCCGCAAGACGGTGAAGCGCACCACGGTCACCAGGGCGAAGCTCGGTACGAGCACCAGGGTCTCCGCCGCTGGTGAGGCGGTGGGCCGGTAGTGACGGAAGAGCAGCACAGCTCCTGAGGTGACCAGATACGCCAGGACGAACAAGCCACCCGCGGCCAGATGCGCCTCGAGGACCCGGACCGCGGACCCGCGAAAGGTCAGCCGGCGGTTGGCCTCCGTGTTGAGGACGGTGACGACGAGAAGGGAGGCAAAATTGGCCAGGACGGGCGGCGACCAGTGGCGCAGAACCCAGTACAGCAAGGCCTGGGCCACCATGGAGGCGACGCCGATCGCGACGAACGAGAACGCCTCCCTGGTCAGCGCGGTGCGGCCGGGCCGGATGGAGGCGCCGCGCCGTGCTTTGTGCCGTGCGCCGAGGCGTCGCACCTCACCATCATGAGGCCACCGTGCGACCCGAAGAGCCGTACGGAGTGCCGATTCAACCGTTCGGCTGTCGACGGACACCCGCATGCACGCCAGACACGGAAAGCCGATCCGATCTGTGCCAGTTTGTAGCTGACGACTTGACAGGCAACGACGGCGCCGTGGGGTTCGATCCACCACCCCTTTGAGAGTTGGCCCGGGACAGAGGAGGCGGCCGATGGGCAGTGGCGGACGGCCGCCGGCCCCGGGGTCCGGCGGGCCGCAACGGCCGACATCGGACGAGGAACATGCGCCGGGACGCCTCGAACGCGTTCGCGCTGCCGCGGCGGCGCGAGTGGCCAAGGGGGCCGCTCGTACCCGGGCCCTCGTGCGGCGGGTGGAGCAGACTCCTCCGCCCCCGGGGCCGTTCCGTCCCGGCTTCTGGCGCAGTCCCATCCGCGGACCCTGGCTGACGTCCGTGTTCGGCCTGGTGCTGCTGATCGGCATCCCGCTGCTCTTCGTCACCGGAATGCTCTCCTACGCCTCCTACAACCCGGGACTCGGCCGCATCAACGACCAGACCCCGGACAAGGGCCTGCTGGGTTTCTACCTCTTCGACTGGCCCACACATCCGTACTGGCTGTACCGGCTGACCCAGGGCGTGCACGTGACGCTCGGCGTCGTCCTGGTGCCCGTACTGCTGGCCAAGTTGTGGTCAGTGATCCCGAAGCTGTTCGAGTGGCTGCCGGTCCGCTCCGTCGCCCACGGACTGGAGCGGTTGTCCCTGCTCATGCTGGTCGGCGGGGTGATCTTCGAATTCGTCACCGGCATCATCAACATCCAGCTTTTCTACGTCTTTCCCGGCTCCTTCTACACCCTGCACTTCTACGGCGCCTGGGTGTTCATCGCCGCGTTCGTCGTCCATGTGAGCCTCAGACTCGGCCGGATGACCCGCGCCCTGCGCTCCCGGAGCCTGGCCACGGAACTGCGCACCGACCTCGCTCACACCCGGCCCGAGCCCCCCGATCCCGACGGCCTGGTCCCGGTCGCTCCCGCGCCGCCGACGATGACCCGGCGTGGCGCACTCGCCCTGGTGGGGAGCGGATCGCTGCTCCTCCTGATGGTCACCGCGGGACAGAGCATCGGCGGGTGGCTGCGCAACACCGCTCTTCTCGCGCCGCACAACCGTACTCCGGGCAGCGGCCCGAACGCCTTCCAGATCAACAAGACGGCCGCTTCCGTCGGCGTCACCCCCGCGCACGTCGGCCCCGACTGGCGGCTGGAGATCCACGGCTCCGGTCCGACGCTCGTGTTCACCCGCGCACAGCTTCTCGCGATGCCCCAGCATTCCGCCGCACTGCCGATCGCCTGCGTGGAGGGATGGTCCACCCCCGACCAGCACTGGAGCGGTCTTCGGCTGACCGACCTCGCCGCCGCGGCAGGCATCCCAGGGGCCGGAAGCGTCCTGGTGGAGTCCGTCCAACCACCCGGCCCCTACAGCTCGGTGCTGCTGCGGGGCAACCAGATCCACGACCCCAGATCGCTGCTCGCGCTGCACGTCAACGGCGCGGACCTCTCGCTCGACCACGGCTATCCGGCCCGCGTCATCGTCCCGGCCAACCCCGGCGTGAACAACACCAAGTGGGTACACCGGCTCACCTTCAGGACGTGACCATGGCACGCTTCGTCCGCTGGTACGGCTCCGGCCCCCTCCACCTTCTGGTCCTGATCGCCTCGTTCGCCATCACCGGCTACGCCCTGGTGCGCCTGTTCGCCGTCCGCCCCCTCGAGGTAGCGATCTGGTTCGTCGGCGCGGCGATCCTCCACGACCTGATCCTGCTGCCCCTGTACTCGCTCGCCGACCTGTCGGCGCACGCTGTTCTGCGGCATCGCGCCGCCCGCGTACCGCAGGTGCCGTGGATCAACTACCTGCGCGTGCCCACCTTTCTTTCCGGTGTGCTCCTGCTCGTCTGGTTCCCGCTCATCTTCGCCTTGCCGACCCCCTACCCGGGTGCCACCCGGTTGTCCATGGACGTCTACCTCGGCCGGTGGCTGGCCATCACCGCCGTGCTCTTCGCCGCCTCCGCACTGGCCTTCGCTCTCAAGCTCCGCGGCGTCCGGCGGGCCGCCCGCACCGGCGAGGAACGACCCGCACCGGGTCACGACGCCGCACCGTGACAACAGACGAGGACAAATCATCCTGCGCCGGGGAAGACCCCTATGCGCTCGCCCTGCGCAACGGCCACGGACCGGTGTACCTGCGCTTGGGGGGCGGGCGCCGGATCCGGATGCCGGTGCATCGCTGGTACGCGCAGCCCACGGTGGCCGACGAATCCGTGCTCAGTCGCTGCGTCGGCCCCGTTCTCGACGCCGGCTGCGGACCGGGCCGGCTGTGCAGGGCACTCCTGAGTCGCGGGGTCTTCGCGCTCGGCGTCGATGTGGCTCCCCGCGCGGTGGCCCATACCATCGCTCTCGGCGGAGTCGCACTGTGCCGATCGGTGTTCGAACGGCTACCGGCCGAGGGAGACTGGCAGACCGTCCTGCTCACGGACGGCAACATCGGCATCGGCGGTGACCCGCACGCCCTGCTGTACCGCTGCATCCAGCTCACCGCCCCGACGGGTTCCCTCCTCGTCGAGGTCGACCACGACGACGTCGACGAGCGCTGCACCGCCCGGTTCGAAGACACCCATGGCCACGAAGGTCCACCGTTTCCCTGGGCATGTCTGGGAGCACCAGCGCTCCACAGGATCGCCGCGGACTTGGTTCTCAGCGTCACCGACCAGTGGACATGCGGCCACCGATGCTTCCTCGCCCTCGGCCGCCATGACTCAGCCTCGGGACGTCGTCGCTGAGGCGGGGGCTCACCACGCGGTGGCAAGGAGGCACAACGTACGCCGACCGGACGCCGAGCGCGGCAGCAGGTCGTACCACCCGCTCGGGGCAACCAGCGGCGGCCGGGGGGTGCGAACTGCCGATCGTGCTGATTGGGTGGGGGTGAATCCGCTGTGCAGGGAGGCCGGGATCAATGACACTCGTCAGGCACCTGCAGAGACCTGCGGCACAGGCAACTGCTCACGTCGTCCCGGCCGGGCCGCGTTCGGCCCCAGATGGACCGGCTGCCACGCATGAGTACGCGACCGATCGGTGACCACGCCCTGCTGTCCGACTGCCGCTCGGCCGCGCTGGTGACCTCCGACGGCTCGGTGGACTGGCTGTGCCTGCCCCGGTTCGACAGCCCGGCGATCTTCGCCCGGCTCCTCGACGAGGACGCCGGCCACTGGTCCATCCGCCCTGTCACCGGCCCGGTCGACATCAGCCGCCGTTACATCGAGGACACCCTGGTTCTGGAGACGGTCTTCCGCACGACCGGGGGTACGGCGGTCCTGCGGGATGCTCTTGCCCTGGGGCGGCGCGAACGCGAGCACGCGCTCGGCACCGCGTCCCCCGGAACGCTCCTGCGGCAGATCACCTGCACCGAAGGGCGGGTGACCGTCGAGATCACGTACGCGCCGCGCCCTGAATTCGGACTCGTCCACCCACTCCTGTCAGCTGTGCGGGGCGGGCTCGCGGCGTACGGGGGCGCCCATGTGCTGCTGCTGTCGAGCCCCGTCGACCTGCGAGTGAGCGGCTCCACAGCGCACGGCCGAATCCCGCTCTCGGCGGGGCACCGCCTCGGATTCGCCCTGCACGTCGGGCCCGCGTGGGAAAGAGAGCCGGTGGGCTGGCGGGCAGGGCGGATCCGGCGCCGCATGTCCGACACCATCAAAGGCTGGCGCTCCTGGTCGAAGCTCCACCGCGGCTACGTCGGCCCCTGGCAGGACGAGGTGGGCCACAGCGGACGCGTGCTGCGAGCCCTGACTTTCGCTCCCACCGGGGCCATCGTCGCCGCGGCCACCACATCCCTGCCCGAGAAAGCGGGCGGGACGCGCAACTGGGACTACCGCTACACCTGGGTCCGCGACGCGAGCTTCACCCTGCAAGCGCTCGCCACGGCCGCCTGCGAGAAGGAGAAGGACCGATTCTTCGGCTTCCTCGCCCGGGCTGCGGCAACCCAACTCGGCCGCGACGTCGACCTGCAGATCATGTACGGCATCGGCGGCGAACGCGATCTGAGCGAGCGGTTCCTACCTCACCTGACCGGCTGGCGCAACAGCGGCCCCGTACGGATCGGCAACGACGCCTGGCGCCAACGCCAACTCGACGTCTACGGCGAACTCCTCGACGCCGCTCTCCAGACCCTTCCGCCCGGTGAGCCGCTCGACCCGGCCACCCGCACCTTCCTGCTCCAGGCAGCCGAGACAGCCGCCCAACGGTGGACCCAACCGGATCAGGGCATCTGGGAAAGACGCGGACCCGGCAGACACTTCCTCCACTCGAAACTGATGTGCTGGGTCGCCCTGGACCGCGCCATCGCCCTGGCCCCCGCTCTCCAGGCCGGCGAACGCCTGCCCCACTGGCAGCACGAGCGCGACCGGATCCGCCAAGCCATCGAACAACGCGGCTGGAACCCCCGCCTGGGCGCCTTCACCCAGGCATTCGACAGTGACGACCTCGACGCCTCCGCGCTGATGCTGCCGATCGTCGGCTTCCTGCCACCGCACGACCCTCGCGTCCAGTCCACCGTGCTGGCCGTCGCCACCCAACTGACCGACCGCAACGGCCTGGTCCGCCGCTACCTCACCGACGAGTTGCAGGAAGAAGAAGGCGCCTTCCTGCTATGCACCTTCTGGCTTGCCCAAGCCCTCGCCCTCACCGGCCACACCCCCCGTGCACGACACGTCTTCCAAGCCGCCCTCGCCCGCGCCAACGACCTCGGCCTGCTGGCCGAGGAGACCGACTCCACCACAGCAGAGGCCCTCGGCAACTTCCCCCAAGCCTTCAGCCACATCGGGCTCATCAACGCCGCCCGCGCCATCCGCGATGCCGAGCGACAAGAAACACAGACCCCGTAGGCGAACAACCCGTGCGCGCCGACTGCCCCACCGATCCACGTACTCACGCAGGCGCACAGTGCACGGCCGCCGCCCCTGGGGGAAGTGGTCAGCGCCGCGTGTAGGGGGCTACCAGCACCGCGGTGGCGTCGGCCCGACTTCGTAGTTCTTTGAGGCTCTGGCTCGGTGAGGTGTTCTGGCCGAAGGACGCCGGCAGGGGGTTGCGAAGCGCGTACAGCGTCAGTTGGTATCTGTGCGTGTGGCCGGTGGGCGGGCAGGGGCCGTCGTACGTCGCCTCGCCGAAGTCGTTCAGGAGTTCCCGGGCACCGCGCGTCAGGGTGTGCGCCTGCGTTCCCGACGCCGTCGCGGGAAGGCCGACCTGCAGCCAGTGGATCTTCTGGTTCTCCAGGTCGACCATGGACAGGGCGAGTTCGGCGGTCCCGGCGGGGACGTTCTCGAACTTGAGCTCGGGTGAGTAGTCGTGGGGGCTGTCACAAGTCATCAGGGGGACGAACGCGCCCGATGCGTCGAAACCCCGGCCTCGACCGAGGGTGATGCGACCACCAGGCACCGCCGTCGTCCGGGAGACCGCAGTGGATGGGGTCGACGTCGCCTGGGGGTGCCCGGAGGATGACGAGCACGCGGCGGTTGCCATCAGGCCGACTGCGGCAATCGCGCCTGATACAAGGAATCGACGCTTCATGATGGAACCGTATGCCAGGCGGACGCCGACCGCCCGTACGGGGTCGGGCGCGGGTCAGGTCGTGGACGCAGGACCCGGGGGCAGGTGGACCGTCATGATCAGGTGGCAGATCCCGGTGCCCGCACCGCGGTAGCCGTGAGGGGCGTCACCGTCGAAGGCGGCGGTCTGACCTGCTTCGACGGAATGCTCGATGCCGTCGACGATGAGGGTCATCCGGCCGGACGTGACACTGACGGTCTCCACGACGCCGGCCTGGTGGGGGTGGCTGGGGTACTCCTCGCCCGGCGCCAGTTTCCAGCGCCAGACCTCGACCGGAGCCGGTCCCGAGGTCGTCAGCATGAGCCGGGCCTCGCTGCCCTGCGCACCCGTCCACAGCGGGACCAGGGCGTCGGCGGACACTACCCGGACGCGCCCTTCGGCCTTTCCCTCCATCAGGGCGGAGACCGAGACACCGAGGGTGTCGGCCAGCCGTACCAGGGTGGCGAAGTTCGGGTTGCCCTGGGCCTTCTCCAGCCCCACCAGGGCACCCTTGCTGACCTGGGCGCGCCGGCCGAGTTCATCGAGGGACAGGCCCGCGCGGGTGCGGGCCGCCCGGACGTTGTGCGCGAGCGTCCGCAGGGCTGCCTCGGTCTCGGCCATCCGGTCACCATCCTCGTCAATGGATCAATGGAATACACCGCTCGGTCGTTTGGTTGACGCGACTCGGTCGGTCCGTTGTACGGTTCAGTCGTTCCATTGATAGTAAGGGATGTACCGTGATCGCTCTGCTGCTGGCCCTGGGCAGCTCTCTCGCCTACGGCTGCGCCGACTTCCTCGGTGGCCTCGGCGCCCGTAAAGCCCATGTCCTGCGCACCGTGATGATCGCCGCCCCGGCCTCTCTCACGGTCGAGCTCGTGCTGTGGCCGTTCCTCGGCGCCTCGTTCAGCACGGGTGCCCTGGCCTGGGGAGCCGCCTCCGGAGTCGCCTCGGCAGCCGCGTTCGCGCTGCTCTACCGCACCCTGGCGATCGGTCCGATGAACGTGCTCTCCCCCGTGACCGCCCTGGTGTCCGCCATGCTGCCGGTCGGTGTGGGGCTCCTGCAGGGCGAGCACCTGGGCGCGGCCGGACTGGTGGGGCTGCCACTCGCGCTGGTCGCGGTGGTGCTGGTGAGCGCCGGACACGGCGCGGGGTCCGTACGCCCGTCGCGTACCGCGCTGCTGCCGGCCTTCGGCGCGGGCGCTGCCATCGCCTTCCAACTGGTCTTCCTGCACCAGACGCCCGCCGACAGCGGCGTGGCCCCGCTGATCATCGGCCGGGCGGTCTCCTCCGCCGTCATTCTCACCGCGGCCGCGCTGATGCGCCGCCGACTCGGCTCCGAGCGACCCGCCTACGCCGTGTCGGCCACGGCCGGCGTGTTGGACTCCCTGGCGAACCTGCTGTTCCTGCTCGCCGCCCGCAGCGGAGACCTCGCCGTCGTCGCCGTGATCACCGCTCTCTACCCGGCCGGTACGGTTCTGCTCGCCCGCAGTGTGCTCGCCGAACGCATCCACCGCGGCCAGCTCATCGGGCTCGGCACCGCTGCCGTCGCCGTCAGTCTCCTCGCACTGACCTGAACGCCCGCCACCACCCCGTACCCGCCGACTGCGCAGGGAGCACCCATGTTCATCCAGCCCTGGGACGCCGCCCTGGACGAAGCCGAATGGGCGACCTGGATCGCCGACGGCCACGACTTCGGCCTCCTGAGCGTCAACGGCCTGCCCGGCCAGGCGCCCGTCGCCGTTCCCACGCACTTCACCCGTGACGTCGGCCACCTCCTGGTCCACCTCGCCCGCCCCAATCCGGTCTGGCGGGCGATCGAGAACGACCCCGACGTCCTGTTCACCGTCTTCGGCGACTACGCCTTCGTCCCCGGCCCCTGGCGTGCCACGGCCGGCACCCCGTCCGCCGACGGCGTGCCCACCAACTACTACTCAGCCGTTCAGTTCACCTGCCGCGCCCACATCGTCGACGACCCCGAGGCCAACGCCGAACTGCCACGCCGTCAGCTCGCCCACTTCCAGCCCGACGGTGACCACGCCCCCGTCGACGTCGACCAGCCGCCCTACGGCCGGATGCTGCCGGGCATCCGCGGTCTGCGCCTGGAAGTGACCGATGTGCGGGCCAAGTTCAAGTACGACGACCACAAGTCCGTCGAGCACCGCACCGCCGTCGCCGACCAACTCACCGAGCGCCGCCAGGGACTCGACGTGCCTACCGCGCGCCAGCAGCGCTGCCGACTGGACCGTATCGGTTCCTGGAAGCCCTGATCACCGCACACACACGCAGGAACGGAACCCGCCCGATGACCGTCTTCCGCATCAGCCCCGCCGTCGCGGACGCCTTCCCCGACACCCTCATCGCCCTGGTCACCGCCGCCGGTCTGCGCGGGCACGAGCCCTGGCCCGACACCACCACCGCCGTGGAGGAACTGGAGCAGCAGCTCACCTACGGCACCTGGCAGCCCGCCGACGAGACCGACCCCCGCATCGAGGCCTGGCACACCGCCTACCGCTCCTTCGGCACCAACCCCCGCCGCATCCGCCCGAGCGTTGACGCCCTCGGCCGCCGCCTCGCCAAGAAGGGGGCCCTGCCGCGCATCAATCCGGCGGTCGACTCCTACAACGCCGTCTCCGTCCGCCACGGCCTGCCCGCCGGCGCCTTCGACCTCGACCACGTCAGTGGCGACGTCGAGATCCGCCACGCGGACGGCACCGAGACCTTCACCCCACTCGGCGAAGCCGACACCATCGAGAACCCCAGGCCCGGCGAGATCATCTACGCCGACGCCACCGGCGTCCTGACCCGCCACTGGAACCACCGCGACGCCCACCGCACCCGCGTCACCGAGGACTCCACCCACGTCGCCTTCATCCTCGAAACCCTCCACAGGGCCCGGGACGGCGCCCTCCTCAAGATCGCAGCGGAGGAACTGCAGAGCCTGCTGATCCCCCACGCCGCACGGACCACCGTGCACTACCTGAGCCCGGCGCAGCCCCCGGCCACCGTCTGAGCTCCCGCCCCGGCGGCTCGGCTCAGCCGTGGTGACCGGCAACGCGCACAGTGGAACCGAGAGGGGGCTGCCTGACGGGAACGGAGGGCGTCCGTGACCACGCCGCCGATCGACTACCAGGCGTCGTTCACCGCCACGGTCAGTCCGCATCTGGTGCCGAGCCCCGATCTGGTGATCCTCGACGTCAACGACGCGAGTCGCGGCAGGCTGGGGTCGAAGATCCACGTCATCTGCGACCGCAACGGGCTGCCGAAATCGGTACGCATCTCCGGCGCTAACCTGTACGACAGTCGGGCCCTCAGCCCTCTCATGCGTGGCATCCCGCCGATCCGCTCCCACTACGGACCAAGGCGACGCCGACCAGCCAAGCTCCATGCGGACAAGGGCTACGACTTCGATCATCGCAACTGGTTGCGGCGCAGGCAGATCGTCCCAGGCATTGCTCGCCGCGGCATCGAGCCGTCCGGCCGCCTGGGCCGGCACCGCTGAGTGATCGAACGCACCATGTCCTGGCTCAACGGCTGCCGCCGTCTGCATCGCCGCTGCGAACGCACAGCCGACCGCTCCCTCGCCTTCGTCGGCATCGCCTGCACTCTCATCTGCTACCGCGGAGCAGTGCAGGTCTGGAACTTGGCCCAATAGATCATGCGCTCGTGAGGTTCCCTGACGGCCGCCTCCGGCGTACCCACCGTGACCCGCGATTCGATCAGCGGGGCGTCTGGGGAGAGAAATGCCTCCAGGTCACCGATCGCATCGGCGATGTCTTCGTCGATCTCAGCGGTACGGCGCCGTACCCAGAAGGAGAGCAGCACTCGTTCCTCCTCGACCGCAACCTCTACCGCGACTACATCGGAGGAGATCAGCCCGAGCAGGGCCTGCACCGCCGTGAGGGCAATGCCATTGACACGCTCAAGCTCAGGGTCTGCCATGCCGGTGCATCTTGCCTGATGATCGAGTAGTCGCGCCAACTGAGGCATCGTCTTAGTACTGCAACCGCACCTGTCGCGTCACCGCAGGTCAGGCGCAGTGCGGCGGTTTTTGGGCGGTGGTGATCCGACGGCGCACGGTGATAGTCGCCGCGCCGGGCCGATCGCGAACTGGCAGGTCAACGGCTCTCTATATCTGATGGCCTGTCAGCTTCGAAGTGTCCAGATGCCTAAACTGACCTGCGCTGATTCCATGAGTGCGGTTGCAGTATTAGACCGCCCCGGTGAACACTCGCGCCTCGGGCGTGGCGTGACCGTCGCCCCTCGGGCCTCGGCACTATGGTCGCGACGGACGGTCATGGTCCGCGTCGGCGATCTCCCACCGGCCGGCCCGGCGGCGGGCCCCCATCGCTCGTTCCTCGACGGGTCGGTCTCCCCCCCCGGTGCGACCTGGGCACCCGCGCCGCGCCCGTGTGCCGCCCGGCCCTCGTGGCGGGGCGTGACGCCGTGGGGCAACGGCCCGTGGAGGAGAACGATGCCGCAGCTGTCGGAACGCATCGCCGCCGACCGGCGCCGGACCACCGCCCCGTCGTCTCTCGGCCGAGCGCTGCTGCGCTGGACCACGACGACCGATCACAAGGTGATCGGCAGGCTGTACATGGTCACGTCATTCTGCTTCTTTCTCTTCGCCGGCCTGCTGGCCCTGGGCATGCGGGCGGAACTCGCCCGTCCAGGACTGCAGTTCCTGTCCGAGGACGGCTACAACCAGTTCTTCACGGTGCATGGCACGGTCATGATGCTGCTCTTCGCGACCCCCATGTTCGCCGGGTTCGCCAACGCGGTGATGCCGCTGCAGATCGGTGCGCCGGACGTGGCCTTCCCCCGGCTCAACGCCCTGTCGTACTGGATGTACCTCTTCGGCGGGCTGATGGTCGTGTCGGGGTTCCTGGTACCCAGCGGTGCCGCGTCGTTCGGCTGGTTCGCCTACGCCCCCCTGAACAGCGCCTACCACTCCCCCGGCGCCGGCGGCGACCTGTGGGTGATGGGCCTTGTGGTGACGGGCGTGTCGACGACGCTCGGCGCGGTCAACTTCATCGCCACCATCCTGTGTCTGCGCGCCCCCGGCATGACGATGTTCAGGATGCCGATCTTCACGTGGAACATCCTGTTCACATCGATCCTCGTCCTGCCGGCGTTCCCCGTGCTCACCGCCGCTCTGCTGGCCCTGGAGGCGGACCGGAAGTTCGGGGCGCACATCTTCGACGCGACGAACGGCGGCGCCATTCTGTGGCAGCACCTGTTCTGGTTCTTCGGCCATCCTGAGGTCTACATCGTCGCGCTGCCGTTCTTCGGGATCATCTCGGAGATCATTCCGGTGTTCTCGCGCAAGCCGATGTTTGGCTATCTGCCGATGATCGGCGCGACGATCGCGATCACGATGCTCTCCGCAGTCGTCTGGGCCCACCACATGTTCGCCACCGGTGCGGTGCTGCTGCCGTTCTTCTCCCTGATGTCGTTCCTGATCGCGGTGCCCACGGGGATCAAGTTCTTCGCCTGGATCGGCACGATGCACCGGGGGTCGCTCTCGTTCGAGACGCCGATGCTGTGGTCGCTGGGGTTCCTGGTGTCGTTCCTGCTGGGCGGGCTCAGCGGCGTGCTCATCGCCTCTCCGCCGATCGACTTCCACGTCACCGACTCGTACTTCATCGTGGCCCATCTGCACTACGTCCTGTTCGGGACGGTCGTCTTCGCGATGTTCGGCGGGTTCTACTTCTGGTGGCCCAAGTTCACCGGGAAGCTCCTCGACGAGCGGCTCGGAAAGCTGCACTTCTGGCTGCTGTTTCCGGGGTTCCAGCTGACCTTCCTGGTGCAGCACTGGCTCGGTGCGGAGGGCATGCCGCGCCGCTACGCCGACTACCTTCCCACCGATGGGTTCACCCTGCTCAACACCCTGTCGTCCGCGGGGGCGTTGCTGCTCGGCATCTCCACACTGCCGTTCCTGTACAACGTCTGGCGCACCGCGCAGCACGGGGAGAAGGTCTCCGAGGACGACCCCTGGGGGTACGGCCGGGCGCTCGAGTGGGCGACGTCCTGTCCTCCTCCGCGGCACAACTTCCTCGCCCTGCCGAGGGTGCGCTCGGAGTCGCCCGCCTTCGACCTGCATCATCCCGAGGCCGATCTGCGGCCGGTGAAGAAGGAGCTGCGATGAAGATCGAGGCTCTGCTCTTCGGCGGTGTCGCCCTGTTCTTCGCGGCTTCCGCCGCGCTGTACGCGGCCTGGTCGGGCGATCCGGCCGGTACCGCCGTGCTGATCGTCGCCTTCGGCATGGCCGGCGTGATCTCCTTCTTCTGCGCAGTGCAGTACCGGCGTCGTGGACGCCGTCCCCAGGACCGTACGGACGCCGAAGTGGCGGACGCGGTCGGCCATCTGGAGTTCTTCCCGCCCCACAGCCCCTGGCCCGTGATCACGGCACTGGGCTCCGCCGTCACCGCTCTGGGCGTGGTCTACGGGCTGTGGCTGTTCCTCATCGGTGCCGGGGTGCTGGCGCGGGGGGTTCTCGGTCTGGTTTTCCAGTACGCGGTTCGGGGCGACTGACCAGCCTCCTCGGTGCCCCCGGCCGGAACCGGGTCAGGGGCCGGTGATCGCTCTCGTAGCCGCCTTCCAGGGTCTGGCGCACCTCCCCGGTCTCCTCGCCCTCGGCCAGACGCTGCCGCTCCGCCTCCAGCAGTGCATGGCACAGCCGCCGGGTGAGCAGGAACGCGACGACCGGCGCCACCACCAACGAGATGCGCAGGATCCACGTCAGGGCGTTGAGCGAGATACGGAAGGTCTCCGCCACGATGTCGTTGCCGCCCGCCAGCAGCAGGACACCGTAGAAGGTGATCCCGGCGACGCCGAGTCCGGTGCGTACGGGGCGTTCCCGCGGCCGGTCGCACAGATGCTGTTCCTCGCGCCCCTCGACCGTCAGACGCTGTTCGACGAAAGGGTAGGCGTACAGGACGAGAAAGAGCAGCGCCGGCAGGACGACCGCCGGCAGCAGCACGTTCCACATGATCGTGTGGCCGGCGATGTTCGTCTCCCAGTCCGGTACGAGCCGCAGCCCGCCCTCCAGGAAGCCGACGTACCAGTCGGGCTGGGAGCCGGTCGTCGCCACGTCGGGGCGGTAGGGCCCGTAGACCCACACCGGATTGATCTGGGCGACCCCGCCCAGCAGTGCCGTCACCCCGAACACCATGAAGGACAGCCCCATCGAGGCCGCCATGAACTGCGGGAACAGCGGCTTGCCGACGGCGTTCCGGTTGGTCCTGCCGGGGCCGCGCCACTGTGTGTGCTTCAAGTAGAAGACCAGCATCAGATGGACGGTGACCAGCGCCAGCAACACCCCGGGCAGCAGCAGAATGTGCAGACCGTACAACCGGGGGATCAAGTCCACACCGGGGTACTCGGAACCGAACGCGAACATGCTCACGTAGGTCCCCACCACCGGCAGGGACAGCATGATGCCCTGAGCGATTCGCAGTCCGGTACCGGACAGCAGGTCGCCGGGGAGCGAGTACCCCGCGAAGCCCTCTGCCAGGGCGAGCACGAGCAGCGTGACGCCGATGGCCCAGTTCATCTCCCGGGGCCTGCGGAAGGCACCCGTGAAGAAGATCCGCAGCAGGTGCACACCGATGGCCGCCACGAACACCAGGGCCGCCCAGTGGTGCATCTGGCGGATGAGGAGTCCGCCGCGTACGTCGAAGCTGATGTGCAGGGTCGAGTCGAACGCCTGCGTCATGCGGACGCCATGCATCGGCACATACCGCCCCTGGTACACCACCTCCCCCATCCCGGGCTGGAAGAAGAACGTGAGCCACACACCCGTCACGACGAGCACGATCAAGCTGTAGAGGGCGATCTCGCCCAGGAGGAACGACCAGTGCTCGGGAAAGGCCTTGCGCAGCAGTTGCCCGCCGCCGTCCCACACGGGCAGCCGCCCGTCCGCGGCGTCGACCAGCCGCTCTCCCGGACGGACAGCTCCCGATGTCCGCGACGCCGGCAGCGGCCGACGCCCGCCATTCACGGTGTTTCCCGCTCGTCACACCGGTCCCGGTCCACGGAACCCTCTCCTTCTGCCGCTTCTTGGCCGGCCGTTCCACGCCATGCCTTACCGCCCGGGCGCGCGGCGAGCACCGCGTCGCCGCGAAACACCCGCGCGCCCCGGGCGGTACACCCGTTCGGATGTGGGCCGGCCGGGCTCCGCCGAGGTCCCGTCCCCGGACTTCGCGAGCTCAGTAGCCGCTGAGGAGGGCCCGTACTCTGCACAGGGTCTCCACTCCGGCGGAGCTGTGCCAGCGGGACGGGTCGGCGGGGCGGCGTCCCCACAGCAGGAGCACTCGTACGGCAGCATCGCTCTCGATCGTGGCGGGGCCCTCGGGAGCGGCGAGCCGGATGCTGCTGCCGTCGGCGTCGGCGACCACCACGATGTCGTCCGTACCCGGTGTGCGCAGGCGGCCCTCGACCCGTCCGCCGGGTCCCAGATCCAGATCGGTGCGGCCTCGGGCCAGCAGGGGCCGGCCGACCGACACCACGCTGTGCTCCGTCATCCATGGCTCGCCGAGCGCTTGCACCGCAGTCCGGTCGTCGCCGGTGAGGTCCCAGCGATGCAGGATCAGCTCCTCCCGCATATGTTCCGCGAAGAACGGGACCGTCACGGGCCGGCCGGTCCACATCACCTCCCGGTCCGGTGGCAGGTCCTGCGCGGCGGCCGTGGTGATCTCGGCGAGCTGTTCACAGCGGCTCATGAACGCCGCCCACAGGTCGGGGTCGGACATCCGCGGGTAGGGGGCCTCACGCTCGAAGCCCCTGGTCTCCACCGGCGCTCCTTCGAGGAACGCCCGAAGAACCCGGGCCAGTTCCTCGGCGTTGCCCGTCTGGTGGACCAGGACGTCACGCACCGTCCACGCCTCGCACCACGTGCCGTCGTCGGGCCGCCGCGCCTGCACGGCGTGGACGAAGGGGGCCAGCTCGGGCAGAGTCTCGTCGACCTGAGACGGAATCATGCACCATGGCTATCCTCGCCCAGCCGACAGCCAAACCAGCCGCTGTCAGACGGGCCCCGGTCGGCTGAGCGCGCTTCTGCGGTGCCGGTCGCGGTGGAGGTCCGGCCGTCTCCTAGATCTGTGGGCCGAGGCCCTGGCGGGGGTGCTCGCCCGTCCGATGCGCTCCGCCCTGACCACACTGAGCACCGTTCTGGGCATCATCGGCATCGCCAACGTGACGCTGGTGACGGTCATCGAGCGGACGGGGGAGATCGGGCTGCGCCGCGCCCTCGGTGCCTCGAGACGGCAGGTCGCCGGCCAGTTCCTGGTGGAGTCGACGACCATCGGACTCCTCGGCGGCGTCGTCGGTGCCGCCCTGGGCATGGTCGTCGTGGTGGCCGTCTCCGCCGTCAGGGAGTGGACCCCGGTCCTGGACGTCCGTCTCGCTCTCGGAGCCCCGGTCGCCGGAGCCCTCGTCGGACTCCTGGCGGGCCTCTACCCGTCGCTGCGGGCCGCCCGCATGGAGCCTGTCGACGCTCTGCGCTCCTGAAGGCGCCGTAGCAGCATCCGGCTGCCGCGAGCGCAGGTCTCGGTGAGTTCGGACGCCTCCGGTCGCGGGTTCTGAGTGCCGTCGGCGAGGGCGGCGGCGCGCTGTCGTGCTCAGCGCCGTCCGCCGTGCGGGTCTCCCCCGCCAGCGGGACGGCGCCGTACGACAGCGAGGGCCGGGCCGAGGGCGAGCAGGGCACCCAGGGTCGCGTAGCCGTGGGTGAGGGTGGTGAGGGAGGCGACCGTCGCGACGAGCAACGGGCCGCCCGCGTCGCCGAGTTCGCGGCCGAGTTCGGCGGCGCCCATGGTCTGGCCGAGGCGCTCCTTGGGGGTGCTCGCGGCCAGGGCGGCAAAGCCGAGCGGGGTGATCAGTCCGGTTCCGGTGCCGATCAGCGCGGCGCCCAGGAGCACCCCGGTGAGCCCCGGCAGCATGGCGCACCCCAGTCCCGCAGCGGCGAACAGCAAGCCTGTCGCGATGCCCGTACGGGTCGTGAGCCGTCCGTGGTCCAGTGCCCGCCCGGCCCGCGGCTGGACCACGGCCGCGCAGGCCGCCAGCACCGACACCGCGGCGCCGGTGGCCACCGTGCCCAGACCGGCCGCCCGGCCCGAGACCGGCAGGAAGCCCACTCCGACCGACAGGGCGGCGGTCGCCGCGGCCAGTGCCGAGGTCGGGGCGAGGAACGCCGGATCGGCCAGCCGCCGGGCCAGATCCAGCACCGTCTGCCGGGCCTTGGGCAGGAGCGGTACGACCGGGACGGCGAGCGCGGCCCACACGGCGACCGCCGCGCCGAGCACCGCCAGGACGGCGAACAGCAGCTGCAGGCCCCCGGCCCACACCAGGACCCCGCCCAGCAGCGGGCCGAGGGTGTAGCCGATCGACTTGTAGAAGCCGTAACTGCCGAAGGCCCGACCGTGCTTGGCCGCCGGGTTGAGCCGGGCGACCAACGCGGAAGCGGACGGCGAGAAGGCGGACGCCGCGGCGCCCTGGCCCAGGCGGGCCGCCCACAGCAGGCCGGGGCTGTCCGCGACGACGTAGAGCGCGGAGGCGGCGGCGAAGGCTATGAGTCCGCCGAGCAGCACCGGGCGCGCGCCGATCCGGTCGGCGAGCGTGCCGAACAGCGGCTTGAGGAGCACCTCGGCGCCGTCGTACAGGGCCAGCAGGCCGCCGAGCACCAGCAGCGAGGTGACCGCGCCCGCGGCGTGACCGCCAAGGTTGGCGGCGATCCCGTGCGCGCCGAACGCGGTGGTGAACCCCGCGGCGTACAGCGGCCACATCTGCCGGGCCGGAGCCGTTCGCGCCGCCGATGCCGTGCTCACTGCTCCCCCTCCGGCGCCTGGTGCAGGGCGGCGAAGACCCGCTCGGCGTAGTCCTCGCAGACAGCCACGCACTGCTTGAGCCGCTTGCCGGCCTCGGCCGCCTCAGGGGTCCCGAACACGTCGCGTGCCATGAGGTCCCGATGCCAGCGCCGCAGCCGCTCCAGCGACTGCTCCTCTTCCTCCAGTTCGGCCAGCGTGAACTTGGCGATACGGATCTCCTTGGCGATCTCCGCCTCGAACTTGCCGCAGTCGGCCAGGAACTCCGCCCAGTCCGCGGACCTGGCTTCACCGAACATCTCCCGAAGACGGGCGCCGTCCTGAGGGCCGCGCCCGGAGGCGTTCAACGTGACGGCCTGGCCGTCGGCCCGTTCGGTCAGCACGATCGCCCGCGCGATGCCGTCGGCGAAGACCGGCACGTCCGGCACGGCCCAGATCCCCTGCCCGAGCGAGAGCGCCCCGATCCTGCGCAGCTCCCGCCAGACCCCGACCCGGTGCCGCGACGGCTGGGCGGGCAGTTTGATCACAAGGACGAGCCAGTGGCCCGCCGGTTCAGCCCTTGCCACATCATGGAATGTAGCATCTGTTACATCCAGCGTCGTACGAGTGAGTGATGGCGCTGACCATGGCGCGCTACGCGGGGCGCGGAGGCCGGCGTAGGTCAAGGGAAGGTGAAGGTGCTCTGCCCATCGCCCGTACGGCCGCACGTAGGAGCATCCTGGTGGTCGTCCGAGTGGGCGGGGAGGTGTCGGCATGCGCGGATGGAGCGCGGGGTGGGCGGTCGCCGGGGTGGTCGTGCTGGCGGCTTGCAGTGCGTCCACCGGGGGCGGATCGAGTGCAGGGCCGTCAACGGGCCGCTCGGCACAACCGTCGAGCGGCGCACCGACGCACAGCTCTACGACACCGGTCCCGGCTCCGTCCTCGACCGCGCCCACGAGCGCCGGTTCGCCGAGTGCGTCCGCGTCGGCCCCTTCGCCCACCGCGTCGGCCGGGAGCTGTGTCGCCGGGCATGCGCAGGTCACCGTCGCCCCCGGTGACGCACCCGTGCGGCGGTTGTGCGTGCATCCCGGGACGGTGGTGTCGCTCGTTCTGAAGCCCCGGGTCGACGACCGGCGGTGGACGGCCGTGCAGAGCGCCGCCCCGGTCTTCGTCGTGGCATCGGGTTGGCGCGTGGAGGCGGACGGCACCGCCCGTGCCTCGCTACGGTGTGCGGGCACCCGGGGCGGCACGGCCAAGGTCACCGCGCTGGCGAAGGCACCGGATGTGGCGGGGGCGGCGCGCGCCGCCTTCACGCTCGACGTGAGCGTGGTGCCGTATCCGACGGAGGGGTGACCCCCGAAGCCGGGAATCACCCCTCGTCCATCGATCGTGCGTCAGTCGCAGTCGCGCACCCTGATCGTGTAGATGCCGCGGCCGTGCGTGGCCGCATACAGGGTGCTGCCGTCAGGGCTCAGCTTCAGCTGGAGCACGGCGGCGGCCGGGAGGGACCCTACGCGCTGCCACTTCGTGTGGCCCGGCGCCCGGTAGACGACGCCGAGGTCGGTGGCGACGACGAGGCCGCCGTTCGGCGTGACGACGGCGGAGTCGGTCGGCACGTCGGGCAGGTTCGCCGAGATGTCCTTCCAGGTGGTGCCGCCGTCGGTGGACTCGAAGACATGGCCGGCACCCGCGCCGGGGCCCTCGGTCCAGTGCCGGGAGAAGCCGTTGACCGAGAGGAAGACGTGGTCGGCGTTCTTCGGGTCGACGGCGAAGCCGCTGAGGTACCGGTTGGGCACCGTGCCGTCCGCCCCGGTGGCCGGGAGGGTGATGTCGTGCCAGCCGGTGCCGTCCGCGTTGCCGACGGCGATGCCGCGAGCGAAGCCCTGCTCGTTGCACGGGCCGCACCAGGCCGCGTAGACCTTGCCGCCGGAGGCCGCGACAGCGGTCGCGGTGCGGCCGGCGCCGAGGTCGTACAGGCTCTTCCACTCCGAGCCGCTGCGGATGGCGTAGCCGTGCGTCTGCACCCAGATGTGGCGGCCGCCCGCGACCCAGGTGGAGCTGTTCTTCATGTCCGCCGCCAGCGGGGCGATGAAGCGGGCCTCGCTGGTGGCGTTGTCGGCCGGGGCGACGTTGTACGAGGTCGCCTTGCTGGAATCGGTGACCCAGGAACCGTCGTTGACGGCGCAGTTCTGGGTGACCTGGACCGCGAGGTAGACGTACTCCTGGGCGAGGTTGCAGCCGTTGGCCGGGTCGGTGAGGGTGTCGCCGCCGTCACCGCCGAAGTTGGAGCCCATGACCTTGTCGTTGCTGCGACGGATGGACTGGCCGTTGTCCTGCAGGCCGCCGGTGACGGAGATCCCGCCCTGGTCCGGGTCCTTGCCGATGCCCACCGAGTAGTACTGGAGGGTGTCGATGGTGCCGTCGTTGAGCGAGGTCCAGTCCGTGGCGTGGCCGGAGGAGTCCTGGGAGCCGTCGACCGGGCGCCGGTAGGCGCCGCCGTCGTTGCCGACATACACATAGCTCTTGCCGTGGTAGCGGCCGATCGCCACACCGTGCTGGTCGGAGTGCGTGGTCGGGCTGCAGTTGCCGGTCTGCTTGGCGGGGTCGATGCTCCAGCAGGCGAAGGCGAAGTTCCAGTACGGGCCGACGGTGGACCAGGTGGCGCCGCCGTCCTTGGTCTCGTAGACCTCCTCGAGACCCGCGTACACATGCCGGGGGTCGGCCGGGTCGACGGTCAGGAACTGGTTGTACCAAGCCTGCACCCCGGGCATGTAGCCGGCGGTGGTCAGCGCGGAGCCGTCGGTGGCCAGCTGCTTGTAGTCGGCGATCTTCGTCCAGGGTCCGAACGGCGAGGAGGCGCTGTAGATGCCCTCAAGCCCGCTGTCCGGGTTGGTCGCCATCTGCTCGGGCGACTGGTCGATGGTGTAGTAGTGCGAGCCGTCGGCGGAGTGGGCGAAGGTGACCGTGCCCACGTTGTCCGCGTCGGTCGGCAGGTCACCGAAGCCGCTGGTGATCCGCTTCCAGGCGCCGCCGGTCCTGGTGTAGAAGCCGTTGTAGTCGTCGCCGCTGCGCCAGCCGACCGCGAGGATCACCTTCGAGGGATCCTTCGGGTCGAGGGCGATGTCGTTGGTGATGTTCTTGTACGCGGCGCCGTCCTCGGTCGCCTTCGAACCGCCGGGCAGGTAGTCGGGGTTGGGCGCGAACTCCAGCTTCCAGGCGCCGTGCAGGTTCTTCGTGGAGTGGCTCCACACGCCTTCGCTGGTCGCCGCCCACACCTTGCCCCCGCCGAACCGCAGTTGGCGGATGGTGGTGCTCTCCAGCTCGTCGCCGCCGACCCGGCTGCGCGTGGAGAAGCTGCCGTGATGGGGGTGCGAGAGGACGTAGACGCCGCTGCCGATGTAGGCGTCCGCGTTGGTGTTCGCCTCACCCGTGCCCAGCCACAGCCGTCCGCCGCCGTCGACTGCCAGCGTGCCCGTCGACTGCGAGGGCAGCCCGTCGCTGATGGGCTCCCAGTGCCCACCGCCGGTCCGCGAGCGCCATACGCCGCCGCCGGCGCTGCCCGCGTAGACGTAGCCGTCGTCGTCCGCGGCCATCGCCGCCATGCGACCGGTGACGTTCCCGGATCCGCCGCTGGAGTTGGAGTCGATGTCGCGGTAGCGCGGGTCGTCGGAGTTGTACGGCAGGTCGGTGATGTTGCGCCAACTGCCGCCCGTGCCGGGCAGGTTCTTCAAACCCTGCCAGGCGGCGCCGTACGCGCCCGGCGCGACGATGCCCGGCGAGGTGCGGGCCTCGGCGTACTGGTCCGCGCCCTCGGCGATCTCGTCGGCCTCGTTGCCGTTGTCGCCGTCGTCCGCCTTCGCCTTGGGACTGATCGCGCCCACCGAGTGCGCGCGTTGAGCGGCGAGTTGAGCGAGTGTACGAGCCCCGAAGGGGCTGCTGTGCCGACCTGACGAGGCGCTCGCGGGTATCGCGACGAGCCCGGCGGTGGCGGTGATGGCACAGATCGCGAGCCATCGTCTTCTGCGGGGTTGCGCTGGCACCAAATCCTCCCGAACGGGTGTGGTTACAGCCGTCGCGGAAGACCTGATCACGAGCGGCCGCAAACGTCGGGGACTTGGCCAATTCTTTGTCCTGCACCTGCCACCCCGTCCCGAAGCCTGGCCTCAGCCGCTGGTCAGGGTGCGGTCGAGGAGGGGCAGCAGGCGGTTCCAGTGGCGCTGCACTGCGGAGGGGTTGAAGGCATCGGTGTCGGACATGGTGAAGCCGTGGACGGTGCCGGGGTAGGTCTCGGAGGTGTGGCCGACGCCTGCGGCGCCCAAGGCCTGGTGGAGCTCGCTGATGCCCTCGGGCGTCATGTCGTTCTCGGCGTGGCCGTGGTGGACTTGGGCGGTGAGCCTCGAGACCAGTCGGTGCGGGCTGTCAGGCGCGTCGGTGACCAAGTTGCCGGGGTGGAATCCTGCGACGGCGGCCACCTGGTCGGGGTGGGCCGCTGCGGTGCGCATCGCCAGAACGGCGCCCATGCAGTAGCCGATCGCGGCGACCGGTCCGGCGCTCACCTCGGGCTGGGTGGTGAGGAACCTGAGGTAGGCGTCGGCGTCGCGCAGGGCACGTTCGGTGGTGTGCGCCTCGACCAAGGGCATCAACTGGGCCACGACCGCGGGGCGGATCTCTTCTCCGATGTGCTCGGGAAGTTCGGTCAGCGGTGCCGGGCCGTGCCGGTGGTAGACGTTGGGAACGAGCACGTAGTACCCGTGCTCGGCCAGTTCGCAGGCCCTCTCCTCCAACACGGGCCGCAGGCCGGAGACGTCCATGTACAGCAGCACCCCAGGGTGCCGCTCGCCGCGGTCGGGGAAGGCGGCGAAGGCGTCGGCCTGGCCGTCCGTGGTGGGAATCTGCAGAGTCTTGCTGGGCATGAGTTCTCCTGTCGTGGTTGATGTGTCGAGCCTGTGATCAACACGACGGAGGCGGAGCCCGCCCAGCAGGGCCAGATCCTCGATCGAACAGCGGGCACGCACCGGCCCGTACGGCGCTCAGAGGAGCACCGGGTCACCAATCCGTGCGTGGCGCAATGCCGTCCCGGTAGTCATCGCCGCACAACGTAGCCCACCCGATACTCCTGAACCAGCGGAGGTCGTCGGCCGTGCTCACGGCCGGTCCGGAAGGCACAAGCTGGTGCGCAGCCCCCGCGCCGCCGAGACTGTCCTACGCGCCCTGCTCGTGCACTGTGCCGCCCTACCGGCGACCGAGGCGATCCCGTCTGTCATGGCTGAGCGGCGCACCTCGGTCCCGCGGACCCGCTACACCCGCGGGGAGCGGGGGCTGCGCGTGCTGCTGGGCGCTGTCGTGCTGAACGTCCTGGCTGGGGCTCGGCCAGAGCGTGTTGCGTCCTAGAAGAGTCATGAAGATCTTGGGGTTCTGGCCCCGCCGCGTGAGCGGTGGGGCCAGACTCTTTGTTGTGGTGATGGGGGAATGGGCCGGGGA
>NZ_JBIARC010000060.1:0-45513 GCF_042889625.1 Streptomyces sp. NPDC002573 | reverse complement strand
GCGGATCGTGCCGGTCGTGAAACGGCACGTAAGACGGGCCTTCCGCTTCACCTTGAACCGGGGCGCCCCCATCCGCTTGCCCTTACGGCGTCCGTATCTTCGACCTACTGCAGTTGTCGAACGCAGCCGCCGCGTTCGCCAGACCGGTGTTGCAGGCCTCCTTGGAGTTCTCCTCCCACCAGTCGGCGAACCGCCGGTCGGCGCGCTTGGCCTCGTTGAACGCCTTCCGCAGCGACGGCAGCGACCACGGACGCCACGCCGTCAGCCCGGCCTCGCCGATGTCGTACGACTCCTCCGCCGCGCGCTGCCACCACGACGCGGTCACCCAGCCCACCGCCCAGTTATAGGCAGCCCGGGCAGCACCACAGTGCGAACGCAACGCCGCCTCCTGGACGGCGTTCGGATCCAGCGCAAACCGGTACGCCTGCACCACGAAACCCGACTGCGGCCGGAACTTCTTCACCCTGAACCCTCCCTCCCACAGGCACGCGAAACGATCACCGGTTCACCCTACCGGCCGCCACCGACAACACCCCGAACTGCAACAGAAGTTGAGGAAAACTGAGATTCGATAACGAAACGCGCAGCAGCTGGCAGCCCCAGGTATGCACAGGGTGGTCCGGGAACTCTGCTCGCGGACCACGCTATGCATACCTGGGGCTCGGTCGTCATCCGGCCGTGGGCAACGCCCGTCGGCGTCGGCGCTGGCCCAGCCCGCGAAGAGCGGGGGCGGCCTGGCGCAGGAGGACCACCGCGGCGAGGACCGCTGCCTGCGCGATGAGTTGCTGAGCGTCGTTCCAGCCCAGCGAGCGCAGCAGCTGACCGAGCTGTGTCAGGAACAGCGCCCCGACGCCGCTGGCCACGATGCTCGCGAGACCGCCGGTCATGGCGGTGCCGCCCAGCACTACAGCCGCGACGGTCGGAAGGACGTAGCTGTCCCCGATGAACAGCCCGGGAGTCCGGGTGTAGCCGGCTAGGAGAACGCCGGCGGCGCCGTAGGCGAGGCCCGCGAACCCGTAGGCGACGACCTGGTAGAGGGTGACACGGATGCCCAGAGCCGAGGCGGTGGGCATGCTGACCCCGATGTAGGTCAACCGGCGCCCGACCGCTGAACGCTTGGTGATGATGCCGCCCACCGCGAGCATGACGACCGCGATGATGAACGTGTTCGGGATACCGAAGGTCCGGTCGACGGAGAACCGGCTCAGGCCGCCTGGCGCTGTGGCCGGCGAGCCGCCGGAGATCGCCAGGACGGTGCCCAGCAGGACCGCGTTCATGCCGAGCGTCACGACCAGCGGCATGACGCGGGCGACCGCGACCAGGACTCCGTTGACCAGGCCGACGAGAGCGGGGGCGATGACGGCGATGGTGACGGCGAGCCACGCCGACCAGCCGTGGGACTGGACCATGCAGGTGCAGAGGGCCGCGGCGAGCGCGATCATGCCCGGCACCGACAGGTCGAGGCCGCGTTGCTGCACGACGAGGGTCTGCCCGGCGGCCGCCATGGCGAGCACGGCGGCGAAAGGCAGCATGCTCAGCAGAGGGGCCGAGCCCAGGCTGCCCTGTGCGATGGCGGGGCTGAGGGCGAAGAGGATGATCGTGGCGACCACGATCCCCACCCAGCTGCCCGACAGGAGGCGGCGCCAGGTGGCGCCCGCGTCGAAGTTGTCTATGGCGTTCCCGTCATGACTCGGGGTGCGGCGGGAGGCGTTGGTGCGTCGGGGGGTGGTCATGCCTGTGCTCCCGTCCGGCGAGTACGGCGCAGTTGCGCGTACAGCACCGCGGCGCCGATCGTGATGAGGCCCGGGAGCCAGTAGCCCCAGGCAGGGGAGAGGTTGAGAAACGGGGAGACATTGACCAGCTGCTGAGCGAGGAGAGCGGCGGCGATGATCCCGATGAACGAACCGCGGCCACCGAAGATGCTCGCTCCCGCAAGCACGACCACGGTCACCGAGTTGAGGGTGTAGGCGAGACCGGGACGGCCGTCACCGATACCGATCTGGGCCATCAGGATGATGCCGGCGGGCAGGACCAGAGCCGAGCAGATCACGTACGAGGTGAACTGGATCAGCCGGATCTTCACCCCGAGACGCTCCGCGGCGTCCGGCTCGGACCCCAGAGCCCGCAGCTCGACGCCCCATCTGGTGCGGCGCAGGGCCAGCTCAAGAAGCAGGACGAGGAGCACCGCGATGATGGTCACCAGCGGAACCGCACCGAAGTGGGCCTGGATGTCGGCGGCCACCGACGGGAAGATCGTGCCGCCCGGCGTGTCCCGCAGGGACAGGTAGATGCCCTGGAGGGCCATGTAGACCGCGAGGGTCGCGACGACCGGGTTGATGCGGAACCAGGTCACCATGACGCCGTTGATCACGCCTACCGCGAGCGCGCCGAGGGCCATGAGGATCAGCCCGAGGACCAGGTTTCCGCCGTCGACGATCCAGTACGACGCGATCACGACCAGGAAGCCCATGAGGGGGCCGACCGACAGGTCGAACCCGGCTCCCATGACGACGACCTGCTGCGCGGCACCGACCAGCAACAGGGGCGCGAGCATGAGCAGGAGGTTGTTGAGGTTGAGCTGGCCGAAGTAGTCGCCGTTGTGCAGCCCGGTCCCGAGACCGAGGAGCACCACGATCAGGGCGATCACTGCCGCGGGGGCCTGGTCGCCGGCCAGCCAGGCGCGCAGTCGGCGACGTTTTGCCGGTCGGGTCTTCTCGTGGCCGCGCACGCTCGTCGAGGTCAGTGCGGCGTGAGCGATGGCCGCTTCGGTGATCTCCTCACCGGTGAGCTCCTCTACGACACTTCCGCGCGACATGATCAGCACGCGGTGGCACAGGCCCTCCAGCTCGACGTTGTCGGAGGAGAGCACGATGACGGCGGCACCGTCATCAGCTGCGGCGCGCAGGATTTTGTACAGATCGACGCGTGCACCGGCGTCGACACCCTGAGTGGGCTCCTCCACCACGAGGACCTTCGGTGCCGCGAGCAGCGTGCGGGCCATGACGGCCTTTTGCTGGTTGCCTCCCGACAGGGAGCTGATCGGCGTATCGGGGGTCGGGGTCTTGATCGCGAGGTTGCGGATCTGGTCCTTCGAGGTGGACTGCGTCTGCACGTCGCTGACCAGGCCGAAGCGTGAGACCTTGTGCAGGGTGCGCGCCACGATGTTCTCGCTGACGCCGAGCGGCAGGAAAACACCTTCGCCGTGCCGGTCGGCAGGCACGTAGACGACACCGGCGTTCGCTGCCACCGCGTTCGAGCCGCGGACCTTCTGTCCGTCGACGACGATCTCGCCCGACGTCGAGACCAGGCCGGCCAGGGCACGGACGAGCTCGGCCTGGCCATTGCCCTGAACCCCGGCCAGGCCGACGATCTCGCCGGAGCGGACGGTCAGAGAGATGTCGTCGAAGCCGTGGCCGGAGAGCTCGGTCACGACGAGTCGCGCGGCCGCGCTCACGGGTACGGGTTCCTTGGCGGGGAAGACCGTTTCCAGTTTGCGGCCCACGACGCGCTCGACGATCTGCTCCTCGGTGACGGCCTCGGCGTCGAAGGTTCCGCGGGTCTGGCCGTCGCGAAGGACGGTGATCCGGTCGGCGATCTGTTTGACCTCAGGGATGCGGTGCGAGATATAGACGACACCGGCGCCGGTCGCGACGGTCTCGCGGACCTTCGTGAACAGACGTTGTACTTCGTCGGCGTTGAGATGCTCGGTGGGCTCGTCGAGGATCAGAACCTTCGGATTCAGCGCGAGCGCCTTGGCGATCTCGATGATGAACCGCTTCTCCATCGACAGATCGGCGACGCGGGCGCGCGGGTCGATCTCCATCTCCCACGGCGCGAGGGTCTCGCGGGCCCAGGCGGCCGCGCGGCGAAGTCCGCCGACGCGCTTGTACCCGACGCCGAGCGCCATGTTCTCCGCCACCGTCAGGTCCGGAAGAAGCGCGGGATGCTGGTGCACGATACCGAGGCCGAGGCTGCGCGCCTGCTCGGGTTGCGCATGCGTGAGCTGGACGCCGCCGATGAGGACGGTGCCGTCATCCGCCGCCAATGCGCCCGAGGCCACCGCCATCAGCGTGGACTTGCCGGCGCCGTTCTCGCCGACCAGGGCGTGGACTTCGCCCGGGCGGACGTCGAAGCTCACCTCGTCCAGCGCGCGCACGCCCGGGAAGGACTTCCCGATGCCCTGCATGGAGAGCACTGATGCGACTTGCCCTGCCGCCTGACTTGCCGCGTGGTGGGACTGGGAGGGGCCGGGGCTCGCACCCTGCTGCGGTGGCCGGACCTGAGTCTCAGGCCGGTTGCTGCCGAAGTTGGTCACGTCGGACTCCTGGAAGATTGAGGGGCGCGGACCCGAGTGGTCGGGCCGGCGCCTCGGCCCGTAGACGGGCCCCTTACTGGGCGAGGTAGCCGCCGTCGATGACGAGCTCGGAACCGGTCACGAAGCTGGCTTCGTCGGAGGCGAGGAAGACGACTCCGGCAGCGATCTCCTCCGGTCGTCCGGCGCGACCCATCGGGGTCTGGGAGATGACGTAGTCGTTCACCTCAGGGGCCTGAGCCTCGGTCAGGGGGGTCCAGATGAAACCGGGATGAACCGAATTCACGCGGACGCATTCCTTGGCGTAGCTGACGGCGGCGCTCTTCGACATGTTGCGCACCGCGCCCTTGGTCGCGTGGTAGGCGTGCGCACCGGCGACAGCGGCGCTGCCCCAGATCGAGGAGACGTTGATGATGCTGCCGCCGCCCTGGGTGATCATCTGTGGGATCACCTCGCGCATCCCGAGCCAGGTGCCGGTCTGGTTGACCGCGACAACCCGGTTCCACTCCTCACTGGTGAGTTCGTGAACGGTTTCATAGGCGATGATGCCGGCGTTGTTGACGAGGAAGTCGACGCGCCCGTGGCGGTCGATGACCCCGGTGATTACACGCTGCCAGTCGGCTTCGCTGGCCACGTCGAGGGACGCATACGTGACGCCTGCGCCGAATGAGTCGTCGGCGGCCGCGCGGCTGGTCGCGATGACGGCCGCGCCCTCGGCCGCCATGGCGTCGACGATCGCGTGGCCGATGCCTCGCGAGGCGCCGGTGACAATGCCGACCTTACCGTCGAGTCGATTCATGGGTGCTCCTCGGATATCCGTACGTGGCTGCGTTGTTGAGTTGCGGCAGGAAAGGGGATTCGGGCGGGAAATCGCCCTCGAAAAGCGATGAGGCCAGCTGCCCGGGCCGTGACGGAAAGTCGTGAAGGCCCGGGCGCCCGCTGGGAATTGCGACGGCCTCACAGCCGACTGGGCTGCTACGCGGACTACTTGTAGAGAGCCCTGATCTGCTCGGTGGTCAGGCCGGAAGAGAGAATCGCGTCAGCGGGCAGCGACTTGTCGTACTTCGGCATCATCTTCGGGTTGGTCGAGTCCTCGATGATCTCCAGGTTGTACGTCGAGGGCTCGGTGTCGGTGATGCCGTTGTAGGCCGCAAGACCCTTGTTGAGAGCAGCCTCGACAACCCAGTTGCGGGACGACTCGGTCGCGATCTGATAGCTCGGGTACTGCTTGTGGTACTGGTACCAGAGCGACGCGAACTCGTTGGAGTCATTGGCCGACCAGACCGGCAGCGGCTTGTTCGCGGCGATGAACGCGCGGATACCGCCGACCGAACCGCCGCCGAAGTCGGAGACGATGCCGTCGATCTTGCCGTACTTCGTGATGAGACCGGCCACGACCTGCTGCGTCTTGCTGACGTCCCAGTCGGTGGCGACGTACCCGTCCGCGTTGAGGAGGTGGACGTCGGGATGCTCCGCGACCGCCTTCTTGACGCCCTCGTAGACGGTCTGGGAGTAGGCGCTGCCGGCGACACCGCCCAGCATGATCAGGTTCCCTTTGCCGTGCATCGCCTTGACGGTCCAGTCGGCGAGGTTCTTGCCGTACGTCTCGACGTTCTCGGAGACGAAGTCGACGTAGTCCTTGCCCGGTGTGCCGCCGATGCTGGAGACGATCGGGACGACCGCCACGCCGGCCGCGGTCGCCTTCTGGATGGTCGGCAGGAGGGCCTGTCCGGCGTCGCCGAAGGTGACGATCACCTTGACGCCCTGGGCGACCATCGAGTTGATGTCCGAGATCGCCTTCTGGGTGTTGTTCTGGGCGTCGGTCACCACGACCTGGGTGATGTTCTTGCACTTGGCCGCCTGGGCCTTGAAGAGCGCGATCGTGGCCTTGCGCCAGGTGTTGTTGTTGTTGCCGTCGGCGTAGCCGACCTTGATCGGCTTGGTGCCGCAGAACTTGCTGATGTCCGGGATGTCGGCCTGCACGCCGACGCCGCCCACCTTCACGGTCGGCCACGGGCCGCCGGAGCCGACGGAGGTGCCAGAGCCACCGGAGCCACCGGAGCCGGTGGAGCTGGTGGACAGACCCCCGCAGGCGCTGAGCGCCATGGCCATGGCGGCGGCGACGCTGGTCGCTGCGACGGCCCGCTTCTTGATGTGCATGGAATCTCCTCGTCGAGAGCGGTGAAGGACCTCGGTGGCCCGAGAGCACCAGGTGTGCGCAGGCGCCGAGCCGTGAGAGCGGAGCGCTTGGCCAGACTCGAAGGCGGGATCGCCGGCGTGCTCGGAGTGACGTGATCGCCTGGGTGAGGGAAACGGGCGCGGTGAGGGCCCCGGCAGAAGGCTGTCGCGAGCAGGACCGTGTGACGCGAGTCACTGTGAGACGGCGGTGTCTCATTTTGTGACAGCGTCCGCCTTCGACGCCTGGGCGTGGTGATCCTCGACTGGCCGGGCCGGCCGTCTGTCGGCCCGAGAAACAGCCAGTACCACCAACGATGACGTTGAGGAGCACCCATGCCCCTTCCCCGTCCTTCAGACCCGCTTGGGGAGATCTACGCCGAGTGGAGCGTGGAGTTCGAGGCCAACCCGGAGATGTCGCTCCAGCTGATGCGCTGGGTCTTCGAGGACTGGCAGCGCGCGACCGCGGAGCCCGAAGGTGTCACCTACGCCACGACCGCCCTCGGTGGCGTGCCGGGCGTCCTCGTGACCCCCCTCGACGCGGATCCCTCTCAGGTAATGGTGGTCATGCACGGCGGAGGGTTCGCGCTCGGCTCCTCCGCCAGCCACCGCAAGCTCGCCGGGCACCTGGCCAGGGCCTGCGGAACGCATGCGTTCGTTCTCGACTTCCGGCTCGCGCCGGAGTTCCCGTTCCCGGCGCAGATCGAGGACGGCCTCGCTGTCTACCAGGCCCTCCTGGACAAGGGCATCAAGGCCGACGACGTGTGCTTCGTCGGCGACAGCGCCGGTGGAAACCTCGCGGTCGCGATGACACTCACGCTGCGCCGCGACGGCCGCCCGCTGCCCGGACGTGTCCTGACGATGTCGCCGTGGCTGAACATGGAGAACAGCGGTGCCACGATCGAGACCAACAACGACACCGACTTCCTGATCACGCGCGAAGGCCTCGCCGGGAACATCGCCCGGTACCTCTCAGGCGGCGCGGACCCGACGGACCCGTACGTCAACCCGCTCTACGCCACCTATGAGGGCTTCCCGCGGCTCTACGTCTGTGCGGCCGACACCGAATCCCTCTTCGAGGACTCCGAGCGCCTGGTCGACCTGGCCGAGAGCGCCGGCGTCGACGTGACGTTCTCCATCGGCAAGGGCATGCAGCACGTCTTCCCGTTCCAGGCCGGACGCCTCGCGCGCGCCGACGAGGAGATCGCCTCCATGGCCGCCTGGTACCGGTCCTGACCGGCACCGTACCGGCGCCCTGGCCAGAGTTCTGACCGCGTCTCATCCACCTTTCCTATTGCGCGCTCCTCTCTGAGTGCCCATGTGTCATCACTCGGTGAAAGGACCGACACATACATGACCAGCAAGCCTGACTACGACGCCATCGTCATCGGCGCCGGCTTCTCCGGCCTGGCGATGCTCCACCACCTGCGCGAGATCGGTCTTTCGACGCTCGTGGTCGACGGCGAGGACGGCGTCGGCGGCACTTGGTGGGTCAACCGCTACCCCGGCGTCCGCACCGACAGCGAGTACAGCTACTACTCCTTCTCCTTCTCCAAGGAGGTCCGCGACGAGTGGTCCTGGACCGAGCGCTACCCGGCCGGCGCGGAGGTCCTGACGTACCTCAATTTCGTCGCCGACCGGCTCGACCTGCGCAAGGACATCCGCCTGTCCACCCGCGTGGACAAGGCCGTCTACGACGAGGACGCGAATACGTGGACCGTCCACCTCGGTGACGGCACCACCCTGACCACGACCTACCTCGTCTCCGGCATGGGCGTCCTCTCGCAGGCGATCTTCCCTGCCATTGACGGCATCGACACCTTCCAGGGCGAGAAGTACCACTCCTCGATGTGGCCCCGCGGCGGGGCGGACCTGACCGGCAAGCGGGTCGGCCTCATCGGGCTGGGTGCCTCCGGCATCCAGATGGTGCCTGAGATCGCCAAGGTCGCCGGCGACTTCCACGTCTTCCAGCGCACGCCGAACTTCATTGTCGAGACCACGAACGACCCGGTGACCGAGCAGGACATGGCCTACCTGCGTGACCACTACGACGAGATCTACGAGAAGGCGGCGAACCACCCCTTCGGCGTCGCGATGGAACCGGCCGAGCACAGCGCCCTCGACGTTTCCGCCGAGGAGCGCGACCGGATCTTCGAGAGCAAGTGGAACGAGGGCGGATTCCACTTCGCCAACGAGTGTTTCACCGACCTGGCGACCAACCATGAGGCCAGCGAGCTCGCCTCGGAGTTCATCCGCAAGAAGATCCACGAGATCGTCGAGGACCAGGACGTCGCGGACCTTCTCTCGCCGACCACTTACTCCTTCAATGGCAAGCGTGTCCCGACCGGCCACAACTACTACGCGGCGTTCAACCAGCCGAACGTGCACCTCGTCGACGTCGCCTCGCAGCCGATCAGCCGGATCTCCGAGCGCGGCGTGGTGGTCGGCGACACCGAGTACGAGCTCGATGTGCTGATTTTCGCCACCGGCTTCGACGCCATGACCGGGACCCTGACCAACATCGACATCGTGGGTCGCGGTGGCCGCACGCTGCGCGAGAAGTGGCTCGCCGACGGCCTCAAGTCGAACCTCGGCATCAACGCCAACGGGTTCCCGAACTTCTTCATGTCCCTCGGCCCGCAGACGCCGTACTCGAATCTGCCGGTCCCGATCCAGCTCGGTGCCCAGTGGCTCCAGAGGGCCATCGCATGGGCACGTGAGAACGACGTTCCATTCCTTGAGGCCACCCCCGAGTCGGAGGCCTGGTGGATGGAGGAGACCGAGCGGGCCGGCAAGGCCACCGTCATGTACTCCGAGGGCAAGAAGGCCAAGGCGTGGTTCCTGGGCGACAACCTCCCCGGCAAGCCGGAGGAGTTCCAGGTCTACATGGGAGGCGGACAGGTGTACCAGCAGTTCTGCCGTGAGGCTGAGGAGGACGGCTACCGCTCCTTCCTGGCCGACCAGTCGGCCAAGGCCTGAGAACTCGACAGGGAAAGGGAAATCGGTATGGGACGGCTGGAGGACAAGGTCGCCCTGATCACCGGGGCCGCGATGGGCATGGGCCGAGCGACCGCGGAGCTGTTCGCGGCCGAGGGCGCCAAGGTCGCGGTCACCGACCTGGACGAGGTCAAGGGCAAGGAGGTCGTGGCGGGGATCCTCGCGGCAGGCGGGATCGCGGAGTTCTGGCGCCTGAACGTCGCCCGGGAGACCGAGGCGAAATCGGTGATCGACGCGGCGGCAGCGGAGTTCGGCGGTCTCGACATCCTCGTCAACTGCGCCGGCATCATCGGCGTCGACAAGCCGACCCACGAGCTCACCGAGGCCGAGTGGGACGCTCTGTTCGCCGTCGATGTGAAGGGCGTCTTCTTCTGCACCAAGCATGCTGTTCCGCACATGATCGAGCGGGGCAAGGGCAGCATCGTCAACTACTCATCCATCTACGGAATGATCGGGAACGACGAGTTCACGGCGTACCACGTGGCCAAGGGCGCGGTCTCGATGCAGACCAAGCAGGACGCGGCCAGCTACGGCAAGTACGACATCCGCGTGAACTCGGTACACCCGAGCACGGTCCTTACCCCGCTGGTCGAGGGCATCGCGGCTGAGTTCCCCGGTGGCCTGCCGGCCTATGAGGAGTACATGACGAGCAATCAGTCGCTGCGTCGCCTGGGTCGTCCGATCGATGTCGCCTACGGGGTCCTCTACCTGGCTTCGGACGAAGCGAGCTGGGTGACGGGCGTGAACCTGCCGATAGACGGCGGCTATACGGCGCGCTGATCGCCCTATTGGCGTCGGCCCGTCTCCGAAGCGCTCGGAGACGGGCCGACGCTGTTGCCCTTGACCTCACCCCGACGAGCGGAAGGGCCCCCCGTTGCAGGTGATGTTCGTGAGCACGGTGCCGTCCGCGTTGCCCGTGGCGAGCGCGGCCAGCGGCTCCCCTGCCGGCAACGCCGCTCCTCTCAGGGCTGGTCGGCACCGGTGGTCGTCTCGCGCTGCATCAGTCCCTCCTGCGGAGCGAGACCGAATCCCGGTTGGCTCAGATGCGGGCCAAAGGAGGTCAGAGCAGCTCGACGTCGAGGCGTGAGCGCAGCTCGTTGAGGGTGATGCCGTAGGTCTGCAGCACGTGGACACCGCCGGGCCGCACGTCGAAGGCGGCGACCTCGGTGTAGACCCGGCTGACGCAGCCGACGCCGGTGAGCGGGTAGGTGCAGTGCCGGACCAGTTTGGGCGCACCGGACTTCGTGAAGAGCGTCATCATCACGTAGACGTCCCTGGCTCCGATGGCGAGGTCCATCGCACCGCCGACAGCGGGGATGTCGCCGGGCTTGCCGGTGTGCCAGTTGGCCAGATCACCGCGCTCGGAGACCTGGTAGGCGCCGAGCACGCAGACGTCGAGGTGGCCGCCCCGCATCATGGCGAAGGAGTCGGCGTGGTGGAAATACGCCGCCCCCGCAAGCTCGGTGACTGGAACCTTGCCCGCGTTGGTGAGATCGGGGTCGATCTGGGCGCCCTCGGCCTTCGGCCCCATGCCGAGCATGCCGTTCTCGGTGTGGAGGACGACGCCGAGTTCCTCGGGCAGATGGTCGGCGATCTTGGTGGGCTGGCCGATGCCGAGGTTGACGAACGCGCCGGCCGGGATGTCCCGTGCGATCACCGCGGCCACCTCGTCCATGCTGAGCGGATGGTCCGCGCTGATCGGCGCCTCGGCCATAAACGCCGGGCGGCTCGAGGCGGTGGAGTCGGTAGTCATCGTGCTCCCTGGACGGTGTAATGGCGGGACTTGACCGGCACGATGCGGTCGACGTACACGGATGGCGTGACGACCGCCTCCGGGTCGAGCTCGCCGAGCGGGACGACTTCGTCGACCTGGACGATCGTGGTGGTGGCGGCGCTCGCCATCACCGGGCCGAAGTTGCGGGCGGTCTTGCGGTAGACGAGGTTGCCCATCGGGTCGGCCCGGTGCGCGGAGATGAGGGCGTAGTCGCCCTTGATCGGATACTCCAGCAGGTAGTCGCGTCCGCCGATGGTGCGCACCTCCTTGCCCTCGGCGAGCGGGGTGCCGACCGCGGTCGGGCAGTAGAACGCGCCGATCCCGGCACCGGCGGCCCGCATCCGCTCGGCGAGGTTGCCCTGGGGCACCACCTCCAGCTCGATCTTCCCCTCGCGGTAGAGAGCGTCGAAGACGTAGGAGTCGACCTGCCGCGGGAAGGAGCACAGCACCTTGCGGACCCGGCCGGCCGCGAGCAGCGCCGCAAGTCCGACATCGCCGTTTCCAGCGTTGTTGGAGACGATCGTGAGGTCCTTCGCGCCCTGCCGGATGAGGGCGTCGATGAGGTCGAACGGCATCCCGGCCAGACCGAAGCCGCCGACCAGGACGGTGGAACCGTCCTCGACCCCGGCGACGGCCTCGTCGGTCGAATCCAGCACGGCGGTGCGGCTCACTTCGACACCTCCAGGTTCTCCAGTACGACGGCCAGCCCCTGGCCGACGCCGATGCAGATCGCGGCCACGCCGTACCGCTCGCGGCGTTCCCTCAGGACCGCGGCGAGGGTCCCGAGGATCCGGCCACCGGAGGCGCCCAGCGGGTGCCCGATCGCGATGGCCCCGCCGCGCTGGTTGACGATCCCAGGCTCGCGCAGACCTTCCTTCAGCCAGGCGTCGACGCAGGCAAGTGACTGGACCGCGAATGCCTCGTTGAGCTCGACCGCGCCGACCTGGTCCCAGGTGATCCCGGCGCGGGCGAGCGCTCGACCCGCGGCCTCAACCGGTGCGTAGCCGAATTCCCGCGGGTCCAGCGCCATCGCGCCTCTGCCCGCGATCCGGCCGATCGGGTCGCGGCCAATGGTCGCTGCCGCTGCCTCAGTGCCGAGGATCACCGCGGAGCCGCCGTCGGAGAGTGGGGAGGCGTTGCCCGCGGTGATGGTGCCGTCCGGCCTGAACGACGGCTTGAGCTGGGCGAGCTTCTCGGTGCTCGAGTCCGGGCGGATGCCCTCGTCGCGGACCAGGTCGCCGACCGGGGTGACCAGTGCGTCGTAGAAGCCGTCCTCCCACGCCTGGTGCGCGAGGCGGTGAGAGCGGACGGCGAACTCGTCCTGGCGCTCGCGAGAGATGCCGAAGCGCTCCTGGAGCTGCTCGTTGCACTCTCCCAGCGAGACGGTCCATTCCTTCGGCATCCGCGGGTTGACCAGCCGCCAGCCCAGTGTCGTCGACACCGCGGTGACGTCGCCCGCAGGGAAGGCCCGCGACGGCTTGGGCAGCACCCACGGCGCCCGCGTCATCGACTCGACACCGCCCACGAGAACGACATCGGCGTCACCCGCCTCGATGGTGCGAGAGCCGGTCATCGCCGCGTCCAGGCTGGAGCCGCAGAGCCGGTTGATCGTCGAGCCGGGCACGCTGGTCGGCAGACCGGCCAGCAGCGCGGCCATCCGGCCGACGTTGCGGTTCTCCTCGCCGGCGCCGTTGGCGTTGCCCCAGGCAACCTCGTCGATCGCGGCGGGATCCAGCGACGGCGCCTGCGCGAGCACACCGCTGATCGCGGCAGCGGCCAGATCGTCGGGCCGGACGCCGGCCAGCGCGCCGTTGAACTTGCCGAACGGTGTCCGTGTGGCGGCGTAGAGGTATGCACTGTTCATGACTCGACGCTAGACGGCACCCCCGATACTGTGAAGTATCAATATCGACGTCGATTGAAACTCTAAAACTATGGATCTGCGCCAGCTCCGTTACTTCGTCGCCGTCGCGGAGGAGCGCCATTTCGGACGTGCGGCCCAGCGGCTCCACATGGCACAGCCGCCGCTCTCGCAGGCGATCCGGCAGCTTGAGGGCGAGCTCGGCATCGCTCTGTTCCACCGCACCACACGTCGGGTCGACCTCACCGACGCCGGCCGCGCCTACCTCGACCGGGTACGGGCGATCCTCGCCGAGGTCGACGAGGCTGCCCACCACGCCCGCCGGGTCGCCGCCGGTGCGGTCGGTCACCTCACCCTCGGTTGCGTCGGCTCGGTGACGTACAGCCTGCTGCCAACGCTGTCGCGTCACCTCGCCACCGAACTGCCCGGCATCGACTTCTCGTTCCGTGGGGAGATGCTCGCTCCGGATCAGGTGGAAGCGCTGCGCAGCGGCGCGATCGACGTGGCCCTGCTGCGCCCGCCCGCGGCCGACCTCTCGCTCACCGTCCACACCCTGCGCCGGGACCGCCTCGTAGTGGCACTCCCGGCCGAGCGCCCACTCGCGGCGAAGACCCGGGTGCGCGCCGCCGACCTCGCCGGCCTCGACCTGATCGTGCACTCGGCGGACCGTCACTCGGTGATGCACGATGTCGTGCTCGGTCTCCTGCGAGACGCGGGCGTCGAGCCGCACATCCGGCACGAGGTCGGGGAGACCTCGACGCTCATCACCCTCGTCGCCGGCGGCCTCGGAGTCGCGGTCGTGCCCGAGCCGGTGACCGCGCTCGCGCTCGACGGCGTCGTCTACCGGCCCCTGATCCGCCCGGCGGCGTCGATCGAACTGGCCGTAGCCCACCGCGCCGACCGCAACGAAACCCACCTGGCTCGCACGATCGAGGTCATTCGCCGACTCTTCTGACCGGCCCGCCGGCTCCAGTCCTCACCCAACACCCGGTGAGCGACGCCGAACCCGAGGTAGGACACGCCCCACCTCGTATTACGTGATGCCTCTTAGCGTTCTGCTTTTTGGAGCTTGCTCACGGACGCTTTCGCCACTTCTTGGAGCATGTTGGGGTGATATCCGTCATATGCGGTCACTGTGATGGTGAGCGATACAGTGCCCACGCCCACCAGGCCAATGGTCACGCAGTCGCTTCGCCTGCCGGAGATGAGACCGACACGGGTAACGGTGGAATCGTCGCCCATGACCGGCAGTGGCAGGGGGGCCAAGTTCATGCGCTGCGTCCCATCTGTGAGATGGGGGCATCCCTTGGCGGAACTACGAGTCTCGTTGATGACCTGCTGCGCATCGGCCGACGAGGCATGGCCGACCAACGAGACCCTGATGCCCATCGTTCCGTCGGTCGTGTTGGCAGTGAAGGCCCGAGTCACCTCGGCAGAGGGGTGGTAGGAGTCTGCGTACGCGTTGGAAGCGTTCAGGAACTCCGTGCAGAGGGGCCCTCCGGAACTCGCTGTGAGCCTTTGGGTCATGAGCCCGGTGCTGTCATGCACTGTGTCGGCTCGCAGGCCCGGAACATCTGCCGCGGCTATCGCGGCAGCCTTGAGCTGGCTCTGCGTCATCGGTGTCTCACTCGCTACCGAAGGCGAAGCGGAACTCGCTTGTGAGCCGGTGAGGTTGGAACTCGGCTGCACCAACCGCCGTGCGACAGTCGGCAAAGGCTTTTGCGGTGCCTGGACCGTCCCGCTGCCACTGCTGCACGCCGACACCGGGATCATGCCCAGGGAGAGAGCCGCTGCGCACGCAACGCGCCTAGCCTTGAGATTCACAGCCCCAACCTTTGGATCATCAGTTCGACCAGTGCGGGCAGTGTAACGGTCGTGACCCTGAGGTCCACGGGCACAGGGCAGCGGCCGGCGCCGGCGGCACGTCATGCCGCCGTACGTCATCGCTTCCTGACAGGCCGAGAGGCGGCGCCGGGGGCTTGAGAGGTTGTCCGCTGCGGCACCAGGACCTCCTGCTGCTCCGTGGTTCGACACCCACGAGCTGTTCAGGAGGTCCCTTCCTCATGCCCTCGCCAGGGCAGGATCACTGGCTTCCTGCGTGCCGGACAGGGTTGCGGATACGGGGGTCGGGATTGGCGACGGCCCTCGGCGCTCCCGCTCCCGGCGCCGGAGCTGAGATGCATGCCGGCGCAGGGGCGTTGCTCCAGCGGGTGATCAGGTCTTCTCGCCCGTACCGCCTGTCGGGAGCGGCAGGTTGAGTCATGCATGCGAAAGAAGAACTACGCAGCAGCCGTCATGGTGGCATTCGCCGTTGTGGCAGGGGCCGCGTGTCCGGCTCCGGCAGTCGCCTCGACGGTCTCTGCGTCCGGTGTGCGGGCCGATTGCAGCCGCTGCGGTTATGAGGTGACGGCGGATGGGGTGAGGCTGCGGACTGGGCCGGGTGCGCGGTACGGCGTGCTCGGCCTGCTGCGTCGCGGCGAACCGGTGTATGCCGACAGGTCCAGGGACGGCTGGTTTCGGGTGTCCCTTGCCTATGGTTCCGGTAGTGATTTCGGCACCCGTAAGACGTCGGGGTTGAAGGAGAGCACTACGGGCTGGGTGGCCTCGAAATACCTGCGGGCGAACGTCTGTACGCAGCTCGATTAGCCGGTGGCAGCGACAGGGGGCTTTGCTGCCAGTGATGCGCCGATTGCGAGAGCAAGCCGTGGACCGTGGACCGCGCGTACTCATCGCCTGCGCGGCCGAGTGTGCTGTTTGTATCTAGCTCGGACCTGCAGTGCATGAACACGGACGGGCTGCTGCTGGTGATTTCTGTGGTGCAGGCCGGAGTACTGGCACGCTCTTTGCCTCCTGGCACACCGGATCGGGCGGGTGGTCGGAACGTGGCCCGCCTCGGGCCATGCCCAGCCGCCTCCGGCAGAGCGCTGGCTGGGACAGACAACTCCGGCATGACGTCACTCGGATGGGTTGGCGCCCTACCTCAGCGTCGGGCACGTGCGGCCCGACGAACATCGCAGCGAGTTCCTGGCTGCTGGCGTGCCTCGAACGCGTCCAGGGTGGCCGCGCAGCGGTGCGGGCGTGTTCGGGTGGCCGGGCGTGCACCTGTGCGCCCGACGGTGTTCGGTAGGAGGGCGTCCGAGTGGTGGGAGCATGTGTCCAGTTGTCGCTCGTTCATGAGGGGTCGTCATGGGTTCCATCTGTCGCGCGGTGCCTCCGGTGCTGCTCTCCTGTCTGCTGCTGGCGGGCTGTTCGTCCGGTTCGCAGTCCGGCTTGGACACCTCGGGGAAGGGCGGAGCGTCGGCGCAGGCGCCGACGGGGAGCTCCGTACCTGCGGGAGCGGTGAAGATTCCGGTGGGGGCGGGGCCTCAGGCGACGTACACGGTGCAGCAGCAGCCGCCCGCGGGCAGCTGCCACTATCGGTACGAGAAGAGCGAGCCCCTCGAGGACCTGTCATGCACTCCGGGTGCGGTCTCGCCGGCGGTGACGCAGGCGAACCTGGCCGCGACGATCTGCCGGAAGGGCGGCTACACCAAGAACATCCGGCCGCCGGAGGCGATCACCGGCAAGGAGAAGCGGGCGAACGCCGCCTCGTACGGCTACAAGGGCAGCCTCGGGGACGCTGAGTACGACCATCTGATTTCCCTGCAGCTTGGGGGTGACCCGAACGACGCCCGCAACTTGTGGGTGGAGCCGGCCGACCCGGGCCACAAGCCGGGCGGCGGGATCAACAACAAGAAGGACCCGGTGGAGACGAAACTTCACACTGCCGTCTGCTCCGGCAAGGTCACCCTCGCAGCCGCGCAGCAGGCCATCGTCGCCGACTGGACCACCGCCCTGTCCAAGCTGGGCCTGAACTGACCAGCCCGGGCAGGCGCCGACCCGGCCACCGCAGTCGGTGCCTGCTCCGTTGCGGGTCGCGGTCGGTTCCAGTGGATCCCGCTCAGCGGTGGTGTGGCGGTTGTGTCCCGGGCGACCGCTCCCGCGAGACCCAGGCTCAGTACGCCGCCCCACCGGGCAGGTCCCCACCGCAGCGCGCTCTCGGCGCGCGGAGCTGTGCGTTGGAAGCCTGGTGCCTTCCCGGCGCCCGGCCCGGCCGCTGATGGGGGAGCGATGCCAGCAGTGAACGGTGGGGTCTGGCTTCGTCTGCGGGTGGCTGTCGTCTGCCGGTGGGCGTGGCGCCTGGAACGTTGACCCCCTTGCGGGAGAAGGGCCGGGCCGGCTGCCGCCGTAGCGGCAGCGTGCTGCCCGGGCGGTTTACTCGGCCTGTGCGGACTGTGCCTCGTCGTTGGCAGGTGTGCTCGTCTGCTCGGCGGTGTCGGGGGCGGTGTAGAAGACGGAGGCGCCTTGCTTGGTGCGCTTGGCCTGGTTCTTGGCTACGAGTCCTTCGAGGGTGGTGCGTACCACGGTGGTTTTGATGCCGCGCTCGGGATGGGTCTTGTCGAGTGCGGTGGTGACTTCGGTCGCGGAGCGCGGTTCGCTCTGCTCGGTGAGGTGGCTGCGGACGAGTTCGACGAGCGTGGGCCGGCCTGTCTTCGCGGCTGCGGCCTTGTCCGTCGGGTTCTTGTCCGTCGGCTTCTTGCTGGTCGTGGCGGTGCCTTGTGTGCCGGCTGCCTTCTTCGCTCGCGTCCGCTTGCCGGTTGCGGACTCGGCAGAGGCCTTCGTGCGCGGAGCAGGTACCGCCGCGCTGTCCGGAGCGGCTGGAGGCTGAACCGGTGCCGGCGCAGTGCCGAGCACCTGCTGCACGTTGACCAGCACGGAGTGGTCGTGCTGCAGTGCGGTCAGTTGTTCCTGCAGCGCGGCGATCTCGGCACTGATGCGTTCCTGCTCTTTGGCGTTGCGTTCGAGGTCGCCTGTGACTTGTGCGGCGTACTGCGATGTCAGTTCAGTGCCGGCTGTCGTGGTCTCGGACATGGGTTGGCCTTTCTCTCGGTTTCCTGACCGGGCGTGCAGCACCTGTGGCGCACGCGCTCAAGCGCCTGTGTTCTCGGACTGGGATCCGAGGGGCAGTGGCGATGACTGCTGCGTGGCCCGGTGCAGAGATAGTACGGATGGGTGGAGTCTGTTGTTCTTCTTGAGTGATGTCTATTTCTCAACCTGAGCTTCACGATCACGATGAGTGACGCTGATGGGAGTCCTGCGGCGGAATGGCTTGAGGCAGGCTGGTGGGGGAGTTGCCACAAGGCGAGGGGAGTGTCCGCGCTGGCGGGTGCGCAACCAGCGCGGCGGCACCGTCGACGCCGTCTCCTGGGGCTGCCACCGCTGATCAGTTCCACGCCGGGCCGGTGGCCCTGGACCTGTCGGATGCGGCACCTCCCGCTGGCAAGCCGAGCACATGCAGGCTGGTCCGTTACGGCGTGTGGCGTACCGCCTCACGCGGTCCGTTGAGGAGTTCGTTGATGAGCTGCTCGGTCTCCGTCTCCAGTGAGCAGTCCAGCGCCTGGTTGATGTGTTGGACGCGGGTGATGGCGGTGTGTAGTCCGGAGCGGTTGCCGGCGGTGTGTTCGATGCGCATCCAGTCGCGGTAGAGGAGTTCTGCTGTGTCGTCGGCGTCGAGTCCGGTGGTGACGGCGTGGCGTGCGGCGGTGAGGTCGTGGTGGGGGCCTTGGGGGGTGCGGTAGGTGGCCACGGTGTGGGCGATGTCGATGATCCGCGTGGTCATCTCTTGCTGGTGGGGCTCGGCCCAGGGCAGCGGCCGGCCGCCGAACGGCTTTCCGCGCACCAGAGTCAGCGCCTTCTCCAAGTCGGCGAGGCCTGAGGGGCCCAGTGGCAGTGCGTGTTCGACGAGTTGGAGGAAGCGGGTCCAGTCGCAGCGCACGCCAGCAGCGAGCCGGTAGGGGTCTGAGCCGGTCTTGCGGCGCGGTACGTAGAGGTTGCCGGCGGGGTCGCTGCCGAGACAGCTGCGCAGGCCCTGCATCCGCGCGTTGAGGGTGCTCGTCGACCACGGGCTGATGGGATCCATGTCGGCGCACAGGGCATCCGCGCTCCGCTCGGGCCGGAAGTACAGCAGGGCGGCGAGCTGTGCCATCCGCGGGCCGTGGCCGGTGCTGTCCACGCCCGTCACCTCGACCGGTCCCAGGACGCGGATCTCTGGGGCGTGCGGGTCGTGTGCGTTGCACTTTTCCGCCTCCGGCGCTGTGGGTTCCTCGACGGCGGCTCCCGGGTCGTCGTCTTCCGTGGGCGCTGCTGTGCCGGTGGACTTCGCAGCGGCCGGGGATGCCGGGGCTGAGGGCACTGCTGCTTTGGTGCCTGGGCCGGTTTCGTCGTCGAGGCGGGTCGACGGTGCGGTGGGGGAGGGAAGGCGGAGCCCAGAGGGGTCTGTGCTGGCGGGGAGCAGGGCCGGGAAGACCTTGCCGCTCACATCCGTTGCCGCTGCCGGCGACGGGATCGAGGCCGCGGCGGCGGGCGCGGTGGACTCCTTTGGCGATGCCTGCTCGGGCTGCTGGATGCTGTCGAGTTCGTCCGGGACGGCCTGCCAGGGCTCCTCGGCCGGGTGGGACGGCTGGCCGGACAGCTTCAACGCGGTGGTGATCTGGAGGTAGGCGGCGTGTTCCAGGCGCTGCACCGTGATGTCGGTGCCGGCGTGGTCGAGGTGCTGGAGTTCGCTGAGCGAGGCGTTGAGGATCTCAGCGTCGGGGAAGTGCGCGGCCGCCGTGTTCGCCGGGGCGATCAGGGTGACGGGGAGCGTGTCGGCCTTGGTGATGACGTCGGCGAACTCCCATGCGGTGTCCGGGTCCAGTGAGGACGCGCACAGCAGCAGATACGGCTGGTGCTGGGTTTTGGGCATCTGGTGGGCTTCCAGCAGGCGTTCGCCCAGGTCGCGCAGCGCGTGCGTGGCCTGGCGCATGTGGGTGATCCGCGCGGTGGGCAGCAGTTGCGGCAGGTCGTCGCCGAATCCCACGGTCACGATTTCGACGTCGGCGGTCCACGGGCTCATCCCGAGTTCCAGGGCGAGTGAGGTGCATACCTCGGTGATGTGGACTGGGTTGCCGTCCAGGAGGAGCGCGGGCAGTTGCGTGAGGTTGAGCAGCAGCAGGTCACCGCTGTCGGTGGTGCCGATCGTGACCAGCCCCGGATACGGTGCCGGCATCTCGCGTGCCGTCTCCTGGTCCAGGAGGGCGGCGTCGGCGGGCAGGATCCACCAGCCGCCTTGCCTGGTGGTGAAGGGAGCGGCTGGTTCCTGGGAGTGGTCCTCGGGAAGTACCTCTACCGTACGGTTTCCGATCCGGGCGGCGCGTAGCGGTGGCAGGGCCGCGTCGGCCTCGTGCTGCTGGGCGATGTGGTGGGCCAGGGTGCGCAGTGCCGCGTCGAGGCGGGCGGCGCCGCCGGGTTCGGCGGCTGCCGCCAGCTGGGCCTCTGCTGCGGAGGTCTCCGAGGCGATGGCGATCTTTTCTCCGGGCTTGCGGCGGCGGCGCTGCAGTGTCCTGCGCAGGGCGAGGGCGCCGGTGATGGCGGCGGCCAGCAGTGCGCCGGCGCCGAGCACGGTGCGCAGGTTCAGCGGGCTGCTGTCGGCCGGTGCCGTCGCCGGGGTCTGGGGCGCCGGGGTGGTGGGGGAGGAGAGCGCAGAGCCGGACGACGCCGCCGGTGGAGAGGCGGCAGGGGGGTGGGCGCTGGCGCTGGGCTGGGGCGTCGCGGACGCTGCTGCCGGCGGAGGGGACTGATCCTGTCCGGGTTGCTTGGCGGGGCGAGTGGACGGTGTGCGGGGGGCCGAGGACTGTGGTGCAGGCGTTGTGGTCCGGCTGGGCGCGGGTGCCTGTGCATTGCTTGTGCTGTCGCCCGTGGTCTGCTTGGCGTCGGGATTCTGGGTGGGTGGGGGAGTGGTCTCCTGGCCACTGGACTCCCCGCCCCGGCCGTGGTCTTGGGTCGGCTGGTCGGGTCGGGCCTTGGGCACGGTGACCTGCTGCCCCGCGAAAATCATGTCCGGGTTGGTGATCTCGGGCAGGCCGTGGGGCTGTGGCTTGCCCCGGCTGGCCTCGAACAGCTGCGGCCATGTGTCGCCGTCGCCGAGCTGTTCCTCTGCGATCTTCGACAGGGAGTCGCCCGAGTGGACCGTGGCGACGTGGCCGCCCTTGTCGTCGGCAGCCGGTGCGCGGTCACCGATCTGTGTACGGACGCCCGCCGCGGCCGCGGCCGTCTCGGGCATCTGGAGCTGCCAGCCAGGCTGCAGGAAACTGTTCGCGCGGAAGACCGTGCCATCGGCCATGGTCCGGCCCTCGTTCAGGTCGGCGATCTCCCGCCACCGCTCGCCGTCCCCGAGTTCCTTCTCGGCGATGCCCCACAGGCTCTCCGCGGGCCGTGTCTCGCGCACGGTGTACGTGGGGGCCTCGGGCGTGCTCGCGGCGGCCGCCGGGACCTGACCGGTGCCAGCGGCTTGCGGAGCCTGGGCCTGGCCTGGCGCGTAGGCCGCCGTGCTGGCAGGGGCGGCCTGGGCGTCGGAGGCCAGGGCCGAGCTGGTGGGCAGCAGGACCAGGATGCTGCCGATCAGGAGCGCTGCGGCACGCTGTGAGGCGCCCAGCCCTCGGGGTGCGTGCCAGGTACGGCCGCGCAGCTGCGCGATCAGCTCGCGTACGGCGCAGAACGTGAACTGCGCCCACCCGATCCAGCCCACGCCGACGAGCAGCACAAGGAACGCCGCTCCGGTGTCCTGGCGGTCCAGCAGGTGCGCGAGGTCGTCGTGGGCAAAGTCCCAGACGACGGGAGTCACCCAGGCCAGTAGCAGCGGCAGTCCCACGACTGCGGCGGCCAGGACGAGCAGGCTCACGCAGGCTTTTAAGGCCCGGCCAAGTGTGTGGCTGGCCGCCGCGTCGGGGGAGCGGGGGGTGGTGCGCATCATCTTCCTTCGGGTGCGGTGACGCCGTGCAGGAGGGTGGCCGTGCCGTGGCCGGTCACCGGTAAGGAGCCGATCCCGACCACCGGCAGGAACTTCGTTGCATACGAGCCGGTGACGGTGACGGTGAGTGTCTTGCCGTCGCCGGAGACGCTGACGGTGCCGGTGACGCCTGCGGAGCGCAGATATGCCTGGGCGGACGCCTGGGCGTCCTGTGGGTCTGCGACGATCGCCTGGCCGCTGATGGCCTTTGCCGGGTCGATGGCCTGTCCGCCTGCCCGGGCAGCCTCGCCGGCGATGTAGTCAGCGCGTTCGGTGGCACGCATCTTGCTGCCGCCGTCGATGGCGAGGCCGATGATGCCGATCAGCGCGACCACACACACGGCGACGAACACGGTGACGCCTCCCCGGTCGTCACCGCGTGCCCGAAGCATCCGATGCAGGATCATCAGTCACCCCGCTGCCGGTACTGGTCCACCACCGAGGTCGCCGTCGAGGTGAGGGTCTTGGCTCCTGGCACGCCCGGCAGCAGCAGGTCGGAAAGACTGACGGTGCAGGTCACGGTCACCGTGGCCGTGCCGACCTGCCCCACCGGCACACTGAGACCGCCGGTGCTGATGTCCACGGATGTCGACGCGCACCTGATGCCCTGGTCGTTGAGGGACTCGGCGGCTGCCGTGTGCGCGGCGCTCTGTGCGGCGGCCGCTGTGCGGTGGATGGATGCTTCCCTGGCCGCGTCCTCGGCCGCAGCGTCGATCTTTGCTCCGGAAGTGACGATGCGTCCGCCGGCGATGGCCAGGCAGATGAACATGATCAGCGAGGGAAGGATGACGGCCGCCTCGATCGCGGCACTGCCCTCATCGCCTCGCAGTGTGCGAGCCCACCGGGCCACGCTGCGCATGCGGTTCACCCCCCGGCCACCGTCCAGCGCTCCACTGGCCCGGACGCCGACTGCGTGACCTCAAGGCCCGGCACACCCGGGATCATCGACAGTGCCGTGCCGGAGACCTGGACCCGCACCCGCTGTCCGTCGCTGCCGGCCACGACGCTGTAGCCGCGCAGGCTGTCACCCGCGGTGCGCCCCAGAACGCTGCGTGCCTGGGCCGCGCCGTCGGCCGGGCCGGCCTGGTACGTGCGGGCGGCGGTGACGCCTTCGCGGGCAGCGGTCAGGGCGATCTGCCGGGCGTAGTACCACATGGAGGCCTGGATGACGGCCGCTGTGGCGAGCAGCACGAACGGAAAGACGATCGCCATCTGGATGGACGTCTCACCGCGGTCGTCGTGCCACCTGCGCCCCTGCCACCAGTGCTTCAGCCGCTGCGGAGGTGACATCACAGGCCGGCGAGCTTGCCGTTGTACTTGGAGATGACGACGGCGATGGTTCCGGCAATCAGTACGGCGCCGGTGACGGCAGCGACCCAGATGATGACGGTGGTCGTGCTGATGTCGCCGCGGTCCGGCCGGCGGGCGGCTTCTTCCAGGCTCTCCTGCACCCGGGTGGTCAGCCAGTGCACCACGCGGTAGGTGCGGGCCGTGGTGGACTTCATGGTCTGTGCTCCTCACGACAGTTGGGTGAGTGGGGATCGTTTTAGACGGTGAGCATGCGGATCACGGCGGGGAACGCCATCAGCAGCATCACGAGGACGGCCAGGAGGGCGCCCGGGGCGGTCATCTTTTCGCTGGCCGTGTTCGCTTCGGCGGCCTGGTCGGCGAGCAGTTCGGCGTTGAGGGCGGCGGTGCGGGCCCGCAGCGCTTTGTAGACGGCGGCACCGTCGGTAGCCGAGCCGCGCATGATGTCGGCGACGTCGTCCAGGACGGGCAGGTCGTACTCGTGGGCGAGTTCCGTGAGCGCTTGATAGGGCGGGATCTTCTCCAGCCGTGCCCGGCGCAGTGCGCCCTGCAGGTAGAGGAAGGGCCAGCCCTGGCCGACTTCGGCGGCCTTTTCCAGGGCCTCGGCGGGGCCGGCGTCGGCGGCGCGCTTGAGGGCGACCAGGTCGAGGTAGGCGGACAGGGCGTGTGCGAACTCCTGCCGTGCCCGCTTGGCCTGGTCCCGCACGGCGAGATCCGGGGTGATGAACAGCAGGGCTGCGACGAGGAGTCCGACGCCGGCGGGCACGTAGAACGGCAGGCTCACGCCCGCGATGATCCACGGAATCGTCGCGATCACCGGGCAGAGCAGACCCAGTGCGGCGAACGCGGTCTTCTTGAGCATGAACTGGCCCGGCCCCTGCCCGAGGAGGGCCAGGTTCGTGGTGGGCACCTTCACGCCCGGGAGCCGTTCGAGGCGGGCCAGCAGCCACCGGCCCCACACCTCCTCGCGGTCCAGCTCCGGCTCGGGCATCGTGAAGGACGCCGGCGTACTGCGCTGCAGGGCCGGCCCCAACGCGGGCTGCGGCTGCAGGAGTTCCCGGATCAGCAGGGCGACGCCTGCGCCGACCGTACCGCCGGTCACAACAACGGGGAGCAGGTTCACCAGGCGGCCCCTTCCGGTTCCCGGGCGGCGATCGACAGGTCCGGCTCCGGCACGGGCGCAGGCAGCCGGACAATGCTGGTCGGGTCGGTGACCAGGAACCGCGGGATGCGGCGGAAATTGCCCAGCTGCCGCATCAGGGCGAGCACGCCGACGAACCCGGCCGTCAGAAAGGCGAGTACGAGCTGTCCCAGCAGTGTGGAGTACGGCTTCGTGTAGGACGGCACGAAGAATCCCGCCACCACGACGCCCACGGTGATGATGGTCATCCACCGTACGGTGGTGCGGGGCTTGGCGCGGTCCGCCTCGATGGCGCGCTTCTTGGCGACCTCCTCGCGGACGGTGCCCGACAGATCCTCCAATGCCTGAGCCAGGCCCGGGCCGCGGTCGTTGACCGACAGGATGAGCGCGGCGACCACCTTGTCCGCGGTGACATCGTCGAGTTCATCGGCGAACGCACGAAGTGCTCCGTCTGGCCGCCATCCCAGGCGCAGCCGGTCGGACAGGTTGATGATCTGACCGGCGAGCTCGTCCGGCGCCCCTTGACGGCTGGTGATCATCGCCTGTTCCAGGCCCATGCCCAGCCGCAGCAGACCGGCCAGCCGCTGGGTCCACTCGCTCAAGGCCTCCAGCTGACCGATGCGGTCCTGCGCCATCTGTGCCGGGCTGATCAGCCAGGGCACGCCGATGACGGCCGCGCCTATCAGCGCACCCCCGACGAAGTTCCCCGAGACCAGCCACACGGCCACGAACACCACGACGGCCGCGACCAGGAGGGTCCGCCGCCGCAGCCGGGCGTCCTCGCTCTGGTTCTTCCCACCGCGCCAGGCTGCCTGCCAGCGCTTGAGCAGCGGGGCCCGGCGCGGCGCAGTCGTGCCCACGACACCCGCCACGACACCGATCAGCCCACCGATCACGGCCATGCCGCACAGCAGCCCGAACAACAGTGTCATCGGCCCACCCTCACCTTCAGCGGCAGCGGAGCCGGCCAGGCCCCGTACGACTCCTGCAGCAGGCCTGAGTCGAAGCCGACGCGGCGCAGGTCGTCGATGCAGCCCGGGTCCATCCGCGGTACCGCCCGCAGCTCCCCCCACTCGCGGCCAGGGGAGAAGACCTCATTGGTGGCGGGCCGGCCCATCTCGCCGATCCCGGTCAGCTCCAGCACGTGGGAGACGTAGCGGTGCCGGCGGCCGCCGATCTGCGTCTCGTCCGTCATGTCGACGTACACGATGAAGTCCAGACCGTTGGCCGTCTGCCGGTAGGCCAGCTGCTCGGACAGGTTGCCCTGGGCGAGCGCGTACAGCTCGGCGATCCGGTCGAAGACGATGTCCGGGCGACGCGCGTGAATCGTGCACAAGTTGCCGCCGGAGCCGTTGGTCAGCGCCTGCATCATGGCGACGACTTCGGGGCCGCGGACCTCGCCGACCACGATCCGCTCCAGCGACATCCGCAAGGCGGGATGCATCAGGTCCAGCAGCGTGACCTCGCCGGCACCGCGCCCGGTGACGTCCTTCTCCCCGTTGGACTCGCGGCCCACCAGGGACACGACCTGCTTGTGATAGCCGTTTTGGTGGGCGAACAGCTCGTCCTCGGTCTGGATGGTCGCGAACCGGCACTCCGGGTCGAACTCCTTGAGCATCGCCCGCATCAAGGTCGTCTTCCCGGCCTTCTGCTTCCCCGCGATCATGATGTTCTTCTCGGCGCGCACGGCGGCGCCGAGGAACTCACGCAGGATCGGGTCGATCGTGCCCAACTGCACGAGGTCGTCGAGATTCGCGTGGGAGACCCGGTGGCGGCGGATGACCGCATACGTCATCGGCCCGAGCCCGGTAATGGCCTGCAGACGAGAGCCGTCCGGCAGGGACAGGGCGAGGGTGGGATTCGCGGTCGAGATGGTCCGCTCACTGTGCCCCGATCCCCGGGCCAACTCCCGCAGCAACTCCAGCAGCTCCTCCTCGGAGTCCGCGACGGGGCCGACCCGGCGGCGTTCGCCGTCGCCGTAGTCGAGCCACACCTCGTGCGGGCCCTGGATGATGATGTCCTCGACCCGCTCATCGTCCAGGTACGGCTGCAGCCGCCCGGCCCGAAAGAGCAGGTCGTACACGGCACGCCGCAGCGCCTCATCCTCCTGGGGCGTCATCGCCTGCGCGTCCGACCACAGCGCCACGGCCTCGGCGATCCAGTTCAGACAGCGCTGCTCCTCGCCGGCCCGGTCCACGTCGGGCTTGGTCTTCAGCAGTTCCTCACGCTGCTTGGCGACCTGCGACGCAATGTCCCGGGCCACCCGGTAATCGACCGTGACCTGAGGAGCCGCCGCACCGAGCACCTGCGTACTCGAGGCAGCACCAGCAACTGCCGGCGTTCCGTTGCTCTGGTGCCCCCACTCCTGAGGCACCGGTGCCACCGAAGGGTCAGGGTGCAAAGGCCTAGCGTGCACGGGTCACCTCCCCACCTGCCGCGCGCGCACCGCGCGGATCGAGCCGGGCCCGGCGCATGCCGGCCCGCTGCACCAGCAGCGTGCTGCCCGTGCGGGCGGCCTTCATCAGCGGCGACCTGGTGAAGTGGCGTGGCTGTTCGGCGCCGTCGGACAGCACGCGGGCGTCCTTCGGCGCGTACGGCAGCGTGGCGATCACCGGCACCTGCAGAACCCGCTGCACCTCGCCCGCGGGATACGGGCCCTCGTCGATCATCAGCACGCCGACATCACCGACGCGCTCCTCCAGCGCGCGCACCCGGCCCTCTGCCGCTTGCAGGCAGCGAAGGGTGTTGCGGACCACCACGAACGTGGCGTCGGCCTGCTCGGCCAGGACCCCGCAGGGCCCGAACGCGCCGCGGCGACCGAGGTCGATGAGGACGTCGTGGCCGCTCTCGGCCTCGATACCGCGGAACATCCGCGCGAGGACCTTCCAAACCTGGCCGAGGCTCGCCGACTGGGCGGGATCGGTGATGCCGGGCAGCAGCAGCCGATCGCGCGGTGACTCCTGCTTGCCGTCCTCACTGCTCAGGTCGATCAGCTGCCGCCAGAAGGCTTCGCTGAACTCCCCTTTACGGGCGGCGACCGAGAGGTTGCGCAGCCCGTACCGATCGCCGAGCGTGCCCTGCAGCAGCCCGTGCAGCACGGCCCCGCCATCCGGGTCGCACTCGGCCAGGATCATCCGCCGACCCGCCTCCAGCGGCCACGACAGCAGCAGAGCAAGCGCGCTCGTGGTCACACCGGGCGCGCCGCTGCAGCCCGCGAGGGCAATGACCGCCATCAGCTACCGTCCGGAGCAGCGAGGACCAGGCGCAGGGCGCCGGCCGCCTCCCACGCGGCGGCCGTGGGACCGTCGGTGGCAGAGGTGGCCACGTCGACGACCACGATGCCTGTACCGGGGGCGGCGCCGGACGCCTTCACGACCCGGCCGTCGATGGTCTGCGGGGTCGCGTCGGACGTCTTGCCGGTGTCCGTCGTTCCCTGAGCCGGGACGTGTACCAGCTGCACCTTCTGGCCCGGCACCAGAGCGGTGGCCGGGATCTGCTTGGGCTCAAGGCCGATCGGCACCAACTGCTCGCCGGCCTTCACCAGGTTGTCCTTCGTCACCTGCGAGGGCGCGAGCAGGGAGCCGGGCTTGAGTTCCACGGCGGCCCGCTTGCCCACCACCGACTTCAGGTCGTCGGAGGGCACCGCCTTGACGGCCGGGTCCAGGGCGACGGACGCCTTGCCCAGGTCGCCCTCGGTGAGGACCTGGCCGACCTGGACGTCGCGGACCACGGTCACCACGTCGGTGCGGTCGCCGACCTGGAGCAGCAGGACGGCAACTCCTGCGCCACCGGCGGCGATCAGCGCCAGCGACAGGGCGATGACGCCTGGTCGTCGCCTGCGAGCTGACACCCGGGGCGGGGCTACGGGCCCGGCCATACGTCCCTGGTGGGGGACGCCGTTCGGGGCTGTGCCTACTTGGGTCTTGCTCACCGTTCTGTCCTTCCGGCGGCGTTACCTGACGACCTGTACTTCGCCGACCGCCACCTGCGCGTTGGTCTGCCGGACCTCGGTGAGCTGGCCGGCTTGTCCGCCGCCCTGCCAGTTGATCGTCCACGTTGAGGTCGCGGTCACCGGGAACTTGCTGTTCTGGGCACCGGCCGAGGTCTTGGCGTACACGTGTCCGCAGGTCGGAGACTGGGCCATGCCCTCGGACGATGTGTACGGGGTGCCGGGGCCGGTGCATGTCACGGAGGCACCGTCGCCCATCGTCCACACGATCTTCGACACCTCCGCGGTCGCGGTGACGGTGACCCCGCCCGCCGTCGCCGACGCGGTGTTCGGTCCGTAGGTCGTGGCGCTCTGGTTGACCCACATCCACATCGGGACACCCACGGTGTACTTCCCGGCCGCGCGCGGGCTGGCAACGTCCGGGCCGAGCAGCGTCATCTTGTCGACGGCCTGCTGCGCTACGACCTGCGGGGGCACGGCGGGTGTGTTCACGCCCTGATTGGCGGCGCCCACGCCCATGTCGACGAGTCCATTGCCTGCATCGACGGAGCACACCCACCCGTAGACGGTCTTGCCGCCCTGGTAGTACTCGCTGCCTGGAGGGGGCTGCGGGTCCAGGGGGCGCGAGCTGCAGTCAGGCGGCTTGCTGTTGCCGCCGGGGGTGTTCTGCCCGGAGCCGGTCTGCCTGCCGCTCCGCCCGCCGGTCTTGGCGCTGGTGCCCACACCCACGCAGAACGACATCAGGTCGCAGTTGCCCTTGCTGATGTCCGGGTCGTCGCTGGCATGTGCGGAGGCGGCTCCTGCGACGAGTAACGCGGAGGCCATGGCGGTCACGAGGGTGTGGCGACTCAGCATGTCTGGTTCTCCGGCGTGACTCTGACGATAACCCAGCTGCCGTACCACTTCTCCGCCACGACCTTGGTGACGTACTTCGTCAGTCGGTCTTGGGGGAGGCTGACCTCCTGCCCGTTGGACTTCTTGACGAGCGTCCAGCGCGAAACGTCGGTGCAGTCGGTCAATGAACCCAGCGGCACTTTCCGCTTTGTGTCGACGGAGTCGACCTTGGGGGCCAGTACCGGCTTGCCGGTCGCCACAAGCCCCTTGGCTTTCAGCGCCTTCACTTCAGCCTCGGCTTGGAGGTAGGCCTCGGCGACGGCGTACTTCTTCAGATCCGTACCCAGCACACTCGCCTTGGCGTAGGCCTTGACCTTCTCGTCCCAGTACTTCCGGTACACGGCCTCGATCGGAGCCCCTGAGTCTGCGCTTGCCGACACCGAAGAGTTGGTCGGCGACGGCGCAGCGGCGGACGGAGACTCCTTCTCCCTGGGGTCGCTCTTCGTTGAACTGTCGCTGCAACCGGCCAGGACCAGCAGACTGCCGGCTAGTAGCAATACGGTTGCGTGCTTCCGGATGCGAACAGCAAGGGTGTTGTGCTCTGAAGAGCATTGTTGTGTAGCTGTCACGTTGTCTCCCCGTGTGACACGGCGTGGTCGACCGCTGCCCCTGGCCTCCGACAAAGGGGCGAGCCGGAACCGCGGCCTGGTCCAGCTGCGGTAATGCGTCTGCGTGACTGCAAGATTACGCATGCGCCAGTCAACTTCCCAGCTCGATATTCGAACTCACTCGCGCAACTCGTAGCGTATCCGGTCACTTTCGGAACCGGATGTCGATTTGTGGTTCTGTCCCTTTCCGGTTGCTCATTACGTTTGCTAACCACCTTGCCTTGCCTGGGTGTTGAAGCCATCGGTCCAACAGATCAACGACGCACAGCGGCGGAGAGATGCAGGGGTTGCTCGAACGCCACCCAAAGATGCCGAAAAAGTTCGGCCGTTTCCGGCGCTGGGCGGTCTGCGCGTCGGCACCGTGCTGGTTGCGTTCCGCGGGGTTGGCAGGTCTGTGTGTCAGAGCTGTGTCCAGGAGCGGCGCTTGCCGTCGGTCAGCGGTACCCATACATCAGCGGAGGGGCCGTGTTCTTCGAGGTCGTCCAGGATGGCCGCGCCCATCGGCACCTGTCGGGCGAGCGTGCCTACGAGGGGGTGCTCGGCCACCATGGCCTGCAGGTCGCTGATCCGGTTGCCCAGGACGTAGCGGGAGGCGCCGGTCAGTACGAACAGCACGCGGGGGAAGACGGGATACCAGCGCAGCCATACCGCCCCGGGAGCGGCGGGCTGCTGCTGGCGTGGCCGCCGCAGGGGCTGTGGCTCGTAGGACCACAGCCGTGCGTAGTCGATGAGTTTGGTGGCGAGGCGTTCGCTGCTCATGGTGGCCCGGTCGACTTCGACGACTGCCCGGAGCTTTGTCCGCTGGTCCGCTTCGATGAGGGTGTAGTGCATGACCGCGTCGGCCACGACTCTCTCGCCCTCGCCGATTGCGTGGGCTACTTCGGGTGTCCAGTCGAGGTGGCTGTGTTCGTCGCCGCGGTGGCGTGCGTCGGTGACGAAGGCGAGGTGGGTGCGGAGCACGGTCAGGGTGTGGGGGGTCTTGAGGGAGGCGGCTGTGGCGGAGGTGATGGGGTAGGGTGGCCGGCCGCGCATTTCGGGGAAGTCGCGGGTCAGTCGGGCGCCCTCGGGTGTGAGGTGCCAGGCGCGGGTGCGGTGGGAGCGGGGCAGCACGGTGTGAGCGACCAGGCCTTGCCGGCGCAGCGTGTTGAGGGGGCGGGAGATGGCCTGTCGTGTCGCGTGGGGCCGCAGCAGGTCGTGGAGTTGGGTGGTGGTGGCGATGCGGTGTTGGGCGAGGGCGGCGAGGAGTTGGTGCGACAGCGGCTCGATGGGGCTGGGGGTGTGCCCGGATGGGATGGTCTGGGTAGCGGCGGTAGCGGTCACTGGTATCCCTTCGGTTTGTGCAGGCGTACGGCCGGTGTGGCGGTGGTGTGCCGGGCGAGGAAGCCGTTCACGCGGTCGAGTTGGTCGGCGGCCCGGGCCGTGAGGTCGTGCAGTGGGGCCGTGCCGGCCGTGGCCAGAGCGAACTGCTCGAGTTCCGCTGCCCGGTGGGGGCGGGCGTGGTGGGCGAAGACGTCGTCGAGGTGCGGGCCGTTGATCTTGACGGGGCCGACGCGACGGCCTCCGACGGTCAGCGACATGTAGTGCTCGAACCGGTCCAGGGCGGCGACGACGGCTGGGCCTGGCTGGTCGCCCCACTCCGCGGTGATCGGTGCGATGGCGGACTGCGAGCCGGCGGTGGATGCCAGGGTGGAGGCGTTCTGCACCAGCGACAGCCGCACTGGTTGGGGCAGGCGGCCCAGCAGCTGGGTCATGCCGTGGACGTGCACCTTGTATTTCCGGAAGTCTTCGAACATGGCGGCGATCGTCTCGGGTGCGGCGCCTGTCAGGGTGATCAGCTCGTCGAAGTACGGGCGGAAGGGAACTCGCTGGTTCTCGGGGGTGTCGCGGCGGGATCGCACGGCGCGCAGCAGGTCTCGGGCGAGCAGCGCGGTGATCAGGCGGTCGGTGGGGCCGTTGCCGCCGGGGCACACCCACACGATCATCCGGTGGTCCATCGCTGCGCGGATGTTGTAGACGCCGGCCGGCTGTCCGAGGAAGGCACGCGTGACCGGGTTGGCGGCCAGGCGGGCGATCGGGTTGAGGATGACGGCGAAGGCGTCGGGGGGAAGGGTGGGGAACACGGTCTGCCACCACGAGCGGGTCTCGTGATCGAGACGCCCCTCAACGGCTGCGAGGGCTGTGGAACGGAAGACCGGGTCGGTCAGTAGGGCCCGCACGTGGAAGATGGTTGCCTGGTCCTCGCTCTGTCCGGCCTGGCAGGCGGCTTCGTTGACGGCTGCCAGGACGGCCAGTGACGCGGTGAGGATGGTGAGTGCGCGGGGTGCGCTGGCGTCGTCCCAGCCAAGGGCTGAGGCGTAGGCGTCTGTGACGGCTTCGACGACCTCGTGTGCCCTCTGCCCGTGGTGCATGCCGATGGGGTTCCACGAGCTCACCTGCGGGTGGGGGCCGTTGGCGTTGAGGTCGATCAGCGCGATCCGCTCCATCAGGTGGTCGTGGGCGAGGAACGGCAGCGCGCGTGGCCAGGAGTCACGGTGCGGGTCGACGAACATGAGCCCGCCGCCTGCGTGGGCCCAGCCGATCGCCTGCGCGAGGGCACGTTCGGTCTTGCCGCCGCCGGCCCTGCCCACGCCGACCTCGAACAGTGTCTCGGCGGCGTAGGTGGCGACCAGACGGCGGCGGCCGTCGGGGCCTCGGTAGATGCCCTGCAGCAGCAGCTCGGGGTCGCCGAAGGCGAAGGTCGGCAGGTCGCCTGCCAGCAGCGGCAGCCGGCAGTGGACGGTGGGGGGTTTGAGCAGGCCGGTCAGCTCCTCCAGCCGGACCCAGTTCGGCCTGGGTGGCTGGCAGTGCCCCAGATCCCAGCGGCGTTCGAAGCCGCGACGGCTGGGCCACCGGTCCGCCCCCAACCGCCACGGGCCCACCCGCCAGCCGCGCATCGCCCACCGGGAGCGCCCGCCGAACACATCCAGCGCGGCCTGGAGCTGGGCGAGCCGGGCCTCGGCGCGGCCTTCGGTGTTCGATGCGCACATCACAAGGAGCTGCACCCGGGCGAGGTGGTCGTCCTCGGCGAGCTTGCCGAGCGCTTCGTCCCGGTCCACGCGGCGCGGGAGGGCAGGCACGACCAGACGGCGCCCGCCTGCGCCCTGCTTGCCGGTGACCAGTTGCTGCAGCTGCCAGGTCAGCGAGTCCTCGGCCCCGGTGGCGTCGTGGCGCGCCTCTCGGGCGGCGCGCTGGGCTTCGCGCCGCTCCGAGCGCCGCGCGGCACTCATCAGCTGCAAGCGGCGCGCCCGCAGCGCCCACTTGGGGGAGCGCTGGATGTCCAGGCGAAGCTCGGCGAGGTCCCCGAGCTCGGGGCGCAGGTCGCAGACGGCGTCGATGAGGGGCTGCAGGGGGTCGGGAGCCAGGGGCACCTCCCGCAGGGGGGAGGTGGGGGTGCCGCGCAGGATGAACTCCGCCCGCACCACGTGCCGGCGCGGCTTGTCGAGGATCGGCCGGGCCCGGTTGACGGTGACGTTCGGCCCGAACGGGGTGATGGACAAAAGGCGTTCGCCGCCGGCGGGGCCTTCGATGCGGTAGCGCAGCGGGCTGGAGCCGTCCGCACGCAACCGGATCTGCACGCTCTTGGCCCGGCGCGGCGCCCACCACGGCATGCTGGTGGAGGCCCGGGCAAGCTGCACGCCACGGCGGAAGATCTCCTCAAGGCTCGGGTCGAAGTGCCGCGACGGCATGAGTTCCAGCGCCATCCGCTCGGCGGAGGCCTTCCTCGCCAGGCGGCGCACCACCGCCTCGCACGCGGCCCAGACGATGACCGCGGCCAACGCCAGCACCCACCAGTAGGTGACAAGCCAGCCGATGGTGTGGACGGTGCCGGTGAGCAGGCCGAGTATCGGGCCCGATGGCGACGGGGCGGCCTGGCCGGTCAGGTACGGGGCTGCGGAGTCCACGTGGACGCCCCCTTCGTCGTGGTGGTGCGGGTGAAGTGCCAGTCGGTGATGCGGCCGTCGGTAAAGGCGCCGCCGCGGTCGGCGCCGGCCCACACCAGGTGCACCACCGCCCGGTCATCGGCGCCGTCGCGGCGGGCGATCACCGCCTGGACCCGGAACCGAGCGGTGGCAAACGCCGGCACCAGCCCCTGCCCGGAAGCGGTGAAGACGCCGGGCCAACGTGCGCGGCCGGTCCCGGTGGCGTCGGCGCGCAAGAGAGCGCGCCCGGCGGCCAGCAGTTCGCGTGCGTCGCGGTGGGGGAGGTCTGGCGGCCAAGCGGCCTCCAACGCCCGTTGAATGGCCGTATCGCCGGCGGTGCCTTCGCCGTGCGGCGGCAGGGCGGACTTAAGGGCGGCCGGTGTCGACGCGGGCGGCGAGGAGGGGGCCGCGGCGAGGGGCGGCTTGCCTGCGGCAGGCGCGGAGATGTCCGCCGTCGGTTCGGTGGCGGCGTGCGCTGTCGGCGGCGCCGCTGGGGTAGGGGACGTCTGACCGTGCGGCATGCCGAGGAGGGCGGCACCGGCGACGGCGAGCATGACGGTGCTCAGCGACAGCAGACGCGGTGGGTGTGGGGTGGTGGTCATAGCAGCCGTGCTCCCCCTGCGTAGCCGGACATGGCGTTGACCGAGTCCAGCCGGACGACGGTGCCCGGGCGGGCGGCGTTGATCATTTGGCCGCTGCCGGTATAGATCCCGACGTGGTAGATCGTGGAGTCGTGTCCGGGGGCGTAGGCGTAGAAGACGAGGTCGCCCGGTGCGAGGGCGCCGGTGCCGAGACTGGCGGGGATCCGCCGTCCTACGCCGGCCTGGGCGGCCGCGGTACGCGGCAGCCGGACGCCGGCCTGGGCGTACGCATACAAGGTCAGCCCCGAGCAGTCGAAGCCCTTGATGCTCGTGCCGGTCTTGCCGCTGGGTGAGCAGCAGATGCCGTACGACGGGCCGCCCGCGTTGCCGCCGCCCCACGAGTAGGGCACGCCCCGCTGGGAGAGCGCCCCCTCGATCACCGTACGAACGTTCCCGGACACGTTCTTCAGGCCGGGGTCCTTGGCGGCTGCGGTGTACTGGTCGATCCAGCCCAGCACGTCGGCGGCGTACTCGCTGGAGTGGTTGTACTGCCAGATGGCGGCCTTGAGCTGGGCGCGTTTGGTCAGGTCGCGTCCGTTGCCGCACAGGTAGACGGCGGCGCCGAGCGCGGCGTCGTCGGCATTGTGCGGGTCGGCGATCTTGTCGCCGTTGGCGTCCGTGCCGACCGACTCCCACGTGGAGGGCAGGAACTGGAAGGGGCCAACAGCCCGCTCACCGGTGGCGGTGCCGTCCCACGTGCCGCCGTCGGTGTCCGGGAGGACGGTGGTGTTGCCGCCGGTCCCTGATCCGTTGAGGAGTACCCCGTAGATCTTCGGGCGGATGTCGCCGTTGTCGGCGATGGTGCGGCCGATGGCGTGGTTGGACTCGACCTTGGCGATCCCGGCAAGGATGGGCCAGCGCATGCCCCTACACCCGGGCACATGCTGTCCCACCTGCTGGACGGCGTTCTTGTAAGCGGCCAGCATCCGAGCGGGGATGTCCGCCGCGCCGCCGCCCGCGATCCCACCGTCGTCCTGCATCCCGGATTGCAGCGCCACGAACGCGCCGATGGCGTTGGAGACGGGGACTGCGCAGCACACGGCGGTGAAGAGCAGGAGCACCGTCACACACCCCCACCGCCCCAGTCGGGCCCGGGCCCGGCTCACTCGCTGTCACCGCGCTCGTCACGCCGCCGCGCTCGCTCCCGGCGCAGCCGCTCGGCTTCGGGCGCGGTCCTGCGCAGCAGCTCCTGCATCCGGGCGCGTGCCTCGTCGCGCGCACCGCCACGTGCGCTCTGACCGCCGGGCAGGACCGGCCTGTCCGCCGTGCCGGGCGCGTCGCTTGTGCGGGGCGGGGTGTATCCGGGCCCCGGCCAGGGCCACGGCCCCGGGTCCGCCGCAGGGGTGTGGCCGCCGGCCGGGGACGGCGGCGTGCCGGCCCTTGCCGCGGCCGTACCTGTACGGCCTGCCGGGGTGCGGGGCGCGGACGGACGTGGGGGAGTTCCCGCGCCCCGGGTCGTGGCCGGCGCTGCAGCGGCCGGCAGGCGGCGGCTGTGGAAGGGGCCCATGCCGCCGCGGTCGTCGGTGTGCTCCCGCATGACCCGGGCCACGTGCCGTCCTGTGTCCGCCCACGCCCGACTGTCCTCGCGAACGGTGTTGCCCCACACCCGCACCTGCTGGCGGGCGTCCTGGGCGTAGCGCGAGCCGCCCGCCCGTGCGCGGCGGATGTTGGCGGGCAGGCCGACCGTCGCCCCGTACGCGGCACGGCCGCCCCGGTTGAGGATGCGGTAGCCGCGCAAGCTGACCAGCCGGTTGTGGGCGCGCGTCGACAGCAGGGTGCGGTCGGCGCTCTGGTCGTGCAGGACCTGGCCGGTGTTGCGGTCGATGATCTGGCCCCCGGCGTTGCGGTAGCGGTCGGGCGGGCCGCCGGGCCTGCGCGGCCCGCCGCTGCCCGGCCCGCCACCTGGCCCGCCTGGCCCGCCCGGACCGCCGGCGGAGGGGCCGCCTGCCTGCGGGTCGTCGCCATCAGCGGTGGGCCTGCGCCACTTGGCCAGCTGCTCCCTGTCCGGCCGCTTGCCGATCAGCAGCCAGTGCGCGCCCTTCACACCGAGCCGCGCACCGAGTCCGCCCACGGCGGCCGCCGCGGTGAGCGGGGCGAGACCGCGTCCGGCCTCGGCGGTGGCGTCCGCGAACATGCCGCCCGTGTCCACGGGCATGCCCGCGCCGTCGAACAGGGACGTCAGCGCGCCCATCAGCCGGTGACGGGTGCCGAGCATCCCGTACCGGCCGCCACTGCCGCCGGTGAGGGCACGCAGCCCGCCGCCGTAGCCGCCGAGTGCGGCGGGGGAGTTCATGGCGAGCGCGGCGCCGAGTTCGGAGGTGTCGCCGGGCATGTGGGTACCGCCGACCTTGGCGTAGCGCATCCGCATCGCCATGCGCCGGCCGAAGGAGGTGATGCCGGTCAGCAGGCGGCGGTGCCCGGCCGCACCGGCGATGGCCAGGACATCGATGAGCAGGATCCGCTCCACCATCAAATCCGGCCCATTGGTGATGGTGGCGTCCACGGCGATGCCGAAGAACGGCACGAACGCACACACCCCGACCAGGGCGAGGACCGCGATGCCCCACAGCGACAGCCACTTCCACACCGACTGGCGTGCCGGCCCGGGCAGCATCCCGGCGACGAAGGTGACCCCTCCGGCGGCTGCGGCCGCCGCGCAGATGCCCTGAGTGCCCAGCATCACGATGGCGCTGGACAGGAGCATGCCGCAGATGAACAGCGCCGCGATCAGCAGCAGGGCGGCGCCGCCGACCCGCCACCACGTGGGCTTTTCCGCGTAGTCGGCGCACGACTTTCCGACCGGCCCGGCCCTCTTCATGTCCTCAAGGAAGGCGGAGAACTCGCGGTCCTCGTCGGTGACGATCGCGTGGGAGGAGTCCAGCAGCTCGCCGCCCGGAGTGAACTCCGGCAGACGGTCACCGCTGCCGGGGGAGGCGTCGGCGTTGCGCTGGCAGTACTGCTTACCCGGGCCGTGGACCAGCCTGCAGGCGTCCTTCGCCTTGTCCGAGGGGCCGCTTGCCTTGTATCCGCCGATGACCCACTTCAGATGGACGGCGTAGGCGGTGCGGTCGGATTCCTTGGCCGGGTCCAGGATCCGCCCGTACTGCAGCAGCATGTACGGCTTGACGATCAGCGCGTTGGTGATCGAGTCCTGGATCGGGCGGGCCACCTCCGTGGCGGAGACGGGCCCTTCGCGCTCGAGTTCAAGGCACTTCAGCTCGGCGTTGCCGCCCATGCCGTCGCACGGGCCCTTGCTGGCGAGCTTGCCGCCCCAGTCATAGGAGTTGACGCTCTGCTGGGCCACCTCGGCGGCCACCTGCTGGCCCTGGCCCAGCGGCCCGTCCTGGGCGAGCAGGTAGTCGGGGCGGACGAACGCGGACGCGGCCAGCGCCCCGATCAGCAGAGTCAGAAACATCTCGCCCAGACCGCGGCCGACGCGGCCCCGCACGATCATGAAACCGGTGAACGTGAACGCCCACGCGAGCAGCAGCCCCTTGAGCCCGAGCGTGTCGACGACGACGTGGTCGTAGGTGCCGGCGACCTTCTGCGCCGGACGGGTCAGGACCTTCAGCAGCGGGAACCGGAAGGCCACCTCGATCGCCCACCCTGCCAGCCCGACCAGCAGCCGGATCACAGTGAACAGACCGGACAGCGCGAAGGCCAGTGCCTGGCTCTTGAAGGCGACGATGGAGCCACCGGAAGCGTTCAGGTCGTACCCGTCGATCGGCACACCCTCGGACGAGTAGATGTTCAAAGGGGCGAGCAGGCCTCCACTCTCGCTGTCGCTGCCGGCCGCGTAGACCACCTGGGTGTTCACCAGGAGGAACACCCCGGTGAGCAGGACGAGGAAGCCGGCCGAACGCAGGGTGGCGCGGTCTGGACGGAACACGTCAGCGCCGCCTTCGCCCTGCGGCGCTGCGCAGCCGCCACACCACGAGAGCACCCACGCCTGCACCAGCAGGCACCAGCCCCCACGCTCCGCCAGCCACGTGCCGCTGGTCGGCGAGTGCGGAGCTCGCGGCGCCGCGCTCGCAGTACGCCTTGGACGGGCCCACGATCAGGGCGCAGGGATCCCGGTGCGCGGCGTCGGCGGCGAAGGCCCGTCCGGTGTGCGGCCACCACGCCCGAGGCACGCCCACCCCGAGGGCGAGAACGACCGCGGCAGCCACGAAGGCGATCACGGTGAGGACGCTTGCGGCGGCGGTAACCCGCCGCAAGCGGTCCCAGGAAGAAGTAGTCATCAGAGGTGTTCCTTTGGACGGGTCTGTACGGCCTCACCGGCGAGCGGCTCCGGCACGGAGGGGGAGGCAGCGCTCGTGCGGCGTCCTGGAGTGGTGGTGATGGAGGTGGTGATGCGCGGGATGCGGGGGATGGAGACCTTGATGCGGCCGGTGTTCTGGCGCGGGCAGGTCAGCAGGAACTCGCCCTCCCGGCCCTTCTGGCCGACCGGGGACAGACCGGTGGTCACCAGCCGCAGCAATTCGCCGTCGCTCGGGTCGAGCCCTACGAACTCCAGGCCACGACGCGCGCGTTCCCGGTCCGCGGTGCGGGCGAGTGCGCGGTAGGCCATGAGCCCGCGGTCGGGGCCGAGTTCCTCGGCGTCGTGCGAGCCCGCCAGGAGCCCGGCGCCGTGCTTGCGGCCGTCGTGGAGGATCTCGTGGACCAGGGCCGTGCCCTCGGCGGAGGAGGTGAGCCAGTACAGCTCATCCAGCACGACCGCGGTGAACCGCTCGGGGTCCTCGAACGCGGTCTGCCGGGCGATCGCGGCGATCAGGTAGAGCACCGCGCGGCCGATCAGCGCTTCCAGCGGCTGCTGGTGCAGGACCTCCGGCTTGTCGAACGCGGCCTTCGGCGGCAGCTTCAGACCGGTCGTCGTGATGACGATCATGTCGGAGGCGCTGGACGCGTCCAGCCGCACCGGCGGCAGCGTCGGGTCGAACACCATCCGTGCCAGCGAGTTGGTGGCGACGACCCGGATGAGGCCGGCGAGGGTGGCGGCCGCGTCCTGCCGTTTGCCCCCCTCGCTCGCGGCCATCTCGTCGAGGACCTCCAGGACGCGGTGCATGGACGGGGCTTCGCTGAGGGCGGCCCGCTCAACGGCGTGATGCAGGACCTCGCCGTGGGTGCTCATCGGGCCGATGCCGAGCTGCAGGGTGAGGTAGGACAGGGCGTAGTGGCGGCCCTCGGGGCCGTCGAACATGCGCAGCGGGTCGATGGACACCTCGGCCTGAGCGGCGTCGATGATCTGGACACGCCCCTTAACCGCGGCGCGGGCGAAGGTGGCCCACTCCCGTACGGGGGTGCGGTCGATGCAGATCGCGCAGCCCCCTCGCGCCCACACCGCCTCCGCGATCAGCTTCTGCAGCACGCTCTTGCCCGCGCCGAGATCCCCGACGATGCCCATCGAGGCGGACGCGTCGACCTTGGGCGCATCGGCCACGTTGATCATGACGGGGCGGGTGGTGCCGCAGTCCAGGTCGATCCCGAGGAACATCCCGTTGGGGTCGCCGACCTCTGCGGCGGTGAAGGCCCCGGAAAGCGCCCAGTCCTCGCTGATCTGGTGCTGGGTGAACTCCCGTACGACGCCGGGCCGCACGGTGCCGGGCAGGCCCAGGGTGAACAGGGCCTCCTGCAGGCCGGCCGGGCGCACCGCGCGGTAGTCGGCGCCGCCGAGCAGGGCGGCCAGGGCGCGGGCCCTGGCGTCGCAGACGGCGGCGGTCGGCCCCCACACCGTCAGCACGGTCACCGACTGCACCTCGACCTCCACGCTGGTACGGGACAGGCGGGCGTCCAGCTCGCCCAGGTCGCGGGCGGCCTCGGTCAGCGAGGCCGGCATGCCGGTGGGGCGGGCGTCGTACTGGTCGGCCTGGTCGATGAGTTCGTTCTTCTTGCGCCGCACCTGGTCGCGCGCCTTCTCCGCGGGCACGAGGGTGAGGTCGACGGTGTAGTCGACGGGAAAGTCCAGGGTCTCCAGCTGGGCGAACAGGTCTGCGGCGTCCTGGCTGACGGCGGGCGGGCACTCGGCCAGCGCCAACTGCGCCTGATATCCCACCCCGGCGTCGGACTCGACCTGCAGCCAGCGCCGCCCGAGGGGAGAGCCAGTGTTCAGCCGCCACCAGGCCCTGCGGCCCGACCGCGTGATCCAGCCCGCGCTCTTGAGCTCCTCGACGTTGTCCAGGTCGGGGTCGATGCCGCCTTCCTGCAGACGGACCTGGCCGAGGTCGGCGTAGCTGGGGGAGCGCAGCACCCCCTCACGGAGCTGCCCGCCATACAGCTCGCTGCTCTCGGCCTCGGCAAGCAGCGGCTCGGCGAGGCCGCGGTGCAGGGCGTGCTGGATCATCCACACGACCTCCGCCGGGCGCGCCGGGCGGAAGGCGATGCCGCCGGCGAGCGAGGCCTCCACCCGCGAGGCCTGCTCGCGGTAGGCGCTCACCTCGCGCCGGGCCACCGGCGCCGGCCGCAGGCCCAGCATCGGGGCGACCTCGGCCCACGCCGCACCGAGCGACGCCGACACCTGAAGGCCCGCGGCCTCGGTCTGCAGGGGCACGGCCAGCCACAGGGTGCGGCGGTGCATCTCCTGGTCGTCCAGCAGATCCAGGGTGGCCTCGACGTTCTCCACCCACGGGTGGCGGCCCGCACCGGGTGCCTGCTCGGCCGGCTCGATGCCCTCGATCATCCTGAGGGCGATCTCGCCGGGGTCGACCTGGGCGCACATGCCGTACAGGCGCGGGGCCCCGGACAGCGAGCGCACCAAATGTGTGATCTTTGCCAGCTGTTCGTCGCGGACGGCGGCGGGCACGTAGGTGCCCTGGACGGTCTCCTCGCGGCGTCCCTGCGCGTCCGGGCCCGGGTGAAGGCGGTAGAGGGCCCACACGCTGCCCTGCGTCGACCACACCAGGTGCCCGGCGATGTGACGGATCGGAACCCTCACCGCGCACCCCCGCTCTGCTGGGCGAGCGCGAGCAACTGCTGCACACCCGACACCGGCCCCGCTGCCACCGCGGGAGTAACGGACTGCGTGCGGCGGGGTCCGGACGTGCGGTCTGTGGCCGGGTTCGGGTGCGGCGCCCGGACTGGACGCCGCTGAACCGCAGGGGAGGGTGCGGCCTGCGCGGCGGGGCCGTGCGCGGGCGTGTCCTCGATGGTGAAGCCGCCGAGCAGCGGCCGGGACGCACGGTCGCGGGCGGCCCGCCCGCCGATCCGCCCTCCGCGGGGCTGCCAGCCGAGCAGCACCCAGCCCAACGCTGCCTGCATCGGAGCCCGGCCCCGGATCTTCGGCCGGCGCACCATCCAGATGACCAGGACCCACCCGACGATGGGGACCGGCCCCATCCACGACCACCAGCCGATGGTCTTGATCAGAAGGAAGCCGCCGCCGACCGCGACCGCGATCTGCGCGGGCGTGTACGGACCGAGGGGAATCTTCCAGTCGGCGACCTTGCCCAGCACCCACGGGTGGCGGCGGGCGGCGGTGTAGAAGCGGCCCACCCGCGCCGCGGCCCCGGTCACAGCCACCCTCCCGGCGAGCGGTCACGGGAAGCCGGGACCTCGCTCTGGACGATGCCCGGGACGGCGGGTGCGCCTTTGGACGGGTTCTTCACCTCGTCGGTGAACATGTTCGCGAGACTGTCGCGCGCGTTGTACAGGCCCAGCGCGATCACCATCAGCAGCAGGGCGCCGATCCCCGCCTTCAGCGAGAACTTCTGGATCATGATGACGACGACGAGAGTGAGCAGACCGGTCTGCAGGCCCTTGGTCGCCCAGTTCTTGAACATGGTGATCCAGCTGTTGCCGAGATCGTCCAGCTGCCCGGCGAGCACCAGGCTGTGCACCGTGTTCACCGGGCACCCCCGCCCTGGGCGGTCCCGGACTCAAGCCCTGCGACTTCCCACCGGCCCGAGCGGGCCTTGAGCGCGAGCTCGTACGCCAGCGGCCAGCGCCCGTCGGCATCCCGGGCCTCCACCGATACGCGGACGCGGACCGTGGTGCCGTCGGCCGGGACCTGCCCGTCGGCCGCGGCCTGTTCGACGGCGGACACCTGCTGAACGGAGACCGCCTGGTACGGGGCGGGGGAGACGGCGGTGAGGTGCACGCCGGGCGAGAGGTAGCGGTCGACCTCGCCGGCTCCGGTCAGGTAGGCGGAGAGGAACTCTGCGACGGCGGAGGACAGCGCACCGTCGGGGACGCTCACGCCGTACGGCGACTTCGGCACCTCGGCCCGCGCCGGGCCGGCCACCACGGCGGGCGCGCCGGTCACCGTGAACGAGGCGCCCCTACGGTCGGTGGCCACCGGGACGGCGTAGTAGCGCAACCGTCCGTCGGCGTACTGCGCAGCCACCGTCACCGACCACGCGCCGGCCTCAAGCTGCGCACTGCGCACGGCCGTCACGGACTCCGGGACCGGATGCGCAGCGGCGACCGGACCGGGCAGGTCGACGTCCGCCGCCATCGACTGCGCAAGCCGCGCCTGCGCACTCTCGGCGTCGCCGGCGTCGCTGCGCAGCCATGAGCCGACGAACAGTTGCGCATAGCCCGCAGGATTGGCACCGACCGCCACGGTGCGCACGGGGGCGGGCTTCGTGGAAGGGGCGGCCGCCACGGTGGCCGGACCGGACAGCACCGCGATGCCCAGGGCGATGGGGCCGGCCGCGATCGCGGCGCATACAGCCAGCCGGGAGAGGCGGACGCGCCTGCGCATCCTCTCCAGCCGGGCGCCCGCGGTCGTCGGGGCGCCGGCCTCGCCCTTTGAGGCCTGCTTGCCAGGAGACATGGTCAAACTCCCAGGTCAGAACGTGTACTTGCTGACCTTGAGAAAACCCGTCGCCCCCGACCTGACCACCGACCACGAGATGCCGACCACGGTCACGAAGAGGACACAAAAACCGTGGTCGGGGTCATGGTCGGCCCGACCACAGGCCCGACCACGGGCTGGCCATGAGATGAGGACAGCAGACATCGCGTCCGGCCCGCGGCTCCCGAGCCAGGCGACCGCTGCGTGGGCCGACCGCCCCGGACGGGCCAGGGCGTGCGGCACAAGCTCAACCGGATCCGTGACGAGGTCCAGCGCAGGCGCGGCGCCTCCCCGAAGCCGGAGACCGATCCCATCCTTGAGAAGAAAACGCGCCCACGAACGGCATCCCGGCCGCTGCGGCTGGAAGATGGGAGTGCGGGTGCCGTGCCGGGTTTCCCCCGAGCCGGCACGGCACCCGCATGCCGTAGGGGTCGGGCAGACGTCCGGGCGACGCGGTCGTCGCAAGACGCGTGCACGCCCTCTGAGGTACGCCATACTGGTGGAGTGACCGCGCATGGCTCCGCAACCTCCACCCGCTGGGCTCACCTGGCCGAACGCCTCCCGGCGAGCCTCGAGGAGCTCTCCGGCCCCGACAGCGGGAGTGTGGAGCTGCCTTTGCACCTGGCCTGGTCCGGGCTGACCCGCTTCGACCTCGACGACGAACAGCTCCTTGTGGGCCTGTACCGCATCGTGCTCACCAACGGCCTGCGCGAAGACCTCACCCGCTACCTCAACGCAGACCTTCTCCTGCGCCACTGGCCACGGCTGCGCATCGCCCTCGGCCGGCCCGTGCGTACCTGCTGGGAGCAGCGCTTCCCACAGCTGGTGACCGCTGCCGCAGCGTGAAACTTCCCGACCTGCACCGCCGCCTGCTGAGCGACGTCCTCGCCTGCGGCACCACCTACGGCCTCGTGCTGGCCGGCGGATACGCCATCCAGGCCCACGACCTCGTCTCCCGCCTCAGCCAAGACCTCGACCTGGCCACCAATGCGGCCGCGGACATGACCGAGATCGCTCAGGCCCTCGTATCCGGCCTGGAAGAAAAAGGCTGGGCCATCAGCGTCGTCGAGCTCGCCCCCCGCATGGCCCGTCTGATTGCCACGGACCCCGTGAGCAATGCACAGTGCGAGGTCGACATTCTCAAAGAGATCTTCCACAAGCCCCCCGCTCAGACGGACGCCGGACCCACCCTCTCCCGCGACGACGCTGTCGGCCTGAAAGTCCGCGCATTGCACGACCGGGGCTTCCCCCGCGACGTGATCGACGTCTTCAGCGCCCGCGACCTGTACACGACAGGAGAATTCGAGCGGCTTGGCGCTCAGCACGACGAGGAGTTCGACCTCGAAGAACTCCACAGCCGACTCGAAGCCGTCGACTTCACCTCCGACCGTGAGTACGCCGCCTACGGAATGAGCCCCCACCAGATCACCGAGCTGCGGATGTGGGTCCAGCAGTGGCTGGACGACCTCGGACTGCGGCTCGCAGAGCCGTACGACGACAGCGACTGAGACCCCGTGCGGGGGCCTGAAGCCCGCCCTCGCCGCTCCGCCTGATCTCGTCGGCCTTCGCCCGGTCCACCAGCCAGGCGATCAACTGGCCATCCAGAGCACCCGCGTCCAGCTTGGCTGACGTGACTTCCTCCACGGCGTCAGCAGACGCGGTCACACCTGTCATCAGCTTCCTGTTCGAAGATCCACTGCGAAGCTGCGGTGCATGCCCTGGATGCCGTGGCTGCGCAATCGGGCTACGCCGTTGAGCTGAGGTGTTGCAACGACCACCAGAACCCAGATGGTTGACCACGGGCCTGGACCAGGGCCGGGCACGACAGAGCCGACAACCGCCGTGAAGGCGGCGGGGACGAGGAGCTCGCTCAAGCGATCCGGGGACAGCGCAGTGGGACAGGCCGCCCACGAATCGGGCGACCGCCGTCTCCAGGAATAAGCCTTCGGAGACCGATTGCGCACGCTCTGCCGTGCGCAACCCCAAGGCCGATGTGCCTCCGGCGGTGTGCGCAGTCGGCTGCACGTGCCGACTGCGCAGGACTGCTGGATTCGTTGCGCAGCTCGATGCGCAGCGCATGCCGACCCCGTTGCGCGGCCGCGATTGCGCAAGGCCTCCAAAGCCCCGTGGTGGGGGGGGGGGGGGGGGGGGCCGCCCGGCCCCCCCCCCCCCCCCCGCGCGGCCGCCCCCCGGGGCGTCCCGCTGCGGGGGGGGGGTTGTGGCCCCGCGGGGGCGGG
>NZ_JBIARC010000059.1:0-46103 GCF_042889625.1 Streptomyces sp. NPDC002573 | reverse complement strand
GGGGGTTGTGGTTTTTTTTTTGTCGGCGCCCCCCCCCCCAGCGCCCGGGGGGGGGGCGCGGGGGGGGGCTTTGCCCAAACCCCGCGGCGCAGGCGGGACTTTCGCAACACGCCCCAGGCGATGCCGTGGGCGGTCAGCAGGTCCTCGACCGCCGCGCGCACGGATCCGCGTAGCGGCCGGTGAGCAGGGTGTAGTCGGCTGCCCCGGTGTGCAGCACGACGCGCTGCTCCGCGAGCACCTTCCTGGTGGGTGCATGCCATTGCATGCCTGACACCGGTCGCGGCTGGTCGTTGAACCCCTGAGCCGTGATCACACCCGCACCGGGGCCCTGGGTCGCCGGGGCCCCGCTGCGGGTTCAGCCGCGGAGCTGGCCGAACAGGCAACTGGCGCGGCGTTCGCGTTCTCACGCGGTTACGGCGAGGCAAGTCCCCTCGCCCGCCTTCTGGCGGGTGAGGGTGTCAGACTCGCACCGTCCTGAGGGCGCGGGCCCAGGACTCCAGCTGGTCGAACAGGGTGGTCGCGGCGCCGTCGTGCTGCTCGCCCGGCTTGAAGACGGAGAAGTTCTCGAAGTCGGTGAACAGCGAGAAGGACAGCTGCTGACGCACGTGCACCAGCTGCAGTTCGCTGGCCACGCCCCGCAGGTGCTCGATGGCCCGGGCGCCGCCGAGGGAACCGTAGGAGACGAAGGCGCCGGCCTTGTCGTTCCACTCGCCGTACAGGTAGTCGATCGCGTTCTTGAGTACGCCGGAGGTGGAGTGGTTGTACTCGGGGGTCACGAAGATGTACCCGTCGAACTCGGCGATCTTGGCCGCCCATGCCTGGGTGTGCTCACCCTGGTACTGGCCCATGGCCGGCGGGATGGCCTCGTCCAGGTGGGGCAGCGGGTAGTCGGCGAGGTCGACCAGCTCGTACTCGACGCCGGTGCGGGCGCCGGAGCGGTCCACCACCCAGTCCGCGACAGCCTTGCCGTTGCGACCGGGCCGGGTGCTGCCGAGGATGACGGCGATCTTCAGGTCACTCATGAGTCTTCTCCTTGATGGGCCGCCGATGCGAGGCGGCTTCATATGAACTTTCATGTCCGAGCCTGGGGCGACGACCCATGAAAATTCAAATGTGAGTCCTGACTCGTGAGCGTTCATGCCAGATAGACTCCGGGCATGCCTGAACAGCCTCGGTCGACGAACGATCAGCCCCGCTGGCTGACCCCGGCAGAACGGGAGACATGGCAGCAGTTCGCAATGATGCTGCACCGACTGCCCGCCGCCCTGGGAGCACAGCTGCAGCAGGACGCACAGCTCAGTTACATCGAGTACTACGTCCTCGCCGGACTGTCCGACCAGCCGGGACACCGCATGCGCATGGGCGCCCTGGCCGTGCTCGCCAACTCCGAGCAGTCACGCCTCTCCCACATGATCAGCAGGCTGGAACGCCGGGGTTTCGTCCGCCGCGAACCCGACCCCACCAACGGCCGGTACACCCAGGCGATCCTGACCGACGCCGGCCACGCCCATCTCACCGAAGCCGCCCCAGGACACGTGGCCGAGGTACGCGACCTCGTCTTCGACGTTCTCGACCCCGCCGAACTCATCAGCCTGCGCAACGCCGCCGAGAAGATCAGCGCGAGGATCGACGCCCGGGAGCAGCAGGCCGGCCCCCGCAAGGACACCGCCCCTCAGCCGTCACACCGGGACGCCACGCCGTGATGGGCTTCCCTTCCATGCGCGCCCACGGCAGGTTCCTCAGGACCACCCGGAGCCTCAGTGGGCAACCACCGGCACCGCCATCTCGACCTCGACGTCCTCGCCGCCCGGGCGGCGGTTGACCAGGGTCAGGACGATGAGCGTGGCGATCACCAGCATGCCGACGGCGAACCAGATGGCATTGGCGTAGCCGTGCACCACGCCCTGCAACTGGACCAGCTGCGGCTTCGTCCCGGCGTCGGCGATGTGGTCCTTGACGTACGAGGTTGTCGCGGAGGCGGCGATCGTGTTCAGCAGGGCGGTGCCGATCGCTCCGCCCACCTGCTGCGAGGTGTTGATCATCGCGGAGGCGACACCGGCGTCCCGGGGCTCGATGCCCTGGGTGGGCAGGGACATGGCGGGCGCGAAACGTCGTACCCATTCCGAGACCGATCAGTACCAGCGCCGGCAGGACGGTCGAGGCGTATGACGAGCCGACCTCCAGCCGAGCCGGCAGCAACATGCCGGCCGCGGCCACCAGGAAGCCGGGACCCATCAGGAACCGGGCCGGGACGCGGGTCACCAGACGGGTGCCGATCTGGGTCGAGCCGACCATCATGCCCGCGACCATCAGCAGGAAGGAGAGCCCGCTCTTGCCCGGCGAGTAGCCCTTCACGACTTGCAGGTAGTAGGTCAGGAACAGGAAGCTGCCGAACATCGCGATGACCGCGATACCGAGGGAGAGGTAGACCCCGCCGCGGTTGCGGTCGGTGACCACGCGCAGGGGCAGCAGCGGGGCCTTGGCCTTGGCCTCGGTGACAACGAAGGCGAGGAGCAGGACCGCCGACACGACGAACAACGAGATGGTCGTGGTGTGGGTCCAGCCGTCGGAGTCGGCACGGGTGAAGCCGTAGACCAGCGATACCAGGCCGAGGGTGGACAGGACGACGCCGGGGATGTCGAGCGGGGAGCGGTTGCGGCCGACCTCGGGCTCACGGACCACGAGTCGCCGCGACGATCGCGAACGGGACGTTGACGAAGAACGTCCAGCGCCAGTCCAAGTACTCGGTGAGCACCCCGCCGAGAATGAAGCCGACGGCGCTGCCACCACCGGCGATCGCACCGAAGATGCCGAACGCCTTGGCGCGCTCCTAGGCGTCCGTGAACATCACGGCGAGGAGGGAGAGCACGGCGGGGGCGAGCAAGGCGCCGAAGGCGCCCTGGAGGGCGCGGGCGCCGAACATCGCCGCGCCGGTGGTCGCCGCGCCGCCGAGTGCGGAGGCCGCGGCGAAGCCGACCAGGCCGATGACGAAAGCCCTCTTGCGGCCCCACAAGTCGGATACCCGGCCGCCGAACAGGAGCAGACCGCCGAAGGCCAGGGCGTAGGGTGTGCGGTTGTGCAGCGGGTGCGGAATGTCCGCCGCGCACAGTCCCTCCTGCACACCGCGTCTGATCACCTTGGTCATCGGGGTCGGCGGACCCGGCCTTCAGTCCCTGCGGTCTCTTGCTGGTGGAGGCGTTGCAGGCGGACGGCGGGGCGGTCACCGGCGCCCGATGAAAGCCGCGGGTGGCGGCCCCGGGATCACCGGAACCGCCGCCCGCCCAAGAGCCGCGCCGCGTCAGGCGGTACGGCGCTCCCTGCGGCGCAGGGTGAGGTAGGTACCGGTCGCGCCGGCGGCGAGGAGGGCGCCCGCAGCGATGCCCACCGGGACGGCCGGGAACGAGGCGTCCGTCGTCGCGGCCGTGTTCTGCATGGCCGGTCCCGGGGTGATGCTGGTGGCGACCGCCTTCACGGGGCGGATCGGACCGACCGACTTCACCGAACCGTCGGTGTTCAGCAGCACCTGCCTGTTGTTGGGGTGACGGAAGTCGAACATGCCCGCGAGCGAGCCGGCCGCAGCGTCGAACGAGTGGTCACCGACCCGCCCGGTGTGCCAGTTGTCCTCGATGAAGCGCATGATCGACGACTGGTCGGTGCGCGTGTGGTCGATCTTGTTCACCTTGCTGTACGGGGAGACCACGAGCAGCGGCTGACGGGTACCCGGACCGCAGCGGTCCGCGTAGCCGCCGGCGGCCGCCGGACCGGCCTGGCAGGCGGGGCTGTCGGTCGCCTTGCCGTTGGAGCCGGTCGAGGTGTCCTTCGAGCCGTTGCGGGGCTTGGCGTAGGCGTGGTCGTACCAGCCGTCGGAGTCGTCGTAGGCGATGACGACCGCGGTCGACTTCCACTGCGGCGACTTCTGGAGGGCGTTGATCTGCTGGACCAGGAAGTGCTGCTCGTCGATGGGGTCGGAGTAGGCGGCGTGGCCGTCCTGGTACTCCGGGGCCTTGACGAAGCTGACGGCGGGGAGCTTGCCCGCCTTGAGGGCCGCGTCGAAGTCGGTCAGGTCGTAGTTGTGGTTCGCCTGGCCGTTGTGGCCGATCTCGTCGACGTTCTTGGGCGGCAGGTGGTGCGGGTTGGACGTCGACTTGTAGTACTGGAACGGCGAGTGGTGGGGGCTGTAGTCCACCGCCGCGGCGCCGCCCACGTTGGTGTGCGTGGTGTCGCACTTGGCGTAGTCACCCTGCTTGCCGTCCCACGCGGTGGACGGCCGGAACCCGCCCTGGAACCAACCCCAGGTGATCTTCTTGGAGTTGAGTACGTCGCCGATGTTGCGGCCCTGCATCGAGGCGAGCGCGTTCTTGCTGGTGTGGTCCTTGCCGGCGCAGTCGTCGTAGGCCGGGTCGGGGTCGTTGACGAGCGTGCCGACACCCTTGGCGTCGGGCGACTGGACGGTGTAGGAGTCCGGCGTGGCGGTCTGCTTGGGGTTCTCGGTGCCGGAAGCGGGGTCCGTGGAGACGACACCGTGCGTCTGACCGGAGATCAGGTTGAGCGCGCCGGGCGTGGAGGGACCGTAGACCGAGCTGTAGGAGCGGTCGTTCATGGAATAGTGCTGGGCGTAGTTCCACAGCCCGGTGACGGTGTTGCCGTCGTAGTAGTCCATGACCAGACCCGGCTCGCCGAACAGGGTGCCGGAGCACTTGCCCGAGTCGGTGTTCTGCACGAACTGGTCGTTCCTGCCGCCGTTGTACGCGTACTGCTCGGGCCCGTAGGCGTGGTTCTGGTCGCAGGTCATGGCCTGGGACGGGGTGAGCCGCTTGGGCGCGTACTGGTTGGGGTTCTTCGTCAGAAGCCCGGCGGTGCGCAGGTTGTCGACGTCCTTCGGGGTGTTCTTGGACGCCGTGAACTTCGTGCCGTCGGAGTTCGCGGCCTTGGGGTAGGTCGCGAAGTAGTGGTCGAAGGAGACGTTCTCGTCGAAGAGGACGACCACGTGCTTGATGGGCGTGGCCGTGGAGGAGGAGCCCCAACCTCCGTCGGGCGCGGCGGCCCAGGCGGGCGCGTGTGCGCCGAGGAGCGTCAGCGCGGCGGCCCCCGCGAGCGCACCGATGCTCCGTGTCGTTGCTCGTCTTCCCCTGCTGGCCATGCTGGTTCACCTTCCGGACACGAACGTCATTGCCACATACGGTCAGGGATGATCCGCCCGGCGGACGGCAACGCGGCGGAGTGATGGTGGCGTGTACATGAACAGCAAGTCAGGGAAGCCAGAAGAAGTCTTGACCCTCTGTTGACCCTGAAATCCCGGCAGAGTGCACTCACTTGTCTGAACAGGTTCAGCTCAGGAGGGCACGTCCGTACCAGTCCGCCCCGTCGCGCACACCGGGGAGCGCGAAGAAGTAGCCGCCGCCGAAGGGCGAGATGTAGTCGGTGAGGGGCTCGCCCGCGAGGCGGCGCTGCACGGTCTCGAACTGGCGGGCGAGGTCCTGCTGGTAACAGCAGAACAGCAGGCCCATGTCGAGGTTGCCGTTGCGGTCCGTGCCGGCGTCGTAGTTGTAGGCACGGCGCAGGATCCGCTGGTCGGCCGTGGCCGCCGTGCGCGGGTTGGCCAGCCGTATATGGCTGTCCAGCGGGATGACGTCACCCTTGGGGTCGCGCGGGTAGTCGGGGATGTCGTGCTCGGCGTTCCCGTCGAGGGGCGCACCGGACTCCCGAGCCCGGCCGAACATGCGTTCCTGCTCGCTGAGCGAGACCCGGTCCCAGAACTCCACGAGCATCCGGATCAGCCGTACGACCTGGTAGCTGCCGCCGACCGCCCAGTCCGGCTCGCCCGCGCCCCGGTCCACCCACACCAGACGGTTCATCATGCGGGCGTCGGTGGCGTCGGGGTTGGCGATGCCGTCCTTGAAGCCCAGCAGGTTGCGAGGGGTGCCCGAGGGGCGCGGCGGACTGGCGAAGCCGTCGAGACGCCAGCGGACCTGCATGGCACCGCGGGTGTGCCGGGCGATGTCCCGCAGGGCGTGCAGCACGGTGTCGGAGTCGTCGGCGTGCAGTTGGAGGCTGAGGTCGCCGTGGCACCACTCGGACTTGAGGTCGTCGTCGGGGAAGGCGGGCATGGCCGTCAGCCGGCGCGGGCGGTGTGCGGCCAGGCCGAAGCGGTCGTCGAAGAGCGCGGAGCCGACGCCGACGGTCACCGCCAGTGCGCCCGGGGACAGTTGACCGCCCAGGATGCCGGAGTCGGCGGGCGGGCCGGTGATACCGAGGGGCGGAGGCGTGCCGCCGGAGGTCAGGAAGCGGGCGCGCGCGGTGAGGGTGCGCAGAAGATCGGCCAGTTCCTTGCGGCTGTCGACGGTCACGTCGAAGGAGGTGAACGCGGTGACCCGGCGCGGGGCGGCGAGCACCGACTGCTGGTGCGGGCCGTGGAAGGGGGCGACGGAGGGTGCGCCGGTGCCGGCGTCACCCGACGGGGCGGCGTCACCCGACGGGGCGGCGTCACCCGACGGGGCGGCGGCGCCGCCGGCGGCGAGACCGGCGCCCGCGAGGGCCGCCCCGCGCAGGAACCCGCGCCGCCCGACGCGGCTCGTGGGGGGCGGGGTGGTCATACCGTCCTCCGGGGATCGCAGAGCGTCGCCACCGGGGCGAGCCGCTCGACCAGGTCGCCGAGGACCGCGTCGACCTGTTCGCGCTGCGCCCGGTCCAGCCGGTCGAGCGGGGTCCAGCGGCCGTCGTGGGCGAAGCCGTCCAGGAAGCGCGCCGCGCGGTCCAACTCCTGTTCGAGAGCGGGCAGGCCGGGGTCGCGCGTGGTGAGCAGGGGGTGCAGCCGGGACAGCACGGCGCGGGTGCCGTCGATGCCGGCGCGGGCGGTGGCGAGATTGCTTCCGCTGCCGTAGTCGGTGCGTCCGGTCAGCTCGAACTGCACGGTGTTCTCCAGGATCTCGTGTGCCCGCAGACCCAACTGCGCCGGGTCCATCCGGGCCTGCGCCCAGTCGGCGCGCAGTGCGCGGACCGCCTTGAGGAGGGCGCCCGCGGGAGCGCGCAGACCGGCGGCGGACTCGCCGTGCCACAGCCCGTACTCGACGCGGTGGAAGCCCGTGAAGGACGGATCGTGGACCCTGCCGGGCAGCCCGGCGTCGGTGCCGTTGATCTGCCCGTCCGCGTCACCGAAGGCGTCGTACGCCGCGCCCAGCCGCTCGTACTCGAGGTGGGCGGGGAGCCAGGCCCTGCGGGCCGCGTCGAGGTCCCCGCGGTCGATGGCGTCCTGGAGCCCTCCGGTCAGCCGCACGACCTGGTCCAGGCCGCCGGCGACCCACTTCTGGTAGTCGATCGCGAGGGGGATGAGATCGTGCTGGGTGATGGGGGCCGCCGCGGGCCCGGGTGTCCCCCCGGCGATGCGGACGGTGGGGCCGGTGACAGCTTCGGCGTCGTCGGGCAGACAGGTGAACGTGTACGAGCCCGCGCCGAGCCGGACGGTCAACGGCCGGGTCGTGCCGGGGGCGAGTCCTTCGATCTCCCCGTAGACGGCCCGGGTGCGGGCGTCCTGGAGATACACCTCGGCGGCGCCGTCGGAGGTGTTGTGCATGTCGAAGACCTGAAGACCGTACACCGGGCGGCTCCAGCCGCGGCCGCAGGCGCTCGGCGACACCTCGACGGTGGTGTGCGGAAGCCCGTCGGCGGCGGCCCGCGCGCGATGGTCCGGGGACAGGATGCCGACCAGCGCCGCCGTTACCAGGGCCGGCACCAGGACGAGTGCGCCGACCGCCCGGAGTCGGGCCGGCCGTGATCCGAGGCCGGGCACCGGCATTTCCCAACGCCTCCCCGGGCGACGTACGAACGTGACCACGCGCCCCATTGCCACAGGGCACCGGCGCGATGGGCTCATGCTAGGCAGCACCCGGCACCCGAACAGCCCGGACGCGAGGACGGACACCAAGATTTCCCCGGCAGTTCACCGAGCGCTCCCCGCCGGCACCGAACCGGCCCCGGCGGAGCACTCCGCCGTGCCGCCCGGCCGAGCCCTTCGTAGGCTGGTGGCCTCGGGGCACGTCATGGAGAGGTCTGCGATGCCCCGGAGTATCTGGTCAGGAGCGATCAGCTTCGGCCTGGTCACGATCCCGATCAACGTGGTCCCCGCGACCGAGGACCACAGCGTCCGCTTCCACCAGTACCACCTGGAGGACATGGGCCGGGTGCGCGTACGCAAGTTCTGCGAGATCGAGGACCGTGAGATCCCGCAGGACGAGATCGGCAAGGGCTACGAGATCGCCAAGGACCAGGTCGTCGCCGTCCTCGACGAGGAACTGCGGGAACTGCCCCTGCCGACGACGCGGGCCATCGAGATCGCCGCGTTCGTGCCGGCCGAGTCCATCGACCCCCTCCGGATCGGCGAGGGCTACTACCTCCAGGCCTCGGGGACGGTCGCCACCAAGCCGTACGCGCTGCTGCGCAAGGCGCTGGAGCGATCGTCGAGAGTGGCGGTGGCCAAGTTCGCCTGGCACGGCCGGGAGCGGCTCGGCCTGCTGCGCGTGCGCAACGACGCGATCGTGCTGCACGCGATGCGCTGGCCGGACGAGATCCGCGACCCCCGTGAACTGGCCCCGCAGGAGGTGGCGCTCTCCGACGACGAGATCGCCGAGGCCGAGCACCTCATCGGGCGCATGACCCGGGACAGCCTCGAAGGCCCCGACTTCGTCGACCACTACACGGAGGCGCTCGAGCAGGTGATCGAGGCCAAGCGGGAGGGCCACGCCCCGCCCGAGGCACCGGAGCCGGAGGCCGGGACCGGCGCGGTGCTGGATCTGATGACCGCGCTCCGGGACTCCGTGGCCCGGGCGAAGGCGTCCCGGGGCGAGGAGGCGGATGCCGAGGTCCACGAGCTGCCCAAGAAGAGCGCGGCCGCAAGGACGGCCTCCGGGAAGACGGCGAAGAAGGCACCTGCGAAGAAGACGGCGGCGAGGAAGACCGCGAAGGACACCAAGAAGGAGACCACGGCCAAGAAGACCACGGCCCGCAAGACGGCCCGTCGGCCGCGCAGCGCCTAGGTCCTGTCGTCAGACTCCCGCCTGCCCCGCGACGCCATGCACGCTCCCCCACGCCGCCGCAGAGCCCGCCCTCCGGGCGGACGACGGCAGTTTGACGACAGGACCTAGTGCTGTGACCGGCGGCGTTCGCCGGGTTGCCCCGGTGATTTAAGGGAGGGCGCGGCTCCTGCCGGTCGAGGTACGGTCCCGCCATGTCCCGATCAGTCGAAACCGGCCCGTCCCCGTCCCCCGTCACCGCGGACGACCTCGCCCTTGCCGTGCGGCTCGCGGCGGCGGTGCTCCGCAAGGCGCCCCCGTCCGCATGGGACGGGAAGGCGGGTTCGCTGGAATGGGACTGCTGGGAGACCGTCGAGCACCTCAGCGACGACCTCTTCGCATACGCCGCGCAACTGGGCCCCAGAACACCGCCCTTGGACGGCGAGGTGCCTTTCGTGTGGGAGAGCCGACGGCCCGGCGGCCCCGCGAACGCCATTCACGCGGACCGCAAGGCGGGGCCCACCGGCCTGTTGCAGGTGCTGGAGGCAAGCGGCGCGCTGCTGGTCGCCATGGTGCGCACGACGCCCCCGCAGGTTCGCGCCCACCACGTCTTCGGTGCCTCCGACGCCGAGGGCTTCGCCGCGATGGGGATCGTGGAGACCCTGGTGCACACGCACGACCTGGCCCAAGGGCTCGGACTCGCCTGGAGCCCACCCGCCGATCTGTGCTCGCGGGTGCTCGCCCGGCTGTTTCCGAACGCCCCGCGGTCCACGGATCCCTGGCCCACGCTGTTGTGGGCCACCGGACGTACCGAACTGCCCGGACACCCTCTTCTGACCACTTGGCGCTGGGACGGCACGCCTCGGGCCCAGGCCCTGTCGTCAAACTCCCGCCTGCCCCGCGGCGTCAGGTACGAAGCGACCTGAACGCGGCCCGGAGCTCTTTGGTGAAGATGTCCGGCACTTCCCAGGCGGCGAAGTGGCCGCCGCGCTGCGCCTTGTTGAAATAGATGAGCTTGTGGTAGCTGCGTTCGGCCCAACTCCGTGGCGCCTGGTAGATTTCGCCGGGAAACACGGTGATGGCGGCCGGGACGGAAACCGAGACGGCGTTGAAGTTGTTGGCGTTGTTCTCCCAGTAGAGGCGAGCGGAAGAGACCGCGGTGTTGGTCACCCAGTAGAGCGTGATGTCGTCGAGCATCTCGTCCACCGTGAGCACCCGCTCCGGTTCGCCGCCACTGTCCGTCCACGCGGCGAATTTGTCGTACATCCATGCGGCCAGTCCGGCCGGCGAGTCCGTCAGCCCGTATCCCACGGTCTGTGGCCGGGTGACCATCATGGCGGAGTAACCCGAGCCCGTCTTGTAGAAGGCGGCGAGTTTTTCGTACGCGGCCCTCTCGTCGGGGGACAGTCCGGCCGGGGCCGGATCGCCGCAGGCCAGTTTCTCCGCGATGTCCGGGGGCACGGTGGCCGGGAAATTCACATGGATGCCGAGCAGTCCCGCGGGTCGCTGCATCGCCAACCTGTCGGAGATCACCGCACCCCAGTCGCCGCCCTGGGAGACGTAGTGCTCATATCCCAGACGCCCCATCAAGGTGTCCCAGGCTCGCGCAATACGGTCCGGGCCCCAACCGGTGCTCGTCGGCCGCTGCGAGAATCCGTAGCCGGGAATCGAGGGTATGACGAGGTGGAAGGCGTCGTCCGCGCGTCCCCCGTGAGCCGTGGGGTCGGTGAGCGGGTCGATCACCTTGAGGAATTCCAGGATCGAGCCCGGCCAACCGTGGGTCAGGATCATCGGCAGGGCGTGCGGATGGCGGGAGCGCACATGAAGGAAGTGAATGTCGAGCCCGTCGATCTCGGTCAGGAACTGCGGCAGGGAATTCAGCCTCGCCTCGATGTTCCGCCATTTGTAGGACGTCCCCCAGTAGTGGGCGAGCTTTTGCATCGTGGCCAACTGGACGCCCTGGGACTGATCACGGACCGTCTCACGGTCCGGCCACCGCGTCGCGATGATGCGCCGACGGAGCTCGGTGAGATCCTCTTCCGCGATCTTGACATGGAAGGGACGGATGTCCGCACCTCCGGGCGTCGCGGCCGGCGTCCTGAGAGGCGAGCCGAAGGCTCCTGTGGTTGCCGCGGTCATGGCGGCGGCCGAGGTGGAGAGAAACGTGCGCCGAGAGTGTCGCCAGGTGGTTTCGGGCATGACGGACCTCCTTGGGTGATGCGCAGGCTTTCAACAGGGGGCTCTTCCGAGAGGGAACTCTCGACGACGTCACGCCTCGGATTGCCCAGCGGCGAAGACGGAGATCCGGCAGGGAGGTCCCGCGAGCCGGGGCAGCGACATCCAGAAGGCAGCGGCAGGCATCGATGAGATGCCGAGTTCACCACGGGTGTCATGACTGAACGTAACGATATGCAGCACTGTGTGAACTCGCAACCCGGACCCCGGAGCTGCCGGGCGGCCGGCGTCGGAAGGGGCCGCGTCGGACATCCGGCCGCGCACGGGAGGCTGGAACCGATTCGTCTACGACGCCCGCCTGGGGGAAGCTGTAACCGCGACCGCCCGTCCGACCTGGGAACACACCATGGCGTTCTTTGCGATATCCGACCGGCACCCGCTGCGACTGCTGTCCGCCGCCGACCTGGCAATGGAGCACGAACGGCTCCTGGAGGAGAACGCACAGCTCCACCAGGCCGTCTCCTCGCACGCCCGTATCGATCAGGCGATGGGCGCCGTGGTCGCCATCGGGCGCATCGCGCCCGAGGAGGCCTGGCGCGTCCTGCGGGATGTCTCACAGCGTACGAACACCAAGCTGCGCGTCGTGGCGGAAGCCATCCTGAGGTACGCGCAGGACGGTGTCCTGCCGGAGCCCATCCTGATAGAGCTGGACAAGGCGCTCGAACGGTACAGGATCTGCTCCCACCCGACCGGGAACCGATCCCAACCGGCCGGAGGCCCATCTCATTCGACCGCGGCCCGACCCCCCTCGACAGGAACCCGATCCCACCCGGCCCAGTCCACAGATCGGGGGACCGCCCCGACGGCCCCCTCCCCCGCCCGTCCGTCACCGCGCAGACCGTCGCGGCCCTGAACCGGCCGTGCGGACTCCCGGAGGGCGGCGTCCAGGTCTCCGGGGGACGGATCGACACCCCCACCGGCGCCACTACTTGAACGCACGCCCTCCGTCCAACCACGCCCCCGCGACCAGGAGTTGAAAAGATTCCTGTGTCCGGGGGCTTGCCTGGTCTCCAGCATCATCAGTTAAATCAAGTCGTGAACTAAGCGGTTTCCAGGGCCCGTTCACTCTCCACCCGATCGGGGCGGCACAGGCAGCCGCGTTCCGGGCCCAGTTGCCCACCAGACACCGCCGTTCCGCGCGCCCTCGCACGCCACCGCTCGTCGTGACCACCCGTTCACCGCACCCGCAGGGAACCCCACATGAGACTCAGATCCCTGCGTGTCGCGCTGGCCGCCACGGCAGCGCTCCTCACCCTGCCCGCCATCCCTTCCCCGGCCGCCGCCTCGGCCGCGGCCGAGACCCCGCTGTCCCAGGGCAGAACGGCCACGTCGTCCTCCGACGAGAACGCCGGGACGCCCGCCGCCGACGCCGTGGACGGCGACACCGGCACCCGCTGGTCGTCCGCCGCCGGCGACACGCAGTGGCTCCAGGTCGACCTCGGCGCCACCGCCACGATCGCCAAGGTCGTCCTCAACTGGGAGACCGCCTACGGCAAGGACTACAAGATCCAGGCCTCCCAGGACGGCAGCAACTGGACCGACCTGAAGTCCGTCACCGGCGGCGACGGCGGCATCGACACCCTCGACGTGTCGGGACAGGGCCGCTACGTCAGGATGTACGGCGTCCACCGCGCCACCCAGTGGGGCTATTCCCTCTGGGAGTTCCAGGTCTTCGGCACCTCCGGCACCACCGCGCCCTCCTGCGACACTGCCGACGCCGCGAAGGGCCGGCCCGCCTCCGCCTCCTCCACGGAGAACGCGGGCACCCCCGCCTCCGCCGCCTTCGACGGCGACACCGGCACCCGCTGGTCCTCCCAGGCCTCCGATCCGCAGTGGGTGCAGGTCGACCTGGGATCGGTACAGAACCTGTGCAAGGTCGACCTGACCTGGGAGGCCGCCGACGCCAAGGAGTTCCAGATCCAGGCCTCGGACGACGGCCGGAGCTGGAGCACGCTCAAGAGCGTGACCGGCGCGAGCGGTGGCACGGCGGCGTACGACGTGAGCGGCTCGGGCCGCTATCTCCGGATCTACGGGACGGTCCGCGCGACCGGCTACGGCTACTCCCTGTGGGAGGTCGCGGTCCACACGGCCTCGTCGGGCGGCACTCCCCCCGTCCAGGGCGGTGGCGACCTCGGACCGAACGTGATCGTCGTGGATCCGTCCACGCCCGATCTCCAGCAGAAGTTCGACCAGGTCTTCGCCCAGCAGGAGTCGAGCCAGTTCGGCTCCGGCCGCTACCAGTTCCTGCTGAAGCCGGGCACCTACAACGGCATCAACGCCCAACTGGGCTTCTACACCTCGATCTCGGGACTCGGGCTGAACCCCGGCGACACCCGGATCAACGGTGACATCACCGTCGACGCGGGCTGGTTCAACGGCAACGCCACCCAGAACTTCTGGCGCTCGGCGGAGAACCTCGCCCTCAAGCCTGCCAACGGCACCGACCGGTGGGCCGTCGCACAGGCCGCGCCGTTCCGCCGCATACACGTTCAGGGCGGACTCAACCTCGCCCCGAACGGCTACGGCTGGGCCTCCGGCGGCTATATCGCCGACTCGAAGATCGACGGCACGGTGGGGCCGTACTCCCAGCAGCAGTGGTACACCCGCGACAGCTCGGTCGGCGGCTGGACCAACGGAGTGTGGAACATGACGTTCACCGGCGTCCAGGGCGCCCCGGCGACCAACTTCGACTCCGGCCCGTACACCACGCTGGACACCACCCCCGTCTCCCGCGAGAAGCCGTTCCTGTATCTGGACGGCAGCAGCTACAAGGTCTTCGTGCCCGCCAAGCGCACCAACGCCCGTGGCGTGTCCTGGCCCGCCGACGCGGGCACCTCGCTCCCGCTGGACCAGTTCTACGTGGTCAAGCCGGGCGCGACCGCCGCGACGATCAACGCCGCGCTGGCCCAGGGCCTCAACCTGCTCTTCACCCCGGGGATCTACCACCTCGACCGGACCATCGACGTGACACGGCCCGACACGGTCGTGCTCGGCCTCGGTCTGGCCACTCTCGTCCCCGACAACGGCATCGACGCCATGCACGTGGCGGACGTCGACGGAGTACGGCTCGCGGGCTTCCTCATCGACGCCGGACCCGTCAACTCCGACACGCTGCTGCAGATCGGTCAGCCCGGTTCGACGGCGGACCACTCCGCCGATCCCACCACCGTGCAGGACGTCTTCGTCCGTATCGGCGGCGCGGGCCCGGGGCTGGCCACCAACTCCGTCGTCGTCAACAGCGACGACGTCGTCATCGACCACACCTGGCTCTGGCGCGCCGACCACGGGGACGGGGTCGGCTGGGACACCAACCGGGCCGACTACGGTCTGCGCGTCAACGGCGACGACGTCCTGGCCACGGGACTCTTCGTCGAGCACTTCAACAAGTACGACGTGCTGTGGAGCGGCGAGCGGGGCCGCACGATCTTCTTCCAGAACGAGAAGGCCTACGACGCCCCGAACGCGGCCGCCGTCACCCACGACGGCATCGTCGGCTACGCGGCCTACAAGGTCGCCGACACGGTGAACGTCCATGAGGCCTGGGGCCTGGGCAGCTACTGCAACTACACGGCCGATCCGACGATCGTCCAGGCCGACGGCTTCCAGGTGCCCGAGAAACCGGGGATCAGGATGCACGACCTGCTGGTGATCTCCCTGGGCGGGAAGGGCCAGTACGCCCACGTCGTCAACGACACCGGCGCCCCCACCTCGGGAACCGACACCGTTCCGTCCAAGGTCACCCAGTTCCCCTGACGAAGGGCCCGCTGATGCCGTAGGGCATGATCGCCCGGACCACGCCTCACGATCCGGGCGGTCGGCGGCCTTGACCCGGGACGTCCGGGGGGCGAATGTGGCCGCAGGGATGGATCAGCACACGGGAGGCGCCGTGACGACTGCTTCAGAGCCCCGGGTGTCGGGCCTCGAGATCCGGTCCATCGACTATGTCCCGCTGGACGAACGGCACGGCAAGCTGTGGCATCTGGGCCCGTTGTGGTTCATGTCCAACGCGCAGATAGCCACCCTCGCGGTGGGTCTGATCAGCATCACCGAGGGCGGCAACCTCCTGTGGTCGCTCCTCGCGATCGTGGCGGGCACCGTCATCGGCACCTTCTTCATGGCCTTCCACTCGGCCCAGGGCCCCCAGCTCGGCCTGCCCCAGATGATCCAGTCGCGGCCCCAGTTCGGATATGTCGGGGCCCTTCTGGTGTGGCTGTTCGCCTATGTGCAGTACGCGGGGTTCAACGTCTTCAACACCATCCTCGCCGGCGACGCGCTGCACACCACGGTCCACGGCGGCGTCAAGCTGTGGGTGGTCGTGGTCACCCTGGTCGCCTTCGTGATCGCGCTCGTCGGCTACGACATCATCCACCGGGCCGAGCGGATCCTGACGTACACCTTCCTGGTCGTCTTCGGGATCTTCACCGTGGGGGTCCTGGTCAATCTGCACTACCCGCCGGGCTCGTTCGACCTCGGCGGCTTCCGTTGGACGCCGTTCCTCGCCCAGTTCGGTGTGGTCGCCGGCTACCAGATCAGCTGGGCCATCTACGTCTCGGACTACTCGCGCTACCTGCGGCCGGACGTGACGGTCCGCAAGACCTTCTACTGGACGTACTTCGGCTCGGCGCTCGGCGGCGTCTGGCTGATGACCCTCGGCGCCCTGCTCGCCGCCTGGGCGGGCAAGGACTTCGAGACGATCCGCTCGATCGACGCCGCGGGCGACACGGTCTTCAGCGGCTTCGGCGCCGTGGTGCTGCTGTTCGCCGCGCTGGGCCTGGTGTCCGTCACGGCACTCAACATGTACGGCGGATCACTCACGCTGATCAGCGGCATCGACTCCTTCGCGAAGGTGCGGCCGACGCTGGCTGTCCGGCTGGTCGCCCTGGGGCTCACCGCGGCGCTCTCCCTCGTCGGCGCGCTGGCCGCGTCGTCCCACTTCCTGCAGAACTTCAACAACTTCCTGCTGCTGGTGCTCTATCTGTTCATCCCGTGGACCTCGGTGAACCTCATGGACTACTACGTGGTGCGCCGCGGCCACTACGCCATCGCCGAGATCTTCAACCCCCGCGGGATCTACGGGCGCTGGGGTCCCCACGGCATCGTCGCGTACCTGGTGGGGTTCGCCGTCATGGTGCCGTTCTTCTCCGTGGGCGATCTCTTCGTCGGGCCCGCCGCCCGCGCACTCGGCGGAGCGGACATCTCCCTGTTCGTCGGGCTGCCGGTCGCCGCGCTGCTCTACTGGCTGCTGACCCGGTCGATCGACGTGGCGGCCGAACAGCGGCTGGCCGAGGCCGAGGCGACGGCGCTGGAACAGGCGGCGCACGAGCACCGCGAGCCCTGACCGGCGGTTCCGCGAAAGGGCAGGGACTGACATCTCCTGGCCAGCGGAAGACAGTTGAGGTTGCGTACCGAGGCTCATCGGAGAAGGATCGATCCCTTGTGAGCCAACACTTTGATGTTCTTGTTCTGGGAGCGGGGCCCGGTGGCTACACCGCCGCGGTCCGTAGCGCGCAACTGGGTCTGTCCACCGCGGTGGTCGAGGAGCGGTACTGGGGAGGCGTCTGCCTGAACGTGGGCTGCATCCCCTCCAAGGCCCTGTTGCACAACGCCGAGATGGTGCAGTTCGTCGCGAACGAGGCCAAGGCGTACGGGATCAGCATCGGCGGGGAGGTGGCCGTCGACTACGGGGCGGCCTTCCAGCGCAGCCGTAAGGTCGCCGATGGCCGGGTCAAGGGCGTTCACTACCTGATGAAGAAGAACGCCATCACCCAGTTCGACGGGCGCGGCACCTTCACCGACGACCACACCCTGGTGGTGACCCTGGCGGACGGGCGCACCGAGACGGTGACGTTCGGCCACTGCATCCTGGCCACCGGCGCCCGCCCGCGGCTGCTGCCCGGCACGGCCCTGTCGGAGCGGGTGGTCACCTTCGAGAACCAGATCCTCAGCGAGACCCTGCCCGGCAGCATCGTCATCGCCGGCGCGGGCGCGATCGGCGTGGAGTTCGCCTACGTCCTGCGCAGCTACGGCGTGGATGTGACCATCGTCGAGTTCCTGGACCGTATGGTCCCGCTGGAGGACGAGGAGATCTCCAAGGAACTGGCCAAGCACTACCGCAAGCTGGGGATCGAGGTCCTGACCGGGACCGCCGTCGAGAGCATCGACGACTCCGGCCCCCGGGTCCGCGTCACCGTCGACAAGGGCGGCGAGCGGCGGACGCTGGAGACGGACAAGGTCCTCCAGGCCATCGGTTTCGCACCGAACGTCCAGGGCTACGGCCTGGAGAACACCGGGGTGCGGCTGACGGAGCGCGGTGCGGTCGAGGTCGACGGGCGCTGTCGCACCAGCGTGCCGCACATCTTCGCGATCGGGGACGTCACCGCGAAGCTGATGCTCGCGCACGCCGCCGAGTCCATGGGCATCGTGGCCGCGGAGACCATTGCGGACGCGGAGACCATGGAGCTGGACTACACCATGATCCCGCGGGCCACCTACTGCCAGCCGCAGGTCGCCAGCTTCGGCTGGACCGAGGCCCAGGCGCGCGAGCGGGGCTTCGACGTCAAGGTCGTCAAGTTCCCCTTCACCGCCAACGCCAAGGCTCACGGCCTGGGACAGCCCGTCGGCTTTGTGAAGATCATCAGCGACGACACCCACGGTGAACTGCTCGGCGCCCACCTCATCGGCCCCGAGGTCACCGAGCTCCTCCCGGAACTCACCCTCGCCCAGCAGTGGGACCTCACCGTCCACGAGGTCGCCCGCAACGTCCACGCGCACCCCACCCTCGGCGAAGCGGTCAAGGAGGCCGTCCACGGCCTGGCCGGCCACATGATCAACATGTGAGGCCCGCGCCTGAGAGTCACGCCCGTGCCCGGCGGCCGCGTGCCGCCGGGCTTCGCGCTGTGGACCACCCACCGCAAGATCGAAGTTAACGTGGGTTTAGCATGTGAGCGCCGCCTAGCTCGAAAGATAAACCTGTGACTGTCAACGACGACTCGTTCACCAACTGGAAGAACCGCGAGGAGACCGCGGAGTCGATGATCCCGATCATCGGGAAGCTGCACCGTGAGCGGGACGTCACCGTCCTGCTGCACAGCCGCTCCCTGGTGAACAAGTCGGTGGTCAGCATCCTCAAGACCCACCGGTTCGCCCGGCAGATCGCCGGTGAGGAACTCTCGGTCACCGAGACGATGCCCTTCCTCCAGGCCCTCACCGCGCTCGACCTCGGCCCGTCCCAGATCGACATCGGCATGCTCGCCGCGACGTACAAGAGCGACGACCGTGGTCTGTCGGTGGCGGAGTTCACCGCCGAGGCCGTCGCCGGCGCGACGGGCGCCAACAAGATCGAGGGCGGCGCGGGGCGCGATGTCGTCCTCTACGGGTTCGGCCGCATCGGGCGCCTCGTCGCCCGCCTGCTCATCGAGAAGTCCGGCTCCGGCAACGGCCTGCGGCTGCGCGCCATCGTCGTGCGCGGGGGCGGCGGCCGGGCCGCCGAGGACCTCGTCAAGCGCGCCTCGCTGCTGCGCCGTGACTCCATCCACGGGCAGTTCCAGGGCACGATCACCGTCGACGAGGCCAACAGCGCGATCATCGCCAACGGCAACGAGATCAAGGTGATCTACGCCGACGACCCGACCTCGGTCGACTACACGGCGTACGGCATCAAGGACGCCATCCTCATCGACAACACGGGCAAGTGGCGCGACCGCGAGGGACTGTCGAAGCATCTGCGCCCCGGTATCGACAAGGTCGTCCTGACCGCGCCGGGCAAGGGCGACGTCCCCAACATCGTCCATGGCGTCAACCACGACACGCTCAAGCCCGACGAGCAAATCCTGTCCTGCGCCTCCTGCACCACCAACGCGATCGTCCCGCCGCTGAAGGCGATGGAGGACGAGTACGGCGTGCTGCGCGGCCATGTGGAGACGGTCCACTCGTTCACCAACGACCAGAACCTGCTGGACAATTACCACAAGTCCGACCGTCGTGGCCGGTCCGCGCCGCTCAACATGGTGATCACCGAGACCGGTGCCGCCTCCGCCGTCGCCAAGGCGCTGCCCGACCTCAAGGCGCGGATCACCGGCAGCTCGATCCGGGTCCCGGTGCCCGATGTGTCGATCGCGATCCTCAACCTTCAGCTCGCGCGGGAGACCACCCGCGAGGAGGTCCTCGACTACCTCCGCAACGTGTCGCTGACCTCGCCGCTGAAGCGCCAGATCGACTTCACCACCGCCCCCGACGCGGTGTCGAGCGACTTCATCGGCTCGCGCCACGCCTCGATCGTCGACGCGGGCGCGACCAAGGTCGAGGGCGACAACGCGATCCTCTACCTGTGGTACGACAACGAGTTCGGCTACTCCTGCCAGGTCATCCGCGTCGTCCAGTACGTCTCCGGGGTGGAGTACCCGACCTACCCGGCGCCGGCGGTCTGATCCCGGCCCACAGCGCGCACCGGTCCCCCGGCGGACGGGGGCCGGTGCGCGCTGCGCTTTCCCCGGCACTCCTGCCGTCTCTCACCTCGTGCGATGCTGGGAAGAGATCATGACGGGACGCGGAGAGAGCGGCGGAGGGTGCATGGCGAGCCGGTCGGTTCGGGCGAAGGTGTGGGCACGCATCGTGGCGTCGGACCCCGGGCTGCTGCGGCTCACGGCCGGGCTGCGGACTGTGTGCTCCATCGCGCTCACCCTCGCCGTCCTGGCCTTTCTGCGGGCCGACGTGTCGCATCTGGTGGCCGGGGCCATCGCGGCCATGGTCGCGACGTTCGCCATCCGTGAGAAGGAGCGGACACCACAGGCCCTCACGCTGGCCCTGGGCCTGCCCGTGGCACTGGCCGCGGTGTCGCTGAGCGCGCTGCTGCACTCCCACCGGGTGGCCGGGGACCTCGCCTTCCTCGGGCTCATCTTCGGCGCCGTCTACGGCCGCCGGTTCGGCGACCGCGGCACGGCACTGGGACTGATCGTCTTCCAGGTCTACTTCCTCTCCCTCTTCGTCGGCGCGACCGTCCCGGCGCTCCCGAGGCTCTGTGTCGCGATCGTCGTCGCCTTCGGGTGCAGCGCCTTGGCGCGCTTCGCCCTGGTGCCCGACACCCCCGCGGGCATCCTGGACCGGCTGCGCCAGGCGTTCCGGGCCCGTCTCGCGCAACTGATCTCGGCGTACCTCGACCTGTTCGACGCCGGACCGGACGACCTGCAGAAGGCGCTCGACGAGGTGCGCCGCAGGACCGCGGCACTGCACGAGACGGCCATGATGATCCAGGGACGGCTGGAGGAGGGCACCTCCGACGACGCGATGGCCCGGCTCGTACAGCGTCGTATCGCCGACGCCGAGATCGCCGCCGAACGGCTGGGACTGCTGCTGCTCACCGCGCGCAGCGCGAAGCGGGCCGACACGCTCACCCTGCATCTGCCGGGGGCCCCGCTGCCCTCGGGCGGCCCGCTTCCGGAGCGGGACGAGACGACCGCCGTACTGCGCCGCGACCTCGAGGCGCTGCATCTGCTTGTCCTGCGGCCCGCCGCACAGACCGCGGGAACGGCGGTGTCCCATGTGCGCAACCGGCTCCTCGCCTACCGCGAGGAGGAGAACCTGCCGCACGCGCCGGCCGCCGTCCAGGACGTCTTCCGCGGGATCGGCGAGCTGGGGCGCGCCGTCCTGGGACTGCGGATCGCCTTCGAAGGACCCCAGGACGAGTCCGACGACACCCCCGCCGCGGCCCGCTCGCGCGAGGAACTGGACGCGGAGGACGCCGCGATCGACGGCAGCGAGGAGGCGGCCCGCCCGGAGGCGGACGCCACCGGGCTCCGGCGCCCCACCACCCGCGCCGCCGTGCAGGTGGCCGTGGGATCGGCGCTGGCCATGGTCGGCGGCGAGTTCCTCTCCAGTCAGCGCTGGTACTGGGCCGTGCTGACCTGCTGGATCGTGTTCATCAACACGGCGTCCACCGGGGAGATCCTGGTCAAGGGCTATCGCCGGCTGGTGGGGACCGTCCTCGGGGTGGTGGCGGGCATCCTGCTGGCCGGAGTGGTCGGACACCACACATGGACGGCGTTCGGGCTCGTGCTGCTGTTCATCTTCGCGATGTTCTACACGGCACCGCTGTCGTACACGCTGATGTCCTTCTTCGTCACGGCCATGCTGGGCCTGCTCTACACGGTCCTGCACACCTACACCGCCTCCGTGCTCCTGCTGCGCATCGAGGAGACGGCGCTCGGGGTGTTCTGCGGAATCGTCGCGGCGGCGGTGGTGCTGCCGGTCCACACCGATCGCCGTACGAACGAACTCCTCGGCACCACGCTGGCCCGGCTCGCCGATGTCACCGAGGCCGCCGTCGGCCAGCTCAGCGGCGGTCCCGCGGTCAATCTGCTCGACCGGGCCCGCGATCTGGACCAGGCGCTGGCCGATCTGCGTTCCTCGACGCAGCCGCTGACCCATCCGATCACGCCGATGCGGGCCCGTCGGGACACCGCCCGCTATCTGGTGGCGATGCTGGAGACCTGCGCCTACCACGCGCGCGCCCTGGCGGCGACCGCCGAACTGCTGCCCGAGCACCCGTCGATCGCGGCGGATCCCCGGCTGCGCGGGGCGGGCCGGCGCATCGTCCACAACATCGAGGCCATCGCCACGCACGTCGGCGACGAACAGTCCGACGCCGCGATCGAGACGGGCCCCAGCATCGCGGCCATGCTCAAGCCGGGCACCCTCGGGGCCCCGCACTACGACCGCGTCACCGATCGGGTGCTGCGGCACCTTCAGCGCCTGGACGAGGCGGTGGCCGGACTGGCCCGTCCGCTGCACGTCCCCACCCAGACGCCGAAGGCCTGACCACCGCCGGGGCGCTCGTCGGCCGACCGCCCCGGCGCGCCGGTGCCGTCCTCGGTGCCTCAGTCGAAGCGCAGGTCGGACAGCTGCCGTTCGAGCGCGGTGACGTCGTCGTCCTCGGGTGTCTCCTCGGACGCACGGGCGGCCATGAGGGCGGCGAGCTCGCCGCCCGCCCGCCGGATGCGCGCGGGCAGCCCCTCGGTGAAGGCGTCGCCGCCGGACCCCCAGTCCTCGGACGCCGCGTACACCGCGGTGGGGACGACCGCCGCGCGCAGATACGCGAACAGCGGGCGCAGCGCGTGCTCCAGCACCAGGGAGTGGCGGGCCGTGCCGCCGGTCGCCGCGATCACGACCGGTTTCCCGGTCAGGGCGTCCGGGTCGATCAGGTCGAAGAAGGACTTGAAAAGCCCGCTGTAGGAGGCGGTGAACACGGGAGACACGACGATCAGCCCGGTCGCGCCAGTCACCGCGTCGATCGCGGCGGCCAGCGGCGGGGCCGGGAATCCGGTGACGAGGTTGTTCGCGACGGCGACGGCCAGTTCCCGCAGCTCGATGACCTCGGTCTCCAGCTCCTGGTCCTGACCGGCGAGTTCGCCGCGGACCGACTCGGCGAGGCGGTCCGCGAGCAGACGGGTGGAGGACGGGGTGCTCAGCCCCGCGGACACGGCGACCAGCTTCATGCTGCCGTCTCCCTCTTCCCGGACGCCGCGGCGGCGACCCGGGACGCATGCGTCGGCGCGTCCGGCACATCGGCCGGGCGGCCGCTCGCGAACTCCTTGCGCAGGACGGGCACGACCTCCTCACCGAGGATGTCGATCTGTTCCAGGACGGTTTTCAGGGGAAGGCCCGCGTGGTCCATCAGGAACAGCTGCCGCTGGTAGTCGCCGACCGTCTCACGGAAGGTCAGCGTCCGCTCGATGACCTGCTGGGGAGAGCCGACCGTGAGCGGGGTCTGCTCGGTGAACTCCTCCAGGGACGGCCCGTGCCCGTAGACGGGCGCGTTGTCGAAGTAAGGGCGGAACTCCCGTACGGCGTCCTGGGAGTTCTTCCGCATGAACACCTGGCCGCCCAGTCCGACGATGGCCTGTTCCGGCCGGCCGTGCCCGTAGTGGGCGTAGCGCCGCCGGTACAGCTGGACCATCTGCCGTGTGTGCTCGGCGGGCCAGAAGATGTTGTTGTGGAAGAAGCCGTCGCCGTAGTAGGCCGCCTGGTCGGCGATCTCCGGGGAGCGGATCGAGCCGTGCCAGACGAACGGCGGTATGCCGTCCAGCGGTCGGGGCGTGGCGGTGAAGCCCTGCAGCGGCGTGCGGAACTTGCCCTCCCAGTCGACCACGTCCTCGCGCCACAGCCGGTGCAGCAGCGCGTAGTTCTCCTTGGCGAGGTTGATGCCCTGGCGGATGTCCTGCCCGAACCAGGGGTAGACGGGACCGGTGTTGCCGCGCCCCATCATCAGGTCCACCCGGCCGTCGGCCAGGTGCTGGAGCATCGCGTAGTCCTCGGCGATCTTCACCGGGTCGTTGGTGGTGATCAGTGTCGTGGCCGTGGACAGGATCAACTTCTCGGTGCGCGCGGCGACATGGCCGAGCATGGTGGTCGGGGAGGACGGTACGAAGGGCGGGTTGTGGTGCTCGCCCATGGCGAAGACGTCCAGACCGGCCTCCTCCGTCTTGAGCGCGATGGCGACCATCGCCTTGATGCGTTCGTGCTCCGACGGCGTACGGCCCGTGGTCGGATCGGTCGTCACATCACCGACCGTGAAGATGCCGAACTGCATGGATCCCTCTTCTTCCGGCAATCGTGTGCGTGCGGAACGCTAGGCGCCGCCCGGACGGCCGGCATGCCCGAGAGCGCACGGGCAGGTGACCCCCAGCGCCCTGATCCTCCGGAGACGTTGCCCGAGCGCGGGTGTGCCGCCGAGGATGCACGGTGTCGGTGGACATGATCGGTGAGGGGGCCAGGAGTGCTGTTGCTCGATCTCGGCACGGTGGCGCCACGCGAGCGGGTGGAGGCGTTTCGGCATGCGCTGACGGACTCCATGGTGCCCAACGAGATCGTCCACGAGGAGCCCCCGACCGGCATCCACGCCCGTATGGAGCTGTGGCAGGTGGGCGACCTGAGCCTCTTCGCCACCCGCAACTCCGGCTTCGAGGTGCGGCGCAACGAGCGGCATGTACGCCACCACCGCAGCCGTCCCGTGGTCTCGGTCTCCCTTCAGCCCGCGGGCCTGCACCGCGCGGAAGTGGTGGGCCGCCGTTCGCTGTTGGGCCCCGACGACATCTGTGTGTTCCACGAGCTGTCGCCCCGTACCTACGGCTGGTCCGGCGACGCGGCCTCCCAGTCCGTCATGTTCGACATGAAGCGCCTGGACGTGCCGGTGGACCTGGTGGTCAGGGCCTCCCTGCGACTGCGTGCCAGCCCGATGTACGGCCTGGTCCTCCAGCATCTGCGCGGCCTGTGGCGCGATCCGGGCGCTCTCGAGGCCGATCCCGGCGCGCCCGCCCTGGCGAGCGCCACCACGGATCTCGTACGGGCGCTGCTGCTGTCGGCCGCGCACGTCGAGGAGACCGACACGGTGAGGTCGGCCATGGACGACACCCTGCTGACCCGGATCACCGGCTATGCGCGCCGCCATCTCGCGGACCGCGATCTGACGCCCGGGCGGATCGCGGCCGAGCACGCCATCTCGGTGCGCCGGCTGTACCTCCTGCTCAGCGAGGCGGGAATCAGCCTGGAGCAGTGGCTGATCGCCGAACGGCTCACCAAGGCACAGCAGATGCTGGCCTCGCCGCGCTACGACCGGCTCACCGTCGCGGCCGTGTCCGCGCGGTGCGGATTCAGCAGCCCGAGCCACTTCAGCCGGCGGTTCCAGGCGGCGTTCGGGCAGTCGCCGAGCGACTGGCGGCGGTACCGCGACAGCGGCCCCCTCGGGGACGACTCCGGCCGGGGCGGCGGGGCGACGGACGGACCGGTGTTCCGCGCGGGCCGGTCAGACGGCGTGTAGGGCGGCGTGCAAGGTGTCCGTCACCTGGATACGCGCCGCTCGGGACGCGTGCGTGCCGCGCAGCAGGTCGAACAGGACGAACCCGTGGATCGTGCCGTGATACCGGGCCGACACGACCGGGACGTCCGCCTCCCTCAGCCGCGCCGCGTAGGCCTCGCCCTCGTCGCGCAGCACATCGGCCTCGGCGGTGAGCACGAGCGCCGGTGGCAGGCCGCGCAACCGGCGGGTGGCCGCGCGCAGCGGGGACACGGTGTCCAGCCTCCGGGTCTCGGGGTCCGGCGCGTACTGCCGCCAGTATCCGCTCATGGCGGCCCGGCCGAGGAAGTAGCCCTCCCCGAACTGGTGGTAGGAGTGGGTGTCCATCGCCGCGTCGGTCACCGGGCAGACCAGCACCTGGTGACTGAAGGCCGGCCCGCCGCGCTCCAGCGCGACCAGGGCGAGGGCGGCCGCCTGCTGGGCGCCCGTGCTGGCGCCGACGACCGCCATCCTGGTCCCGTCCAGCCGGCACTGCGCGCCATGACGGGCGATCCACCGGGCGACGGTGTACGCCCGCTCGACGGCGCCCGGGTACCGCGCGTCCTCCGGGCCGTCGTACTCGGGGATCACCACGGCGGCATCCACGCCGAGGACCAGGTCCGCCACCAGGAGCCGGTGTGCGTGCGCGTCGGTCAGCATCCAGCCCAGCCCGTGCAGATACAGCACCACCGGCAGGAGTTCCTCGCTCCCGGCGGGCCGGAGGATCCGCACCCGGATCCGGCTGCCGTCGTCTCCCGGCAGGGCGAGCCGCTCCTCCTCCAGATCGGACTCGACACGGCCGTTGCCGTTCCACAGCACCGCCATGCGGGCCCTGGCTGCGGCCATGTCGGTGCCGTCCGGCACGAGGCACGTGTACGCCTGGACGAAGGCCCGTACCTGCCGTTCGAGGACGGGCTTCGCCCCGAGGACCGGAACGTCTTCTTCCACGGACGACTCCTGTGGGGCGCGGATCATGGGCCGTACGGGGAATCGGCTCCACACCCGCTGCCGGGCAGGGAGGCCCACCCTCGGCAACGGAGGCGGCCCGGCCCGCACGCGCGATCCAGCCTAGGGCGCCCGCTGCCGGGGAAGGGGGCGGGCCACCGTACTCACCCATGCCTCTGCGTGCACACTTCGGCAGCCGTTCGAAACCTCGAACCGGGATGCGCCGCAGTGCCGTCGGACGACCCGACGCCTCTCCCCATGGCTGTCGGAGAGTCGCGGAAAGGGGTGTGGAGAGCGGCGTCCGTCCCCCGCTCCGGCGCACCGTTCACCGAATTGCGGGGCGGCCGAGAGGAGTCCACATGAGCCCCCTGCCCAGGACGGCCGGTCGGCCGTGCACCGCGGCGTCGTCCGATGTCGGCGCCGCCGTGGCGCGCTGGCTGGCACCCGTCCACGATCATCCGTGGCACGGCGAGCCCGTGCCGGGTGCCGTGACACTGCATCACTTCGGCTATGTCCGCCTGATCGCCTGTGCGGCCGGGCCGCTACGGGTGGCCCGTGGCTCGCGCCCGTCCGCCGAGGACGCCGCGGCCGCCGGGGACGCGGTCGCCCTGGTGGTCCCCCGGGACGGGGCGGTGCGTCTGGTCCAGGACGGCCGTGGCGCCGAGGTGCGGAGCGGGCAGCTGGCGCTGCTGGACCTGCGCCGGGCCTTCTCGGTCGAACAGGTGGACGCGGCCCGTATGTTGTTCTTCCGCCTCCCCGCACACGTCCTGCACATCCCCGGGGACGTCCTGCGGACCCTCACAGCCCGCGCCCTCACGCCGTCGGGCGGAGTGGCCGCGCTGCTGGCTCCCCTCCTGCGGCGCCTGGACGACACGGCGTCCCGCATTCCCGCGGCGGTGGGCGAGCGGCTGGGCGGCATCGTGACGGAGCTGGTGGCCGCTCTGGTCGACGACGCCTACGACTCCGTGGACAGCTCTCCTCGCACCGGGCCCCAGCAGCTGATCGTCACGATCCGCCGGTACATCGACCAGCACCTCGACGATCCCGGCCTCTCGGCGGAGGGCGTCGCCCGGGCGCATCTGATCTCGGTCCGCTATCTGCACCGCCTCTTCCAGGACGAAGGAGTCACCGTGGGCAGGCTGATCCTGCGTCGGCGGGTCGAGGAGTGCGCGCGGGAACTCGCTCGGCGCGGCCGGGTGAGCCCCTCCATCTCTGTGGTGGCGACCCGCTGGGGCTTCCGCAACGCGGCGCACTTCAGCCGTGCCTTCAAGGCCGTCCACGGGCAGTCCCCGCAGCAGTGGCGCCGCCTCGTGGCCGCGTCCGCGGCGGGATCTCCCTGACGAAACAGCCCGGCCCCGGCCCCGTCCGCCGATTCCGGACCCGGGCGGCCGGCACCGGAACGCGTGCGACTGCGGCCGGTCAGCCGTTCGGGTCGCCGGTGCCGAGGGACGGCCGGGTCCGGTCTTCGCGCCAGTCGCTGGGCGACACGCCGTACCTGGCGCGGAAGCTGCGGCTGAAGTGTGTGGCGTTCGCGAACCCCCAGCGCCTCGCGACCGCGGACACCGTGGTGTCGTCCCGCCCCGGGCGGGCCAGCTCCCGGCGTGCCTCCTCCAACCGACGATGCTGGATCCAGCGGCCGACCGTGCTGTCGTGGTCCTCGAAGAGCTTGTGGAGATAGCGGATCGAGATGTGCTGGGCCGTGGCGACGCTCGCGGGGGTCAGCCCGCGGTCCCACAGGTTCGCGTCGACGTGGGCGCGCACCCGCCGGACCAGGGCATCGCGCTCCTGCCCGCCCTCCGCCTCCGCTCCGTCCCCCTCCTCGTGGTCCTGCGGTCCGGCATCGCCGTCCTCGACCGCCAGCAGGGCCACCCACTCGGCCACACTGCCGGCCAGATGGAGTGCCGTCCTGGGCGGGTACGCGTACGGCGCGCCGACGAGCTGCCGTAGAAGGGGAACCAGCAGCGGTGCCACGGCGCCGTCGGAGAACGGGGCCCGCGCGCAGAGGGCCCGTATCCCGTGGTCGGTGAGCGCGAGGACCCGCCTCGGTATCCGCACCAGATGCAGGGCGAAGTCCACCGGCTCATGAAGCGTGAACGGCTCCTCGCCGTCGCAGACGAAGAGGTCGTCCGGGCCGCAGGCCGCACCGGCTCCCCGCCGGACCAGGACCGCCCGGCCGGCGGTGTGGATGCCCAGCACCAGACACGGTTCGCGGGCGCCGTCGTCGGGCTCGTGGACGTAGGTCCGTGCCGCTCCCCCGACCGTGTCGATCCGCAGGAAACCGAGTGCGCCGTGTGCGCGGACCTCGGGGGCCTGACCCGCGCCCTGGGTGAGATGCGTACCGCCGGGGGCGGCGGATACGGACGTCAGGCCCATACGGCCCCCTTCCAAGCGTTCCACGGACTTCAGCCTGCGGTGGCTCCGGCCGGAAAAGGCGCTGGTCAGGCGGTCTGTGCGAACAAGGACATGAACGGTGCACCGTGGGGCATCGTGAGCACGGGACGGCGGTCCGCGAGCGCGCCCACCGGACCGGCCGGCCCGGTCACTCCGAGCGCTCACCCCGTCATGCGGTGCACTCGTCCCACCGTTCCCGGGGCCGGTGGGGATGGAGCGACACCCGAACGGGAAGTTATGAAACATGACAGAACGGAACTTCGGGGACATCACGCGGCATCGGCCCGCCCGGTGTCGCCGTCATGCCCTGGACGGCGGCGGGGACGGGGACGCGCCGTGATCACCCATCCGCTGTACGGGGTGGAGCCCTGGTGCGTCCGCGAGACCGGACTGGACCTGGACGTCCTGGCGCAGAGCGAATCGGTCTTCGCCCTGTCCAACGGACACGTCGGATGGCGCGGCAACCTGGAGGAGGGCGAGCCGCACGGGCTGCCCGGCTGCTATCTCAACGGCGTCCACGAAGTGCATCCGCTGCCCTATGCCGAGGCCGGATACGGCTACCCGGAGTCCGGCCAGACGGTCATCAACGTCACCGACGGCAAGCTCATCCGCCTCCTCGTCGACGACGAGCAGGCCGACCTGCGCTACGGCCACGTCCGCTCCCATGAACGGGTGCTGGATCTGCGGGACGGGGTGCTCCGCCGGGAGTGCGTGTGGGTCTCACCGGTGGGCAAGGCCGTCCGCGTACGCTCCACCCGGCTGGTCTCCCTCACCCATCGGGCCATCGCCGCGATCGTCTACGAGGTGGAGCCGCTGGAGGACGAGGTGGGCGTCGTCATCCAGTCCGAACTCGTCGCCAACGAGCCCATGCCGCAGCCCAGCGCCGACCCGCGGGTCGCGGCCGTCCTGGACTCCCCGCTGCGGCCGGAGGAGCACCACGCCGAGGGGACGCGACTGAGACTGATCCACCGCACCGAGCAGAGCGGTCTGCGGATCGCGGCCGCAGCCGACCACATCGTGCAGGGCCCGGCCGGCACCCGGACCACCGTCGAGAGCACGGACGACGTCGCCCGGCTCACCGTGATCACCGACCTCAAGCCCGGCGAGAAACTGCGACTGGAGAAACTGGTCTCCTACTGCTGGTCCGGGCTGCGCTCGCTCCCGGCCCTGCGGGACCAGGCGGAGGCCGCGCTCGCCGAGGCGGGCAGCACCGGCTGGCAGGGGCTCCTCGACGAACAGCGGGCCGTCCTGGACGACTTCTGGCTCCATGCCGATGTGGAGGTGGACGGCGACGCGGAGATCCAGCAGGCCGTCCGCTTCGCCCTCTTCCATGTGCTGCAGGCGGCCGCCCGGGCCGAGCAGCGGGCCATCCCGGCCAAGGGCCTGACCGGCTCCGGATACGACGGGCACGCCTTCTGGGACACCGAGATCTATGTCCTGCCGCTGCTCACCTTCACCCATCCGCGCAGTGTCGCCGCGGCACTGCGCTGGCGGCAGGACACCCTGCCGGCGGCGCGCGCCCGCGCCCGCCAACTCGGCCTGAAGGGCGCCGCGTTCCCCTGGCGCACCATCGACGGCGCGGAATGCTCCGGCTACTGGCCGGCCGGTTCCGCCGCGTTCCACATCAACGCAGGGGTCGCCCATGCCGTGCTGCGCTATGTCGCGGCCACCGGCGACGAGGACTTCGAGCGCGACACCGGTGTGGAACTGCTCGTGGAGACCGCCCGGCTGTGGCTCTCCCTCGGCCACCACGACTCCGGCGGCCGTTTCCACATCGACGGTGTCACCGGGCCCGACGAGTACAGCGCGGTCGCGGACGACAACACCTACACCAACCTCATGGCCCAGGACAATCTGCGGGCCGCCGCCGACGCCGCCGAGCGTCATCCCCGGCAGGCCGACGCGCTCGGCGTGACCGAGGAGGAGACCAGGGCGTGGCGGTGCGCCGCCGACGCGATGAGCGTGCCGTACAACAGCGCGCTCGGTATCCATGAGCAGGCCGCGGACTTCACCCGCCACGAGGTCTGGGACTTCTCCCGCACCCGGCCCGAGGACTATCCGCTGCTGCTGCACTTCCCGTACCTGGAGCTCTACCGGAAGCAGGTGGTCAAACAGGCGGACCTCGTGCTCGCGATGTATCTGCGCAGCGACGCCTTCGACGAGGGACAGAAGGCCCGGAACTTTGCCTACTACGAGCCGCTCACCGTTCGTGACTCCTCGCTCTCGGCCTGCGTCCAGGCCGTCATCGCCGCCGAGGTGGGCCAGTTGCGCCTGGCCTACGACTACCTGGGCGAGGCGGCCCTGATGGATCTGGACGACCTGGAGCGGAACTCCCGCAACGGACTGCACATCGCCTCACTGGCGGGCTCCTGGATCGCGCTGGTCGCCGGCTTCGGCGGTATGCGCCAACGCGCGGGAGCCCTGCACTTCTCACCCCGGCTGCCCGCGAACCTTCGCCGGCTCGCCTTCTCGGTCCAGTTCCACCGCCAGTGCCTGCGGGTGGAGATCACCGAGTCCCTGGCCACGTACACGCTCGTACACGGGGAAAGCATCCGGATCGGGCACTACGGGGAGCCGGTGACGCTGTCCCTCGGCACCCCCGAAAGTCGGCCGGTCAAGCCGCCGCCGCCCCTGCCGGCCGCCGCCCAGCCGCCCGGGCGCCGCCCGGAGCGCCCCTGCTGACCGCCCACCGAGTACGCACGGGCCGTCACCTGGGTGTATCCAGGAGGTATGCGCCTCCAGCCCCGCAGAGGTGTCGGTCGGTCGTCGCAGCCGAACCGGGGACTCGTGGCCGTCCCGGTCGTACTGATCGTGGCGATCGCGCTCGCCGACATCCTTGCGCCCCAGAGCATCCACCTCGGGCCGCTGCTCGTGGTCGCGCCGGCACTCACCGCCTCCTTCGGCGGCTCCAGGCTCACGGCCCTGATCGGAGCCCTCGCGGTCGCGGCGCTGGTGGCGATCTCCGTGATCCGCACCAGCATCTTCACCTCCAACCACGAGAGCCAGCTCATCGCGCTGATGGTGATCTGCGCCTTCACCGTGCTGTTCTGCCGTCTGCGGGAGCGGCACAGCGCGGAGCTGAGACAGGTGCGGTCGGTGGCCGAAGCCGCGCAGCAGGTCGTTTTGCACCCCCTGCCGGACCGGATGGGCTCGCTGCGCATCGCCAGCGCCTACCGGGCCGCCACGGACCAGGCCCGCATCGGTGGCGATCTGTACGCGGCCGTGCGCACCGCGACCGGGACCCGTCTGCTCCTCGGAGACGTCCGCGGCAAGGGCCTGCCCGCCATCGAGGAGTCGGCGCTCGTGCTGGGCGCGTTCCGCAGCGCGGCCCACCGCGAACCGGAGCTCCGCGCGCTGCGGACGGAGCTGGATGCCATCGTGGGCTGGAGCCGGTGCCAGCCGAGCAAGGACTGCTCGGACACGGAGGAGTCCTTCATCACCGCCGTCCTGGTCGACGTCCCGGACGACACCCCCGTCATCCATGTCCTGAACTGCGGGCACCCGCCACCGATCCGGCTGCACGACGGGCAGGCCATCGTGCTGGCACCCCGGCAGTACACGACTCCCCTCGGCATGGGGCTGCCCGAGGCCCCGCAGGGAGGTGTGGACACCTTCCCCTTCGAACTTGGCGACACCCTGGTGCTCTACACCGACGGCGTCACCGAGGCACGCGACCGGGCAGGCTGTTTCTACCCTCTCGCCGACCGCGTCACGGCCTGGCCGAACACGGCCACGCCCGAGGGGATCATCGATCACCTCCGCGTCGACCTCGCCGCGTTCTGCGGCGGAAACTTCGCGGACGACGCCGCCGCGGTCGTGGCGTGCCGCGAACCGGTCACCGGCGATTCCGCACAGCGTCCGGACAAGGCCCGCCGGTCCGCCCGCCGTCCCAGCCTCGTCCACCGGTCCCTGTAGGCACCCTCCCCCCGCCCGGCCCCCACCGGCCGCGATCGGTGTGCGCTCCCTTCGGCTGCCGGACACCGTGCGGTCACACCGAGCGGGAAGGTTTCCGCCGTCCCCCTGCCTCGCCCCTCATCCGTCCGCCGCGTACCTGGCGGATGTGACGTGGAAGGACGACGTGCGCCATGTCCCTGCTCCCGCTCGACGACCTCCCCCGGGCGCCGGCCGCCCTGGTGCGCTCCCCCTCTGTCGCGCGCCTGGCCCGCCGGACACTGACCCTGCTCCCGCTCCTGCTCCTGAGCATCTGGGCGGTCGCCGACTGGCATGCCGTACGCGACGGCGCCGCCCGACTGGCCTCCGCCGACCCCCGGTGGCTGCCGGCCGGGATCCTCCTCACCGGCCTGGGCTGGGTGAACGCCGCCTGGGTCCGCCAGGGCGCCGTACCGGAGAGGCTTCCGGCGGGACCGCTGGTGGCCTCGCAGTTCGCCGCCGGCGCCGCCAACCACGTACTCCCGGCGAGCATCGGCGCCCATGCGGTCACCCTGCGCTTTCTGCAGGCCCATGGCGTCTCCTTCGCACGGGCCACCGCCTCGCTCGCCCTGTACTCCCTGGTCAAGCCGATCGCGAAGACGCTGGTGCTCCTCGTCTTCCCGGTGTTCTTCCCGGGCGTGCTGATGCTCGGTCAACTCGTTCCGGACGACCGGACGTTGATCCTGATCGCGGCGACCGCGGGCGCGGGTGTCACCGTGGGCTGCGTCCTGATGACGGTCGTACGTCCGCTACGGCGCCCGGTGTTCGACTTCGTCCGCACCGCGCTGACCGACGCGCGGATTCTGCACACCAGGCCCAGCCGTGTGCTCGCCCTGTGGGGCGGGGCGGCCGTCAGTCCGGTCCTCCAGGCGAGCACGATCGCCGCGGTCGGGGCCTCGCTCGGCCTGCAACTGTCCTGGGCGCAGGTGGTGTTCGCGTTCCTCGCCGCCAGCACGGCCGCCGGGGCCGTTCCCGCCCCCGGCGGTATCGGCCCCGTGGACGCGGCGATGGTGTTCGCCCTGGTCGGCTACGGCGCCCCGATGGACGTGGCCACGGCCACCCTCATCGGCTATCGCGTCATGACGGTCTGGCTCCCCCTCCTGCCGGGCATGCTCGTCCTCACGGCCCTGGTCCATCGCAAGGCGCTGTGAACGCGCGGACGCAGAGCGCGATCCGACCCACCCACTTTGCTTCAGGGAATAAATCGCGGGGGTTGAGCATGCCCTGCCACGCCTCCCCGAGAGGCGGGACTCCGCCCTGCAGCCGGCCATCGTTCGACGTCGGCCGGGCGGCGGAGCAGATCCTTCTACTCATGAAATATGTCACACCGCAAACATTTAATCTTGAATTAATCCAGGAGTAACGTCGCATCTGCCCCACCACCTCGGGGCACCGCCGGGACCAACTCACCCACACGGCACCGGCGTACAGCAAGGAGAAAGATGATGAGCCACACCTTTGGACGGCGAGCCGCAACCGCGCTCCTCACCGTCACCGCCGCCGTCGGCGCCCTCTTCGCCGCCGGAGGCTTCGCGTCGGCCGCTCCGAACCCCGCAGCCGACCGCCCCGCGGCCGTCGTGTCGAACGCCCAGGGCGTCACCGAACACGGCGGCGACCGTGGCGGCAGCGGCCGCGACAGCTGGAGCGACAACCGTGGGCACGGCGGAGACGGCCGGAACGACCAGCGCTCCTACCAGGGTGACCGCAATTCCTACTGGGGCGACCGCGACTCCTACCGCGGCGACAGCAACGTCTACCGCGTCTCCTACCGGAGCGACGACAACTCCTACCGGAGTGACCGCTACGGCCGGCGCGACCACCGTGAATTCCGCGGCGAGCACCGCTGGGACGGCCACCGCTACTGGCACCACGAGGGCCGCTACTGGTACTGCGACGACGACCACGGCTGGCGCTACCGCTACGACGGTCACCACTTCTACCGCTGGGACCGGGGCGTATGGGTCATCGTGATCAGCGACACGCACGGCTCCCACTTCGACGGGGCCCTCTTCCGCTGATCCCACGGACCGCGGCGACATCGGACCGGGCAGGGTGCACACTGCCCGGGTCCGGCGCCCGGCCCCCGACGCACACCGAGCCAGCCATGATCTGTTGCGTAGACCACATGCTCGACATGGAACTCGAGACTCCCCAGGGCCTCCGGGTCACCGTGCCGACCCAGCTGCTCTACCGGGCGCAGGACCCCCTGTCGGTGGAGTTCCTCTTCCATGACATCCGCCTGGGCCCCGTGCCCTGGACCTTCGCACGCGAGCTGCTCACCACGGGGCTGCTGACCCCCAGCGGGGACGGTGACGTGCGGGTCTGGCCGACCGGGACGGGTGCAGAGGCTCTGCTCCATCTCACCCTGTCCTCTCCGCACGGGTCCGCCCATCTGACCACCGCACTGAAAGCGGTCGAACGGTGGCTGTGTCGCACATACCAGTTGGTGCCGAGCGACCGCGAGGTCGAGGCACTCGACCTGGAGACCCGCCTCACCCGGTTCCTGGAGGAGGGCGCCTGAGCCCGCGGTTCCTGGAGGAAGGCGCCTGAGCCCGCCGGGAGGAGGCTCCCGAGTCCGCCGAGCGGCCCATGAGGCCACACGGCCGGCCGGACATCACCGTACGGCCCCGTCGACAACGCCCTCCGCGTGCAGGTGCGCGCGATCCAGGTCGGCGAGGAGACGCTCCACGTCGGTCATGAGCGAGCCGTACACATGCCACGCGCCCGGCCTGGTGAGACTGCCCTCTCCGATCAGGACGGTCATCGTCTCGTGCCAGTCTAGTACGCCCGCGATCGCTTCCCGCAGCCGCTCCCGGGGCGACATCTCGGCCCCGCCGTTCGGCGCCGGCGGTTCGACGAACGCCCGTACGGCCGCGCCCGCCAGTTGCAGGGTCTCGACGTACCGGTCGAGGAACTGCTGACCCAGTCGGTGGTCGGCATGACCGTCGAAGGCGTTGTCCACCAAAGTCCGCGCAATGCCGCGCACCTGGAGCGAGACACCTCGCAACGCCAGGAAGGCCTCGCCTGAGGTCGCGTCCCCACGCCGCGCCTGGGCGACACACCGGGTGTTCCACCGCAGGCTCTCATCGGCCTGCTGCACCTGTTCCCGCGCGTGGACAAGGCGCTCCTCAAGTCTGCGCGCCCGGTGCAGCCAGCCATGGGAGGCTGTGCCCAGTCTCCGCTGAGCCAGGCCGACACCCATGTCGTGCAGCAGCGTTCCCATCGCATGGGCCAGGCTGCGCACCGCCGAGTCGGACTCCTCCAGATACAGCGGGGGCAGGACGAGGGCGTTCACCAGGATGCCCACGGCCGCGCCGACGAGCGTCTGGAGCACGGAGGACACCAGGCTGCCCATGGGGTCGGCCGCCGAGGCGGCCAGTCCGATGACCGCGATCGAGGCGATCTGCACCCGGTCGTCCGCGCTACGACGGGGACCGGCCAGGACCGCGATGACGACGATGACGGCGACGGCCGCCGAGGTCGCTCCGAGCAGCCGGGCGGTCACCAGCGCCAGGACCAGTCCGGCCACCCGCGCGCCCACGCTCTGCGCCGACTGCGTCACCGACCGGTACACCGTGGAGGCGTTGACCATGAGCAGAGCCGTGGCGACCGCGAGGTAGGGGTGCTCCTCGGGCGACCACAGACCTACGGCACCCCAGGCGAACAGGGCCGCGATCAGAGCCTTGGTCCCGTGCACCACACGGCCCCGCCGCGCGAGGCCAATCCGACCGACGAGCTGACGGACCAGTCGCGCTGCGGCGACCGCACTCCCCCTCGACGGCATGGTTGAACGTTGCACGACGTCGATGGTGGCACCTTTTGTCCGAGATGGTCGAGTGATGTCCACCACGACCTAGGCGCCGAGCGGCGTGCGTCACCAGCGCACCGCGGTGAAGTCGATCGGGCAGGGCGAGAGTTCGGCGGTGCGGGCGACCAGGTCACGCATCCGGCGGGCGAACTCGTCGGCAGACAGTTGCCTGCGGTCGCCGTGCCCGGGCAGGAGCCACTCGAAGCGCATCCGCGGTGCCGTACGGGCCAGCGATGCGGCCAGTTCGGCGACGGAGTGCCAGGTGACCGACTCGGCGACGGCGACATCACCGTCGGTCCGGGACCAGTAGAAGCTGTCCCCGCTGAAGCAGTAGGTCTCGTCGGCGAGGTAGAGCACGCTGCCCTCCGTGTGTCCGGGCAGCGGGTGCGCGGTCACGCCGTCGGCGATCTCGATCGGCTCGGCGCCCCGGAGAACACTGTCGGCATCCGGCGCGGCGGCCAGGTCTCCTTCATGGATCCACAGACGGGCCCCGAACCGGTCGGCGTAGGCGCGGCCGTGCGCGGCATGGTCGCGATGGGTGAGCAGCACGTCGGTGATCGCGCCGAGGGCCGCGCACTTCGTGGCCAGGGCGGAACTCCAGCGCGGCGTGTCGATCATCATCAGATTTCCGGCCGGCCGGCGCAGAAGGTAGGAATTCGCGCCGGCGGTGTGCGGCGAGTTGTGCCCGCACAGATACACCTGATCGGTAAGCCGCAGCGGGAAGGGATCGCGTTCCGGGCGAGGTCCGCGCGCGCCGTGCCGGATCGATCGAGTGGGACATGCGAATGCCGCGGCGTACAGCATCTTTTCCTCGGCGTCGGTGCGCGGCTGCCGAATGACGGAGGAGCGGCCGGCCACCTCGGCGACCAGTTCCGGCGCTAGTTGCCGGGCGACGTCACAGTTGGTGCATCGATGGTCGACGTGCCAAGTAGCTTCGTTCGATTGCTCGTTCATGGCATGACCCCTTCGCGCGGACTGATGAAGATGAGCGCCCAAATGGGTATCACGCGTCACGCAGGAGAATCAATCACCAAAATCAGTTGACTTTGTCGAAAATGGCCGCCCTCGGACGCCTTTTTTGCACGGTTGACAATTACAGAATTGGCGCTCCGGCCAGGTAGATCAATCGCCCGCCGCCTACAGGTGAGGCGGTTGCCATAACGCGCGAGCCCTCAATCCGTAAACACTGACGGACTTTCTGGCGGGCGGACGATTTCCGGCCTGATTGTCTCTTGATTGTCTCGACGCAACGGGAAGGCAGGGTGCGCCCGACCGGCACGCGGACGCCATCAGCCTTTCGAGTGTCGTCGTGGAGCAGCGTGGCCCCGAGGCCGACGACCTGCTCCTGGACCTGGTCGAAGTCGGGGACATCGAGGTCCAGATGAAACTGCTGCGGGTGCGCGGAGTCCGGCCACTGCGGGGCGCGGAAATCCTTCACACGCTGAAACGCGAACACGAGGCCTGAGCCGGTGTGCAGGGTCGAAAAGGCACCGTGGCATGCGTTGGAATCCCTGGTCGGGCTGATGGATCGAACCGCTCACGCCATGCGCGGATGGCCGGCTCCGCCTCCGGGATCCCGACGGCGAGGCCCGTCTGACCCGCCGCAAACCCACTCGTGCTGTCGTCAGCCATGACACGGCATGCTGCCACCTCAGACACCGAGCCCCCTCCCGATGTCCGGACGGCCCCGGGCTCAGCCCGTGGCGGCGTGGGTCGGGGACGGCGAGTGGGTGGGGCATGACTCGGGGGCCGGCTCCGGGTGGCCCGCCGGTGTCGGCTCCGGTCGGGCGGCGCCGGAGTCCAGGCGGAGCATGGCCTCCTCGTCCGGGGTGCCGGGAGCTGCCTGGTAGACCACCATGCGCTGACCACCCGTCCGGGCCAGTCGCATGACCTCGTAGGTCAGGGTCATCGGTCCCACCTTCGGATGCCGGAAGCACTTCTGCCCGCCGCCGCGCTCACAGACGTCGTACCGCTCCCACAGCCGTGCGAACTGCGGTGACTTCAGCACCAGTTCGCCGACGAGCGCGGTGAGTTCCGGATCGTCCGGATCGGCACCGGCGACCGCCCGCAGATGTGCCACCGAGAGCGCGACCGTCTCCTCCCACGGCTCGTAGAGCGTCCGGCCGAGCGGGTGGAGGAAGAGATAACGGGTCAGGTTGCGCTGGTGCTCGGGCCAGTCCCAGAGCCCGGGAAGGAGCCGCCGGCCGGGCGGGTTCCCGGCCAGTACGCGGTTGTAGCGGCTCACCACATAGGCGGGCAGCGGTCGCACCGACTCCAGCATCCGCAGGACCGAGTCACGGACGGTGTGGTCCGAGGAGGCCGGCAGCTCGGAGATGCGGCCGGAGGCCAACTCCGCGAGCTCGTGCAGACGTTCGTAGCCATCGCCGCGCAGCCGCAGGGCGCGCCCGAGGGCGTCCACGACGGCAGGAGAAGGGTTGGTCTCCCGGCCCCGCTCCAGTCGGATGTAGTAGTCGACGCTCACTCCGGCCAGCGCGGCCAGCTCCTCCCGGCGCAGTCCTGGAGTGCGTCGCAGGCCCGCGCCGACCGGAAGACCGACATCCTCCGGGCGCACCTGTGCTCTACGGGCCTTGAGATATCTGCCGAGCTCCGTGCCCCGTACGTCCGCTGCTGCCGCCATCGAACCATTGTCGCAGGCGGGCGGGGCGCGTGGGGGGCCGTGTCAGTGCCTGGAACGCGAGACCCCCGGCACGACGCGGTCTGCCGAACGGCCCTCAACGGACGCAGAGTTGAACCGGAGCGGGCGGCCCGGCCGCCGGGGACCCAGGGGGTGCACGACACCGGACCGCGGTCCCGACCGACTGCGGCCGCCCGCCCAGCCCCTATTTGACGGCCCATCAACCGCCACCACCAATCAACCAAGGGATGACCCATGCCGATCAGCCCGACCCGATTCACCGCCACCGCTCACGGACACACCTCCGCCCCGTCCGCGACCACGCTCCCGCGACGACAGCGAGCCCGGCCGGCCGATCCGCCCGCCGACGCCCCCGCCTCGCCGCGACACAGCGGCGTCGCCCTGATGGCGTCCCTCCTCGGGTTCACAGTGATCACCATCGACGTCTCAGCCGTGAACATCGCACTGCCCGCGATCCGGAACTCCCTGAGCGGCGGGATGGCGGGACTGCAATGGGTGGTGGACGCCTACACCCTGATGTTCGCGGCCTTGATGCTCTCCGCCGGCGCCCTCGCCGACCGCGCCGGCGCCCGCCGCGCCTACGTCTGGGGCGTCACGCTGTTCACCCTCGCCTCCCTCGGCTGCGCGCTCGCGCCGGGCATCAATGTGCTGGTCGCCGCGCGAGTGGCCCAGGGCGGCGCCGCCGCGGTCGTGATGCCGGCCTCGCTCGCACTGATCCGGCAGGCCTACGAGGACGCCCGGGCGCGCGCCCGCGCCATCGCGCTGTGGACGGTCGGCGGCTCGGTGGCGATGGCCGCAGGCCCGGTGCTGGGCGGGCTGCTGACCGTCTCGGCCGGCTGGCGGGCGGTCTTCCTGCTCAACCTCCCGGTGGGCACGGTGATCCTCGCCCTGCTCGTCCGGGTGCCGCGTTCCCCGCGCCGGCCCGCCGCACTGGACGGCGGCGGCCAGCTCACCGCGGTACTCGCCCTGGCCGGGCTGGCCTTCGCCGTGATCGAGGGCGGCCACCTGGGCTGGACCAGCGTCTCCGTGCTGGCGTCCGGGGCGATCGCCGTCGCAAGCGGGTACGCCTTCCGCGTCGTGGAGACCCGGCACCGCCAACCCATGGTCCCGCTCAGCATGCTGACGGACCGCGAGGTGTCCGTACCGCTGGCGGTCGGCTTCGCCATCAACGCCGCGTTCTACGGCGGCATCTTCCTCCTCGGGCTGTACTACCAGCAGCTGCGCGGGATGTCGGGGATCGCGGCCGGGCTGATGTTCGTCCCGATGTCGGCGGTGGTGACGGCGACCAACCTGGTCTCGCCGCGCCTCGCGGAGCGGATCGGACGACGGCCGGTGATCGTCGCCGGGCAACTGGTCTTCATCGTGGCGATGCTGGCCATGCTGCCGCTGGCCGCACACACCCCCGTGTGGCTGGTGCTCGTCCTGCTGCTGCCGCTCAGCATCGGCGGGGCGCTCATAGTGCCCGCGCTGACCGCGCTGCTCATGGACGCCGTGCCCAAGGAGCGTGCGGGGACCGCGTCGGGGCTGCTCAACTCCTTTCGCCAGACCGGCGGTGCGCTCGCCGTCGCACTCTTCGGCGGACTGCTCTCCGGCCCGGCAGGCGGCTTCTCCCTACCGGGTATGCGTCTCGGCCTCCTCGCCATCGCCACGCTCCTCCTGGCCACGACAGTCCTCTCCCGCGTCACCTTGCCTCGCGGCTGACGCCCGCGAATCCGCACCAGGCCTTCCGGGTTCGCAGCGATGTCGCCGGTCTCCACGAACAGTCCGTGAGGTTCGCGTACGTCAAGATCGCGACGGCATTGCCGGGGCCAAGGCGTCGGCGAGCAGCTCCAGCGCTGCATTGACCTCGCGCAGTCGCTCTGCGTCCTCGCTACCGAGAGCTGCGGCCAGTGCCTCGCGGATGTCGGAGGCGCGCACTTCGGCGACCCGCTCGGAGGTTTCGGCGGCCTGGCGGACGAGAACCCGGCGTCGGTCGGCTGGGTCCGGTGCGGTCTGCACCGAGCCGGCCTCCTTCAAGCGTGCGACAGCGGTGGAGACCTGACTCTGCGGCAGACCGGTGCGCGCGGCGATCTCCCCCACCGCGCTGTCGGGGTGCTCCGCGATGTCGCTGGCCACGACCAGCACCGTTCGCGTGCTGCCCGCGTACCGCGCTGCGCCTCCTGAGGGCTGGGGAAGGGCCTGTTCGCCGATCTTCATCAAGGCGCGCCCCAGCAGGAAGAGGTCGACTCCGTTCATACCCGCCAAGGTACATCCAGTTAGATTCATCGATCTAGATGTATCTGATTCGACGGAATGCGATGGAGACAGCTTGCGGCGGACTACCCGCCGCCACCCGAAACGAGGGGGGAACCGTCATGTCCGAGTCCACCGGCACACTCAAGGTGCCCGGCGCCGTCCTGCACTACCAGCTTCGCGGCGACGGGCCGTTGCTCCTGATCTCCGAGAGCGGCGAGGGTGACGCCGACCGCAGCACGGACCTGATCGACCACCTCGCCGACGCCTACACCGTGGTCACCTACGACCGCCGCGGCCTGTCCCGCAGTCTGCTGGACGCCCCGGAGCGGGGTGCGGCCTTGGCCGAGCACGCGGACGACGTCCACCGCCTGCTGGCCACCCTCACCGACACCCCCGCCCTCATGCTCGGCTGCAGTCTCGGCGCCGTCATCGGTCTGCATCTCGCCGTACGGCATACCGAGCAGATCTCCGCCCTGATCGCCCACGAGCCCGTAGCCCCCCGGCGGCTGCCCGCCGACGAGCGCACCCGCCACGAACACGAACTCGCCGAACTCCAGGACCTCTACCGCCGCCAGGGACTGGCCTCGACGATCCCCCGGATCGCCCACACCCTGGGCATCGACCTGACCCACCGGGACGCCGAGCCCGGCCTGACCCCTCAGCCGATGAAAGAACGGCGCACGGCCAACTTCGACTACTTCATCCGGCACGACTTCACGGCCGTGATCCACGACGACCTGGACACCGCCGCCCTCAAGGCGAGGGCCGCGCACACCCACATCGTCCCGGCCGCGGGACAGGCAACCTCGAAAACAGTCTTTGACCGCCAATGCGCGGATGCCCTGGGCACCCTCATAGGACGCCAGACACTCGAGTTCCCCGGCGGCCACAACGGCAACACCAGCCACCCGAGGGCCTACGCGGCCCGACTGCGGGAAGTCCTCGGCGGCCTGGGATGACACTCCCGGCCCCAGACACGAGGAGCTGCCACGACCGAGCCCGTCAGATGGCGGGCGTCGCGGCCTGAAGCGCGTGTTCCAGTACGGCGGAGTACACCCCCAATCTGCGTCGGCCACCCCCCTCGAACGAGTGTGCACGGTCCGTATGCTCCGCCCATGGGACTCTTCCGGCCGCGCGGCCGCAACGGCGCTGGACATATGGCGAGATCGCTCTTGGCCCGGCCCACAGGGCTCTACCGTGCCGGACGCTATGCCGAGGCGGAGGCCGAGGCCCGTGCTGTGGCTGCTGCCCGGTCCGGGCAGCACAACGACAGCTATGGACCGCTTGTGCTGACTATCGCTGCGGCCGCCGCGAGCGCCCAGGGCCGCCACGCGGAGGCCTTCGCCGAATACGACGCGCTGCTTCCCGTCTTCGGCACGATCTTCGGCGCCGAGCATTGGCAGACCCTGAGACTGCGCTCGGACCGTGCCCAGACGCTCAGCTTCCTTGGTCGGCACACTGAATGCGAAGCAGAGTGCGCGGCCGTCGCCTGGGCCGCGGCCCAGGGTGGAGAGCCGGAGACAGTGGCCGTAGAGGCGGCCGCCCGCAACGGACAGATCTACGCGCTCAACGCGCAGGGCCGTCACGCGGAGGCTGAGGCTCTTGCCCGTGAGGCCCTCGCCCCCCGTGGCGTACGGGACCGGATAACCCTGGCCCTGCGGCTTGGCCTGGCCCGCAGCCTCAACGGCCAGGCGCGCTACGAGGAGGCTCTCTCCGAGGCGAAGCAGATCGGCAGGCTGCGCCGCATCATGCCCCAGGAGCATCGCCACCCGGAGACCGGCGCCGTCGAACTCGCCGTGGCCACGGCTCTTCTGGGGCTGGGCCGCACTACCGAGGCCCGCACCGAGGCGGCGGCCGCCCACACGGCCTGCCTGGCCGCCTTCGGCCCCGGCCATCACCGCACCGCCGAGGCCCGAGCGCTGCTCGACCGCATCGACGGCGCTTGACCAGGTCGACCCGGTCGCAGGGCCCGGTTGCCCTGCACCGGGTCGCTCTCAATCGCCCATTCAAGTGCCGTCGGTCATCTGATCGGGTGTCGTCCGTGAGCCGGATCGGTTACCTGATGTGCTCGCCTCCCGGACGGCTGTCGCGGGCCGGGTCAACGTTCCTCGCGGGGTGTGCCTTCGGCGGGCCCCTGGCGTAGGGAGGACGGCGGGGTTCCGTCGTTTCTGTCCCGTGCGTGTGAACAGGAGAAGGCGGATGTTCAGGGGCGTAGGCGGCGGTGTGCGGCGTCGGTGGGGGACGGTGGCGACCGTACTGGCGACGGCCGGAATGGTCGGACTGGGGGCGGAGCCCGCCGCGGTCGCTGTCCGGCCCGGTTCCTCCGGGCGTCACCTCCAACTCGGTGCGCAGGAACGGTCCTTGTGCGCGACCCGGCCGTTCCCGACGACAGCGAGCGTCCCCGCACCGATCACCTCGGGCAGCGGCGTATGGAGCTTTGTGTCCGCTTCGGCCCTTCATCCCATGCGGGTCACGGTGACGGCGAACAGGCGAGGCACGGCCGGCGGGCACATCTTCGTCGGTCCGTACAACCTGCGCCGGCCGGTCGGCCAGACCGGATCACTGATCGTCGACAACTCCGGCAATCCCGTCTGGTTCCGGCCCTTGCGCTACGCGAACCTGCAGAACGCCGACTTCAGGGTGCAGAGGTACTACGACCGCCGGACCGGAAGGTCGCAGCCCGTGCTGACCTGGTGGCAGGGAAGCCTCGCCATTCCGCCGTGGTACACCAACCTGCCGGGCGGGGCGCCCGAACCCGGCGGGTGCTACTACATCTACGACGACCACTACCGCGTACTCGGAACGGTCTTCGCGCGGCACGGCTTCAGCGCGGACGAGCATGAGTTCCTGCTCACCCGCAGGGGAACCGCGCTGTTCATCGCGTCCAAGCCCGTACCGATGGACCTCACCCCCTACGGAGGCCCGAAGAACGGAGCCATCGAGGACAGCGAGGTTCAGGAGGTCGACCTGGCGACGGGGAGACTCGTCTTCTCCTGGGACATGCTCCAGCACGTGAACCCCGCCGACTCCGAGGTGCCCGCCTCCGACGCCTCCTCCTCCGGCGGTGTGTGGGACGCCTTCCACATGAACTCGATCGACGAAGGTCCCGATGGCCATCTGCTGATCTCCGCCCGGAACATGTGGGCCCTCTACGACATCTCGAGGAAGACCGGAAGGATCGGCTGGCAACTCGGCGGGAGGCAGAGCGATTTCACCTTCGGGCCGAACGCGCAGTTCTTCTGGCAACACCATGCCCGGTTCCGGCCGGGGCATCGGATCAGCATGTTCGACGACGGCTGCTGCAACTCGCCCAACCCGCCCGAACAGCAGTCACACGGCCTGATCCTCGAACTCGACGTCCGCACACACCGCGCGACCGCCGTACGGACCTACTATCACGCGCCCGCGCTGTACTCGGCGTCCCAGGGGGACACCCAGGGGCTCCCCAACACCGACGAGTTCATCGGATGGGGCCAGGAGTCCCACTATTCGGAGTACGGGGATGCCGGGAACTCCCAGGGGCACGGCCTGCAGAGTCTGCTCTACGACGCGCAGATGCCGGGTTCCGACATCTCGTACCGGGCCTTTCGCCACGAGTGGATCGGCACGCCGTACTACCCACCGAGTGCGGCGGCGCGTGCCCGCCGCGGGCACAGCACCGTCTTCGCCTCCTGGAACGGTTCGACGCAGACGAGGGCGTGGCAGCTGCTGGCCGGACGCAGCGCCCGTTCGCTTCGGGTGGTCGTCCGGCACGCCGGACGGACGGGATTCGAGACGGCGGTCACGACCCACAACCCGGGACCGTACTTCCAGGTGAGGGCACTCGACGCCCACGGAAAGGTCCTCGCACGCTCCCGCGTCGTGCGGCTCTCCGACTGACGACCGGGGGGCCTGTCCGGGCTCTCCGGTCAGGCTGCGGTGGGAGGGATCGCGGTGCCGGGCTCGGGGTGCAGGCGGTAGCGATCGCCGTCGGTGCGGACCGTGCCGGCGGTGGGGTAAGGGAAGTGGGTGCCCAGCAGCAGGCCGTCCGTGCCGGCCAGGCCGTCCAGGAGGCGGGCTCGGCTGCGCACCGCCTGCTGCGCGTCGATGTCAACGCAGCTGGTGAGGTGGGGGTGGGACAGTTGCACGGGGTGGTGGATGCTGTCACCGGTGACCACGGCCGTACGGTCGGTGCCGCGGAGTTCCACGGCCACCTGCCCGGGCGTGTGACCGGGGGCGGGGACCAGCCAGACACCGGCGGCCACCTCGGAGCCCTGATCGGGAACGTCGACCAGGTCGTACTGGCCGTTGTCGTGGACGGGATCGACGGAGTCGCGGAACATCTGGCGGCGGGCCTCGTCCAGCTCTGCCCCGGTCCAGTAGTCCCATTCGACGCGACTGGTGAGGTAACGGGCGCGGGGGAAGGTCGGCTGCCACTCCCCGTCCACGAGACGGGTGTTCCAGCCCACGTGGTCGGTGTGGAGATGAGTGGTGACGACAAGGTCGACCGACTCCGGAGCGAACCCGGCTGCGGTCAGGCGCTGGAGGTAGTCGGAGTGGAGGCCGTTCCAGGCGGGATTGGCGCGTGTCTTGTCGTTGCCGATCCCGGTGTCGACGAGGATGCGCAGTCCGCCGGCCTCCACGGCGAAGGTGTGACTGGCCAGTCGAATGGCGTGGGAGTCGGCGAAGTGGGGCCGCAGCCAGGACGCCTCGTCGATCACGTCGGTGGTGGCGCCGGGGAGCAGCCAAGGGCCGGTCTGCGGGGGCAGGGCGATCTCGTCGATGCGGTGCACGACGATGCCTCCGAGACTCCATGAGGGACGGCTGTGCCGAGTCGAGGCGGAGTTCACGGTCGATACCTCTGTTCTCAAGGATGCCGCTGGAGAGGGTCAGTGGTTGTGGTGATGTCTGCCGGTGGCCGAGCAATTGTCAATTCCTGTGGATCGCTGGGTTAGGGCGAGGGGTTGGCGCCTTGGATGACTTGCCATCCGGAGGCCAGGGTGCCCGAAGTGAGATGCTGGACGCCATCTCCTCGGAGAGCCACGAAAGCGGTGAGGCCAGTGTCGAGTTCTGCCACTCGATGCCCGTAGACGA
>NZ_JBIARC010000058.1:0-46684 GCF_042889625.1 Streptomyces sp. NPDC002573 | reverse complement strand
GACGCCCAGGGCGGCGCCTACGCCACCGGTGTGCTGGTGCTGATCAGCTCCGCGGCGATCGCGGTGACCATCGCCTCCCGCAAGGCCCGCCAGCGGCGCTGGACGCTGGCCTTCGCCGTCATCGCCACCGTCTTCCTCTACACCACCGTCGTCAACGTCATCGAGCGGCCGGACGGTGTGAAGATCGGTGCCTGCTTCATCACCGGGATCATCCTCGTCTCGCTGCTGTCCCGCCTCGCCCGGTCCTTCGAGCTCCGGGTGACCAGCGTGACCCTGGACGACATGGCGGAACGGTTCGTCCGGGACATCGCCAGCCGCCGCATCCGCTTCATCGCCAACGAGCCCGGCGAGCGGGATGCCGCGGAGTACCGCCAGAAGATCGAGCAGATCCGCGCCGACAACGAGCTGCCCCCGCAGGAGGACTTCGTCTTCGTGGAGGTGACCGTCACCGACCCCTCGGAGTTCGAGGGGTGCCTGACCGTACGCGGCGAGGTCCTGCACGGCCGCTACCGCGTGCTCACCCTGGAGTCGACCTCCATCCCCAACGCCCTCGCCGCCCTGGTCCTGCACGTCCGCGACCGGACCGGCTGCACCCCGCACATCTACTTCGAGTGGACCGAGGGCAATCCGTTCGCCAACTTCCTGCGCTTCTTCCTCTTCGGCCAGGGCGAGGTCGCCCCCGTCACCCGGGAGGTGCTGCGCGAGGCGGAACCCGACCGCAAACGCCGGCCGCGCGTCCACGTCGGCTGACCGGCCACGGCCCGTACGGCCTCACTCGCCCCTGGGCGCGGCTCCCCCGCCGACCGTGAACCCGATCACCGATCCCCCGCCCTCGCGCCGGGCGGCGAACGGCGCTCCGCCGTGCGACGTCGCCACGTCCCGCACGATCGACAGGCCGAGACCCGAGCCGGGCAGGCTCCTGGCGTCCGCGGCCCGGTAGAAGCGGTCGAAGACGCGCACGAGGTCGCCCTCCTGGATGCCGGGCCCGCGGTCGAGCACCTCGACGCGCACGCTGCCCAGCGGCGGCCCGGTGTCCGGGGCGTCGGAGTCCTCCAGCTGGAGCGGGTGCACCGGGCCCGTGACGACGACCTCGATCGGCGCCTTGCCGTCCCGGTCGAACTTGGCCGCGTTCTCCACCAGGTTGGACACCGCCCGCTGCAGCGCCGTCGCCCGCCCGTCGACCGTGGTGTCACCCGTGACCCGCACCACGATCTCCCGGCCCGTGCGGCGCCGGACGATCGTCGCGGTGTCCTCGGCGATGCCGGCGAGGCTCAGCCGCTGCACCGGTTCCGTGTCCGAGTCGCCGGCCGCCAGGTCCACCAGCTCGTTGACCAGGTCGGTCAGCTCCCGGGACTCCTCGGCGAGGTCGGCGACCAGTTCCTCCCGGGCGGCGGGCGGCAGCTCGTCGATACGGCGCAGCAGAGAGATGTTGGTCCGCAGCGACGTCAGCGGCGTCCGCAGCTCATGGCCGGCGTCCTGCACCAGCCGCCGCTGGTCCTCCTCCGACTGGGCGAGCCGCCCGAGCATACGGTCGAAGGAACGGCCGAGCCGGGCCACCTCGTCGTTCCCGGTGACCGGGACCTGGATGCCCAGCCGCCGGGTGCGCGCCACGCCCTCGGCGGCACTGGCGAGCCGCACCAGCCGCCCGGTGATCCGCCGCGCCAGCCACCAGCCGAACAGGCCGGCCGCTATCACGACCCCGCCCATCAGCAGGGCGGTGCGCTGCTGAAGGCTGCGCAGCAGGTCCTCGGTGCTGCTCAGCTCCTGGGCGACCTGCACCGCGCCCTGGCGGCGGCCCAGCGCCACGGTCGCGACGCGGTAGACATCGCCGTCGACGGTGACGTTCGTGTGCTCGACGAGCTTGCCCGCCTTGACGGTCTCGGCGATCCGCCGGTCGGTGTCGTCGACGGGCAGCGCCGGATTGGAGTGGTCGACGACCTTGCCGCCCGGCCCGAGCACCTGCACCACCGTGCGGCTGGGCCGGATGATGTCGTCGCGGGGGGTGTCGTGGTCCTTGTCGGAGATCGCGAAGTCGTCCGGCATCAGCTGCCTCTGGCTGACCTGGTCCCGTAGATCCGCCACGACCTGTGCGAACACGGTCTGCTGGTCCACGCGCACCAGCCGGGCGGCTGCGTCGTAGCTGAGGAAGCCGACCAGGACCGTGACCCCTGCGGCCACGGCGGCGAAGGACAGGGTGAAGGTGGTCCGCAGCGACGACATCTGGCGCAGCCGGGAGCGCAGCCGCAGCCGCCGGCGCAGTCCGATCGGCAGCCGCCGCCACAGGCGCAGTCCGAGTCCGGCGTCCTCCTCGGCGCCGGGTTGCGGTGGTGGAGGCACTAGTCCTCCCTCAGGACGTACCCCACGCCGCGCACCGTGTGGATGAGGGCCGGGGCCCCCGGCTCGTCGAGCTTGCGCCGTAGATAGCCCACGTAGACGGCGAGGTTCTTGGAACCGGGGCCGAAGTCGTAGCCCCAGATGCGGTCGTAGATGGTGGCGTGGTCGAGGACGATGCCGGCGTTGCGCGCGAGCAGTTCCAGCAGGTCGAACTCGGTCCGCGTGAGTTCCAGCTCCCGCTCGCCGCGCCAGGCGCGCCGCGCCTGCACATCCATGCGCAGTCCGGCGACGGAGACCTGGCCGGTGGGGACCCTCTCCTCTTCCTTCGGTGCCTCGAAGGAGGTGCCGTTGGTGCGGCGCAGCAGGGCGCGCAGCCGGGCGAAGACCTCCTCGACGTCAAAAGGTTTGACGACGTAGTCGTCGGCGCCCGCGTCCAGTCCCGCGATCCGGTCTGCGGTCTCCACCAGGGCGGTGAGCATCAGGATCGGGGTGCGGTCGCCCTCGGCACGCAGCACCCGGCACACCTGGAGGCCGTCGATGCCGGGCATCATCACATCGAGGACGAGCACGTCGGGCTGGGTGCGGTGGGCCTGGGCGAGGGCTTCCACCCCGTCGGCCACGGCGGTCACCGCGTACCCCTCCAGCGTCAGTGCGCGCTCCAGGGCATGGCGGATGGCGCGGTCGTCCTCAGCGAGCAGCACTGTCTGGGTCACCCCACCAGTCTGCCAAGGCCAGCGCGGTGCACCAGCGGATGGACCGAGCCACAGGCGGGCTTCTTACCCGCCTCTCACCGCTGCTGGCGTGGCGGTTTACCTGGTAGAGCCACTGTGTCGGCTATATCACGTCGCCTTGTCCCGTTCGGGGACGGGACAGGGCACGGAAGTCATGAATGCCGTGAAAGCCGTGAAAGACATGGAGGCGGGATCGGTCGCGGCCGCGGTCGCGGACACCGGGCCGGACGGGCTGGGGCCCGTCGCCGGGCGCACCGACCGCACCCCCGGTCCCGCCGCGTCCTCACCGGGTGACGTACTCCGCCAGGCCCACTCGGGTGCGCCGGGCCAGGGCGCGGCCCGGGTGACGCCGGCCGGTCCCGCAAGGGTCCGCCGGCACGGGAGGGGTGGGCCGGTTCGCACGACGGCGGCGGCCCACCCCTCACTCGCACTAGCTCCGCAGCGCGGCCAGCTGCTCCTCGAAGGGGATCACCCGGAACCCGGCCGCGTCGGCTGCGGGAGGAGCCTCCACCCCGCCTGCGCGCCCCGGCCCGGCGGCCCGCGGTACGGAACCGCCCGCCTCCCGAACCGGCCGGACCGCGACGGCCGCCGGCCGAGCGGGCTCGGGCACGGCCCCGGCGAGGTCCGTCCCGGAACCGGCGGACTCCGCCACCGGGCCGCCCCGCTCCCGCAGGGCCCCCGCGGTCATCAGCAGGGCCAGCTCGCCCGCGGCCCGTTCGATCCGCTCGGGCAGACCCTCCGCGCCCCAGTCCTCCGAGGCCGCGTAGACGCCGGTCGGGGCGACCATGGCCCGCAGGTAGGAGAACAGCGGACGCAGCGCGTGATCGAGGACCAGCGAGTGCCGGGCGGTGCCGCCGGTCGCCGCGATCAGGACCGGCTTGCCCACCAGGGCGTCCTTGTCGAGCACGTCGAAGAACGACTTGAACAGTCCGCTGTACGACGCCGAGAACACCGGCGTCACCACGATCAGCCCGTCGGCCTCGGTCACCGCCTCCAGGGCGGCGGCGAGCGCACGCCCCGGGAAGCCGTTGGTGAAGTTGTGCGCGATCTCCACGGCGAGGTCGCGCAGCTCGATCATCCGCACCTCGACCGGAGCCTGCCGTTCCACGGCGGCGGCCAGCCGCTCGGCCAGCAGCCGCGTGGAGGACGGGACGCTCAGCCCCGCCGAGACGACGACGAGCTTCATGCGGCACTCACTCCTTCCGCGTCCTCCGCGGCCTTCGGCTCCTGCGCGGCGGCCAGCAGCGACTGGTGGGTCGGCGCCTCCGGCACATCGGCCGGACGGCCCTTCGCGAACTCCTCGCGCAGCACCGGCACGACCTCCTCGCCGAGCATGTCTATCTGCTCCAGGACGGTCTTCAGCGGCAGACCGGCGTGGTCCATCAGGAACAGCTGGCGCTGGTAGTCACCCGCGTACTCGCGGAAGCTCAGCGTCTTCTCGATCACCTGCTGCGGCGAGCCGACCGTCAGCGGGGTCTGGTCGGTGAACTCCTCCAGGGACGGCCCGTGCCCGTAGACCGGCGCGTTGTCGAAGTACGGCCGGAACTCGCGGACCGCGTCCTGGGAGTTCTTCCTCATGAACACCTGACCGCCCAGGCCGACGATCGCCTGCTCCGGGGTGCCGTGCCCGTAGTGGGCGAAGCGGGTCCGGTAGAACTCGACCATCCGCTTGGTGTGGTCGGACGGCCAGAAGATGTTGTTGTGGAAGAAGCCGTCGCCGTAGTACGCGGCCTGCTCGGCGATCTCGGGCGACCGGATCGAGCCGTGCCAGACGAACGGCGGGACCCCGTCCATCGGACGCGGGGTGGAGGTGAAGCCCTGGAGCGGGGTACGGAACTTGCCCTCCCAGTTCACCACGTCCTCGCGCCACAGCCGGTGCAGCAGCGCGTAGTTCTCGACGGCGAGGTTGATGCCCTGGCGGATGTCCTGCCCGAACCAGGGGTAGACCGGGCCGGTGTTGCCGCGCCCCATCATCAGGTCCACCCGGCCGTCGGCCAGGTGCTGGAGCATCGCGTAGTCCTCGGCGATCTTCACCGGGTCGTTGGTGGTGATCAGAGTGGTGGAGGTGGAGAGGAGCAGCTTCTCCGTCCTGGCCGCCACATAGCCGAGCATCGTGGTCGGCGAGGACGGCACGAACGGCGGGTTGTGGTGCTCGCCCATCGCGAAGACGTCCAGGCCGACCTCCTCGGCCTTCAGCGCGATGGCGACCATGGCCTTGATCCGCTCGCGCTCGGTCGGGGTACGGCCCGTGGTCGGGTCCGGAGTGACATCGCCGACGCTGAAGATCCCGAACTGCATGATCGCTCACACCCTCCAAATGGTTTACGGTTCAACTATACCCCTTGAACCGCAGCACCTGGTTCGGTATTCCGCCTCGGAATCGGATCCGGTCGCGCCCGGCGAATGCCCCCGCGTACGCCCCCTGCTCCCGTCCACCCCGCCCCCCCTTCACGCGCGCCGAGCCGGAGCGCGCCGCCGGACACACCGGCGCGCACCTCGCATCCCCCGGGTTCAGCGCCGCCGCGTGCGCCTGCCCGCCCCACGTGACGCCCCCGGACAGCGCCGGCCCGCCACCCCCGGACCGGCCGCGTCTCAGAAGGTGTAGCGGTCCCCGGTACCCAGGGCCAGCACCTGCTGACTGCCCGGGTTGCGGTCCGCCGCACCGCCGCCCCACAGGGAGTCGATCTCCATGCGCACCTCGTCCGTCGACGTGTCGGCGAGATGTACCCGCAGATGGATCTCCCTGCCCTCACCCATCGGCAGGACCGCCCCCGTACGGCACAGCACCGTGCTCGCGTCGTACCGCGCACAGCCTCCCGGCAGCATCTGCTCGTCCGCGAGCGCCTTGGACCAGCGCAGCCGCACCGTGGCGTCCTCCACGCGGGACATCCCCTTGTTCCACGGCGTGAGCCGTACGTTGACCTCACCGCGCCCCATGGTCACGTACCCGTGATAGGCGAGACCGGTCTCGGCGTTCAGCGCCGCGGCGGGCAGGGCCGCGCCCACCGCGACGGCCGCGCCCAGCGCGCCGACAATCCACTTCCTCATTGTCACTTTCCTCCAATATCAGGCCTGACATCACCGCATGTATCCCACGTGCCCGACGCGACAGGCACCGCCGGGCAGGTGACCTGCTCGGGGGCCGTCCGGCGTGCCGAAGACCCGTGCGAGAGTGACCGCATGCTGATCCTTCGCTCCGCCGCCCTCTTCCTCGTCGCGGCCCTCTTCGAGATCGGCGGGGCCTGGCTCGTGTGGCAGGGCGTGCGCGAACACCGCGGCTGGCTGTGGGTCGGGGCGGGCGTGATGGCGCTCGGGGTCTACGGCTTCGTCGCGACCTTCCAGCCGGACACCCACTTCGGCCGCATCCTCGCCGCGTACGGCGGCGTCTTCGTGGGCGGTTCCCTCGCCTGGGGCATGGTCGCGGACGGCTACCGCCCAGACCGCTGGGACGTCACCGGCGCGCTGATCTGCCTCGCCGGGATGGCGGTCATCATGTGGGCGCCCCGAGGACACTGACCGCGGGCACCCCGGGCACCGGCCGTCCGCCGGACACTCCGGCAGGTCATCCGCGCCCCGACCTATCCTGGGCGCACGCCGTCCGCACCACCGTGCGCGGCGCCGCACACGTCCGAGCCCGCCGTCCGAGGAGCCTCGCCATGACCGCCGCAGCACCCTCCGCCGCCTCCCGCATCGCCGTCGTCACAGGCGCGAGCAGCGGCATCGGCGCCGCGACGGCCCGGCAACTCGCGGCCGCCGGCTACCGCGTCGTCCTCACCGCCCGCCGCAAGGACCGGATCGAGGCGCTCGCGGAGGAACTGACCGCGGCGGGCCACTCGGCGACGGCCTACCCGCTGGACGTCACGGACCGGGCGGCGGTGGACGAGTTCGCGACGGCCTTCCGGACGATCGGCGTCCTGGTGAACAACGCGGGCGGCGCGCTCGGCGCCGACCCGGTCGCCACCGGGGACCCCGAGGACTGGCGCCGGATGTACGAGACGAACGTGCTGGGCACCCTCAACATCACCCAGGCCCTGCTCCCCGCGCTGACCGCGAGCGGCGACGGCACCGTGGTGGTCCTCTCCTCCACCGCCGGCCATGGCACCTACGAGGGCGGCGCGGGCTATGTCGCCGCCAAGCACGCCGAGCACGTCCTCGCCGAGACCCTCCGGCTGGAGATCGTCGGCACGCCGGTGCGGGTGATCGAGGTCGCCCCCGGCATGGTGAAGACGGACGAGTTCGCGCTGACCCGCTTCGGCGGTGACACGGCGAAGGCGGAGAAGGTCTACGCGGGCGTCGCGGAGCCGCTGACGGCCGACGACGTGGCGGACACGATCACCTGGGCGGTCACCCGCCCCAGCCACGTCAACATCGACCTCCTGGTGGTCCGCCCCCGGGCCCAGGCCTCCAACACCAAGGTCCACCGGGAACTGTGATGACCACCCCGGACCCGGCCCCCGACGAGGACCGCACCGCGGAACGCGAACGCCTCGCCCTGGAGAAGAAGCGCCAACGCTACGTCTGGTACTACCTGGGCTACTTCCTCTTCGGCATCCACCTGGTGGCATTCGTCATGATCTACGCGGTACGCCACGCGAAGTGAGCTCATGAGTGACCGGCCGGGCGGCCGGTCACTCACAGTGGTGCATCACGTCGATCACCCGCACGCCTCCCGAACGGCCGCCCTACGCTCCCTCACGTCAACGGCCCCGGCCTTCCGCCTGGGGCCGGCCGACACGGAAGAAGTGAGCTCCCCGGTCCACGAACTTCGCTCAGACAGAGGTCCCGGCTCCCGACCGGGACCTCGCCCGTCAGCCCTTCACACACACGAACTGCTTCAGCTTCGCCACGACCTCGACGAGGTCGCTCTGCTGCCGCATCACCTGGTCGATGTCCTTGTAGGCACCCGGGATCTCGTCCAGCACACCGGTGTCCTTGCGGCACTCCACACCCCGCGTCTGCCGCTCCAGATCCTGCACCGTGAAGTGGCGCTTCGCCGCGTTGCGGCTCATGCGCCGGCCCGCGCCGTGCGACGCCGAGTTGAACGCCTTCTCGTTGCCGAGGCCCTTCACGATGTACGAGCTGGTCCCCATGGAACCGGGGATGATCCCGAGGTCGCCGGCCGCCGCACGAATCGCGCCCTTGCGGGTCACCAGCAGATCCATGCCCTCGTACTGCTCCTCGGCCACGTAGTTGTGGTGGCAGGAGATCTCCGGCTCGAAGGTCGGCTTCGCCTTCCTGAACTCCTTGCGGATCACGTCCTTCAGGAGCGCCATCATGATCATGCGGTTGTACCGGGCGTACTCCTGAGCCCAGTACAGATCGTTGCGGTAGGCCTCCATCTGCGGAGTGTCCGCCACGAAGACGGCGAGATCGCGGTCGACCAGCCCCTGGTTGTGCGGGAGCTTCTGGGCCACGCCGATGTGGTGTTCGGCCAGCTCCTTGCCGATGTTCCGGGAACCGGAGTGCAGCATCAGCCAGACCGACCCCGTCTCGTCGAGGCACAGTTCGATCATGTGGTTCCCGCTGCCCAGGGTTCCCATCTGCTTGGTGGCACGCTCCTCGCGGAACCTGACCGCCTCAGCCACCCCGTCGAACCGCCCCCAGAAGTCGCCCCACCCCGCGGTGGCCAGGCCGTGGAACTGGCCCGGGTCGACGGGGTCGTCGTGCATTCCGCGGCCCACCGGGATCGCCTGCTCGATCTTCGAGCGCAGCCGGGAGAGGTCCCCGGGGAGGTCGTTCGCCGTCAGGGACGTCTTCACCGCCGACATACCGCAGCCGATGTCCACGCCCACCGCCGCCGGGCAGACCGCGTCCCGCATCGCGATCACCGAGCCGACCGTGGCGCCCTTGCCGAAGTGGACGTCCGGCATCACCGCGAGGCCCTCGATCCACGGCAGCGTCGCCACGTTCTGCAGCTGCCGCATCGCGACGTCCTCGACCGTCGCCGGATCCGTCCACATACGGATCGGGACCTTGGCGCCCGGCACTTCTACATACGACATACCAGCCTCTTTACCCCGAATAAGAACATAAGTCTCTGATCGCAAAACCGGTGCCAAGGTCGACGTATAGGACAACGGACCGGCGTCCACGGCAGTGCGTGCGATAGACATTGTCTCCAGGGGGCCGCCACCGGCGGCAACCGATTAACCAGGGGCCCCGCACGCCCACGGAACGTCGAGAGGACCCTCACCGTGCAGCGGAAGGCGTACGTACCGGGCGCCGCCGTGCTTCTCGCGGCCCTGCTGACCGCCTGCACCTCGGGCTCGGGGAGCGGTGGCGCGGCGGAGGACTCCAAGGCGGGCAACTCCAGGGCGAGCGCCACCGCCGCCCAGCCCGGCAAGTACCGCTCCCTCTCGGACGCCTGCGGCGCGGTGAACCACAGCACGCTGGACTCGCTGCTGCCGGGCATCCGGCAGATGACGGACGAGGAGCAGCGCGACAACGCCTACCAGGGCGAGGCCGCGCTGACGTACAACAACGACCGCCGCTCCGGCTGCCGCTGGAAGGCGGAGTCGACGGACGCCACGGACCATCTGTTCGTCGACTTCGAGCGGGTGGTGTCGTACGACAACGCGGTCAGCGACGACGACCGCGCCCATGAGGTCTACGACTCCAAGCAGCAGGCCGCGGGCCTCCCCGAGACGGGCTCCGCTTCCGCTTCCGGTTCGCCCTCGGGCTCCGCTTCCGGCTCCCCCTCCGGTTCTGGTTCCCCCTCGCCGAGCGGCGGCAGCAGCCCGCACCCCGGCGGTCCCCCCTCCGCGTCCGCCTCCGGTTCCCCGTCCTCGTCCGGGAGCCCGTCCGCCGACGACGCGGAGCCCGACCTCCAGCCCCGCACGCTCGACGATCTGGGCGACGAGGCGTTCCTCGACGACCAGCTGAGCACCTCCCAGCAGCGCACGGTGACTGTGGTGTTCCGCACGTCCAACGTGATCGTGACCATCCAGTACGACGAGCAGCCGGCCGCCGCCGGAAGTGCCCCGAGCAGCGAGGACATGCAGGACAAGGCCAGGAAACTGGCCCGGCAGCTGGCCGGTTCCCTCGGCTGAGGCACCCCCGTCGCCCGCCCGGGCAGAGGAACGGATTCTCGTACCGCATGCGTCCCCACCGCGTACCGTGGCCCCTCGGACCCGATCCGACCGCACGATCCACGAGCGTCATTGAGTGAAGGAACCATGCACCGACCTGCACAGCGAGACCATCGAGATCAGCACGATGAGGGCGTTCAGCGCGTTCAGGAGGTTCAGGGCGGCCTGGGGACGAGCCGCCAGGGCGCACGCCTGCGCCGCCTCCTCGTCTGCGCGGCGGCCGTTCCGGCGGTGCTCGTCGCGGCCGGCTGCTCCTCGGACTCCGGTTCCGGCTCGGGCAGCGACACCAAGCCGCAGGCTCAGAAGCAGCACACCACGGACGCGCAGCCCTCGCAGAGCGCGTCCACGAACACGGTGCAGCCGGCCGCGTACGCCAGCCTGCCGAAGCCGTGCTCCGTTCTGTCCGACAAGACCCTGGGCGACCTCGTACCCAAGGACAAGTCCGGCAAGCAGGGCACGTCGGACGACGCGGGGACGCGTTCGAGCTGCTCGTGGAGCAGCCTGGAGAACAACGGCGTCAAGGGCTCCCAGTTCCGCTGGCTGAACGTCTCCCTGCTGCGCTTCGCGTCGGACGCCGCACGCGGCTCGGGCAACAAGCTCGCCGAGGACTACTACGGCCGCCAGATACAGGACGCGCAGTCCGTGGACGGCGCGAAGAACGTCAAGTCGGCGCCGGTCGCGGGGGCGGGCGACCAGGCGACGGCGGTGCGCTACGACCTGAAGAAGAAGGAAGGCGCCTTCAAGCAGGAGACGATCGTGGCGCGGGTGGAGAACGTCGTCGTCACCCTCGACTACAACGGCGCCGGACTCGCCGGTGACAAGGCGCCGGACGCCGACGACCTGGCGAAGGCGGCGGAGAAGGCCGTCAAGGAGGTCGTGTCCTCGGTGTCGACGGCGAACCACGACGGCACGAAGGGTGGCTCGAAGAGCGCCTCGCCCTCGAAGGGCGCGTCCGCGAGCCCGTCGAAAAGCGCGTCCCCGTCCGCTTCGGCCTCGAAGAAGAGCTGACCCGGCGGGCGCCGCAACTGCCCGCGCCATCAGGGATATTGCCGGAGCCCGGTCCCGTGCGGACCGGGCTCCTGGCATACCGGCCACCCGTACGCCGTACGGGTGTGCCACCCTGTTCGCGCAACAACATGCAACGGGAGGGGAAAACGGTGGCCGGGCCACTGCAGCTGACACGGATGCACCGGATTCTGATCGGCGTGGTCGTCACCGGTGCCGTCATCATCGCCGGAATCGGCTTCGCGGGCTCGTACGCGGCCGTCCGTGCACTGGCCCTCAAGAAGGGCTTCGGGGACTTCAGTTATGTCTTCCCGATCGGCATCGACGCGGGTATCTGTGTCCTGCTGGCCCTGGACCTGCTGCTGACCTGGATCCGCATCCCCTTCCCGCTGCTGCGCCAGACGGCGTGGCTGCTGACGGCGGCGACGATCGCGTTCAACGGCGCGGCGGCCTGGCCGGACCCGCTGGGCGTGGGCATGCACGCGGTGATCCCGATCCTGTTCGTGGTCGCCGTCGAGGCGGCGCGCCACGCGATCGGCCGGATCGCGGACATCACGGCGGACAAGCACATGGAGGGCGTCCGGCTGACCCGCTGGCTGCTCTCCCCCGTGCCCACGTTTCTGCTGTGGCGCCGGATGAAGCTGTGGGAGCTGCGCTCCTACGACCAAGTCATCAAGCTGGAGCAGGAACGTCTCGTCTACCAGGCCCGCCTGCGCTCCCGCTTCGGCCGCGCCTGGCGCCGCAAGGCCCCCGTGGAGTCGCTGATGCCGCTGCGGCTGGCCCGCTACGGCGTACCGCTGGCCGAGACGGCCGGGGCGGGCCTCGCGGCGGCCGGTATAGAACCGGCGCTGATACCCCCGGCGCCGCAGCTCGAGGTGACGGCCGGCGCGGCCCCGGGAGCGCGTGCGGCCCAGATGGGCGGCCCCGGTGTCGCCCAGCCCGCCACCCAGGCACCGGGGCAGGCGCCCGCGGGCGGGCAGCGCCCCCAGTTGGACCCCGGGCAGCCGGACGACCAGAGCCCCTGGTTCACCAGCCCGGCGCAGGGGGAGTACCACGGCGACTACGACCCCTCGTTCGAGCCGGAGCCTTCCTACGAGCCGGGGGAAGAGCACTGGCAGTGGTACGAGGAGCAGCAGCCGCAGCAGTACCAGAACCCGAACCCGGACCAGCCGCAGCAGTACCAGGCGCAGGTCCCGGAACAGGCGCAGCAGTACCCCTCGCCCGAGGACACCGGCAGCTTCCCCATCCCCGTGACCGCGGGCCGCACCCGCGAGCTGGGCGAGGGCGGCGGCAGCCCGGAGCCGGACGAGGAGGCGTACTACCAGGTCTTCAAGCAGTCGATCAACGGCAGCTACCCGACCCCGCGTGAGTTCATCGACAACGTGGAGGCCGAGTTCCGCATCACCCTCCCCGCAGAGGAGGCGAAGCGCATGGTCAACCGCTTCACCAACCGCCACACGGCGCAGTTGGAGGAGGACCACATCGCGTAGGCGGCCCGGCCGCATACGGAAGGGGGGCGCCCGGTGATCACCGGGCGCCCCCCTTTCCGTATGCGCTGGACCGTCCGCCGGCGCTACTCGCCGAGCAGCCTCCGCACCCGGTCCTGCCCCACCGCGAGGAGCAGGGTGGGCAGACGCGGGCCGGTGTCACGGCCGACGAGCAGGTGGTACAGGAGCGCGAAGAACGACCGCTGGGCGGTCTTGATCTCCGCGGGCAGCTCCTTGGGGGTCGCGTCCGCGGAGAACCCGGCCTGGACCTTGGGCACGCCGTAGACCAGGTGGGTGAGCCCGTCCAGCGACCAGTGCTCCTCCAGGCCGTCGAGCAGCAGCCGCAGCGACTGCTGCGCCTGCTCGTCGAGGGACTTCAGCAGCTCGGCGTCCGGCTCGTCGCGAACGATGGTGCGCTGGTCCGCCGGGACCTGGGTGTTGATCCAGGCCTCGGCCCGGTCGTAGCGCGGGCGGACCTCGTCGAGCGAGGCGATCGGGTCGGCCGGGTCGAGGTCGGACAGGATCCGCACCGCCTGGTCCTGGTGGCCGGCGGTGATGTCGGCGACGGACGCGAGGGTGCGGTAGGGCAGCGGACGCGCGGTGCGCGGCAGCTCGGTGGCGGCGGTGCCGACGGCCCGGGTGTACGCGGCCACGTCGCCCGGCAGCGCGGAGCCGTCGGTGACCTTGCCCGCCAGCTTGTCCCACTCGTCGTAGAGCCGCTGGATCTCCTGGTCGAAGGCGATCTTGAAGGACTGGTTGGGCCGGCGGCGGGCGTAGAGCCAGCGCAGCAGCTGCGGCTCCATGATCTGGAGCGCGTCGGCCGGGGTCGGGACCCCGCCCTTGCTGCTGGACATCTTGGCCATGCCGCTGATGCCCACGAAGGCGTACATCGGGCCGATGGGCTGCTTGCCGCCGAAGATCCCGACGATCTGCCCGCCGACCTGGAAGCTGGAGCCCGGGGAGGAGTGGTCGACGCCGGAGGGCTCGAAGACCACGCCCTCGTAGGCCCAGCGCATCGGCCAGTCGACCTTCCAGACCAGCTTGCCGCGGTTGAACTCGTTCAGCCGCACCGTCTCGGAGAACCCGCAGGCCGTGCACGAGTACGTCAGCTCGGTGGTGTCGTCGTCGTACGCGGTGACGGTGGTGAAGTCCTTGCCGCACTGACCGCAGTAGGGCTTGTACGGGTAGTACCCCGCAGAGCCGGAGCTGCCGTCGTCCTCGGCGGCGGCGCCCGAGCCCTCCTCGGCCTCCAGCTCGGCCTCGTCGACGGCCTTCTGCTGCTGCTTCTTCCCGGCGGCCTTCGGCTTGGTCCGGTACTGGGCGAGGATCGCGTCGATGTCCCCGCGGTGCTTCATCGCGAACAGGACCTGCTCGCGGTAGACGCCGGAGGTGTACTGCTCCGTCTGGCTGATGCCGTCGTACTCGACGCCCAGCTCCGCCAGCGACTCGATCATCGCGGCCTTGAAGTGCTCCGCCCAGCTCGGGTACGCGGAGCCCTTCGGGGCGGGCACGGAGGTCAGCGGCTTGCCGATGTGCTCGGCCCAGGACTCGTCGACGCCCGGCACACCGAAGGGGACCTTGCGGTACCGGTCGTAGTCGTCCCAGGACAGCACGTGGCGCACCGTGTACCCGCGCCGCCGGATCTCGTCGGCGACGAGGTGGGGCGTCATGACCTCGCGCAGATTGCCCAGGTGAATGGGGCCGGAGGGGGAGAGTCCGGACGCGACGACGACCGGTTTGCCCGGGGCCCGGCGCTCCGACTCCTCGATGACCTCATCCGCGAAACGGGAGACCCAGTCGGTGGTCTCGGTGCTCTGAGCCACGATCGGCACGTCCTCTTTTTCTGGGGGTTCCTCAGGACCAGCCGTACGGTCACACGGCTGTTCCGATCCATTGTCCCTGCCGAAACCGCATCCACGAAAACCGCTTTTCAAGCTCTTACCCGCGCGTCACCACACGCGCGGGTCCGACCACGCGCGGCCGGACCCGGAAAAACCGCTTTACCCCCATGGGATACTGGCCACAGCCATCCGCCCGCACGAGGAGAACGGCACCCACCTCATGGCCTCGGTCACGTCCCTCACCGCCTCCGTCCACCAGCACCTCGCGAACGCCCTCTCGGCCACCCTGCCGGAGGCCGCCGCCGCGGACCCGCTGCTGCGACGAAGCGACCGGGCGGACTACCAGGCCAACGGGATCCTGGCGCTCGCGAAGAAGGCGAAGGCGAACCCGCGGGAGCTGGCGGCCCAGGTCGTCTCCCACGTCGTCACCGGTGACGTGATCAAGGACGTCGAGGTCTCCGGCCCCGGCTTCCTCAACATCACGGTCACCGACAAGGCGATCACCGAGAACCTCGCCGCCCGCGCCGCCGACCCCGAGGGCCGCCTCGGCGCGCCGTACGCGGAGAGGCCGGGCACCACGGTCATCGACTACGCCCAGCCGAACGTGGCGAAGGAGATGCACGTCGGCCATCTGCGCTCCGCGGTGATCGGCGACTCGGTGGCCAAGCTGCTGGAGTTCACCGGCGAGACGGTGGTCCGCCGCCACCACATCGGCGACTGGGGCACCCAGTTCGGCATGCTCATCCAGTACCTGGACGAGCACCCGCACGAGCTGGACCACAAGGCCGCCCAGGTCTCGGGCGAGGAGGCGATGTCGAACCTCGACCGCCTCTACAAGGCCGCGCGCAAGCTCTTCGACTCCGACGAGGAGTTCAAGACACGTGCCCGGCGCCGGGTAGTCGACCTCCAGGCCGGCGACCCGCACACCCTCGCCATGTGGCAGAAGTTCGTGGACGAGTCGAAGATCTACTTCTTCTCCGTCTTCGAGAAGCTGGACATGGAGATCCGGGACGCCGACATCGTGGGCGAGTCGGGTTACAACGACATGCTCCAGGAGACCTGCCGGCTGCTGGAGGAGTCCGGCGTCGCGGTGCGCTCCGAGGGCGCCCTGTGCGTCTTCTTCGACGACATCAAGGGCCCGGACGGCAATCCGGTCCCGCTGATCGTGCAGAAGTCGGACGGCGGCTTCGGCTACGCGGCCACGGACCTCTCCGCGATCCGCGACCGAGTCTTCAACCTCAAGGCGAACTCGATCATCTACGTCGTGGACGCCCGCCAGTCGCTGCACTTCAAGATGGTCTTCGAGACCGCGCGGCGGGCCGGCTGGCTGAACGGCGACGTGAAGGCGTACCAGCTCGCCTTCGGCACGGTCCTCGGCAAGGACGGCAAGCCGTTCAAGACCCGTGAGGGCGAGACGGTCCGGCTGGTCGACCTCCTCGACGAGGCGATCGACCGCGCCTCCGCCGTCGTACGGGAGAAGGCGCAGGACCTGTCCGAGGAGGAGATCACCGAGCGCGGTGCCCAGGTGGGCATCGGCGCGGTGAAGTACGCGGACCTGTCGACGTCGGCGAACCGCGACTACAAGTTCGACCTGGACCAGATGGTGTCGCTGAACGGCGACACGTCCGTGTACCTCCAGTACGCGTACGCCCGTAGCAAGTCGATCCAGCGCAAGGCCGGCGACGTACGCCCGGTCGCGCACCCGGAGCTGGAACTGGCGGACGCGGAGCGGGCGCTCGGTCTGCACGTGGACCAGTTCGCGGAGACGGTCGCGGAGGCGGCGGCGGAGTACGCCCCGCACAAGCTGGCCGCGTACCTCTACCAGCTGGCGTCGCTCTTCACGTCGTTCTACGACAAGTGCCCGGTGATCAAGCCGGCGCCGCCGAAGGACGTCGCGGAGAACCGTCTGTTCCTGTCCGAGGTCACGGCCCGCACCCTCCACGAGGGCATGGCCCTGCTGGGCATCAGGACGCCTGAGCGTCTCTGACCTTCCCGCGTGACGCGGCCCCGCCGGATTGCTTCCGGCGGGGCCGCGTTCGTCTCCGGCCGCCCGTGGCGGCGTCCGGTCAGCCGCCCTCGCGGACGATCCACTGTGCGCCGCCGTTCGGGAAGTCGTAGCCCGGCCGTCCCGTGTTGCCGCTCGTCCGGAACGGCTTGCCGTGGTCGTCGATCCGGACGGTGCCGTGCCTGGCGCCGCTTGACCACTCCAGTTCCAGGTACCAGTGCACATCGTGCGCGGCGGTGCGGGCCCGGACCTGGAAGACCTCCGGGTCGGACTCGCTCACCTTGAACGGGAAGTCGCGCTGTCCCTGGGCGGGCGCCGCCGCCGGGCGGCCCGCGTCCAGGTCGACGTCGAACCCGTTGGTCTCCACACCTCCGCCGCAGCCCACGCCCATGGAGTAGTCGCTCCAGGCCAGGGGTGCGTCCAACGAGACGACCCGGACCCTCAGGTCCTCCAGGACCACGGTCGACGCGCTGGTGCCCTGCACCGTGAGCACGACGTACTGCCCACCGGAGGACACCGCGCCGAGCGCCGACACCCAGCCCGGCGCGTCCTGTTCGACGGGCGGCGGCGGTACCTGCTGCGGCGCCCGGTCGATCAGATAGTGCTGGCTGCACGGGTCCTCGAAGGCGTACGGACGGGTGTTGACCGTCAGCGGTACGGCGGGGACGGGGGCGGTGGGGATGCCGGCCGCACCGGTGCTCGGGGCCCCGGTCCCGGCGCTCGGTTCCGGACTCCCCCTCCCGTCGGCCTTCTGGTCCGCGTCCCGGCCGGACCGCGACGGCGAGGGACTCGTCGAGGCTGCCGTGCCGCCCCCGTCCATGGTTCGCCGTACGGCGGGCGATGCCCCCGCCGGGTTCTCGGCGTGGTCCCCGCCGAGGCCGAAGGAGGGGCTCCACGCGAATACGGCGGCGCCCAGCAGCGCCAGTGCGCCGGCCGGGACGAGCACCCTGGTGCGGATACGCCGACGGCTGCCGGGAGTTGCCGGGGCACTCGGCCCCACAAGGACGGCCTCCGGACCGGGCTCCGGCTCCCCGGTGCCGCCGGATTCCGGTTCCGTCTCGCCGCCGGGCTCCGGTCCTGCCTTGTCACCGGGCCGCACGGCGGCCGTCTTGCCCTTCCTCTCCCGCACCGCGTCGGCCAGCACCCATCGCCGGTGCAGCTCGACCAGTTCCTCGGGCGACGCCTTGCCGAGCCGGGCCAGCCGCTCCACGGGCGCGTAGTCCGTCGGTACGACGTCCCCGGTGCAGTACCGGTGCAGCGTCGACGTACTCAAGTGGAGCCGCTTGGCCAGCGTCCCGTAGCTCAGCCCGGACCGCTCCTTCAGTTCCCTCAGCAGCTGCCCGAACGCGTCTGCCGCATCCGCCCCCGACACCGTTCCTCCACTCCCCGTGTCCCTGCGCGCGTCCCAGGAACAGCACGTTTCCCCAGCTCAGAGCAGTGCGGGCGTCCCAGCGTCCCTGAAGGTGCGCCGGTCGTGGCGGCTGGGACGGATCACCCCGCAGGCTCCTGCCATCCAAACACGCCGCCCCGCCGACCGGCCCGGCGGCACGCACCGACCGGATCCGCGAAGAGGTTTCCCTTCATGCGCACCTTCCGCACCGCCCGCTCCCGCACCGGGCTGCTCACCACCACCGTCGCCCTCGCGGCCCTGGCCCTGACGGCGTGCCAGAGCGGCACCGGCACGCAGGACGAGGGCAAGGCGTCGACGCCCGCCACACAGACCACCCAGGCCTCGCACACCACCTCCGGCTCCGGCTCCAACTCCGGTTCCGACACCGGCTCGTCGGCCGCGCAGGGCACGAACACGGCGTCCCACACCGGCACGACGGCCGGCCAGGGCTCCACGGGCCGCGCCTCCGGTTCCGGTTCGAGCCGTGGGACGACGTCGACCACTTCCGTCCTGTGCAACGGCGCCAACACCCGGGTCACCGCCCAGCTGGTGTCCCGCCCCCTCAACCACATGCTGCTCACCGTCAAGAACATCGGCTCCCGGCCGTGCGACCTGACGTACTTCCCCTATCTGCGGTTCGACGAGATGCAGTGGGCGCCGGGCGCGTTCGAGGAGAGCCGGCCGCAGGCCGTGGTCACGCTGGCCCCCGGCCAGTCCGGCTACGCGGGTGTCCGCCTCTCCGCCGCCGACGGCAGCGGAGAGAACGGGACCACGGGGCACAAGCTGAGCATCATCTTCCAGGGACGCACCCCGCGCAGCGACGGGGGCCCCACGGCCAACGTGACGCTGCCCGCCAAGGGCGTGTACTACGACAGCAAGCTGACCTCGACGTACTGGCAGTCCGACGCGACCGACGCCCTCAACTGGTGACGCCTCCGGGTGGTGCGGTGGCGAACTCGCACCACACCACCTTGCCGGGGTCCCGCTCGTCGACACCCCACTTGTCGGCGAGCGCGGCGATCAGCAGCAGGCCGCGCCCGCCCTCGTCCGCCTGCTCGGGGATGTGCGGCTCGCCCCCGCCGCTGTCGTGCACCTCCATGCGCAGTACGGCACCGCCGTACCGCAGGAAAACCCGGAACCGGCGGCCGGGCGGCACTCCGTGCACCAGCGCGTTGGTCGCCAGCTCGCTCACGCACAGCAGCACGTCGTCGCTGCGGCCGGCCGCCGCCAGGCCCCATCCGGCCAGCGTCTCCTGGGTGAACCGTCGGGCGGCGGGGACGGCTCGGCGTTCGCGCCGGAAGAACCTCTCGCGCAACGGCGGGAGTTGAATCGTTTCGTTCACGAGACGAGCGTTGCGGAGAGTGACTGGTGTGGATCACCGGGTGAGCCCGTACAGATTTTTTGTACGGGTTCGTTCGGGGTCGCGTACGGGCAGGCGTGGGGAGTTGGTCCAGCATGAACTCCAGGAAGCCTCCACGGAAGAAGAACCTCTCGGCCATGAAGATGCTGGGGGTCCAGCTGGCCACCGCACGCCGGGCGGCGGCCCTGACCCAACGGGCCCTCGCCGAACGCCTGATGCTCGACGAGGAGACCATCGCGTCGATCGAGCAGGGGCGACGTCCGCTGAAGCCGGACCTGACCGCGCTGCTGGACGAACTCCTGGGGACGAAGGGGTTGTTATCGGCCGGGGTGGAGAACCTGCCGGAGATCGACCAGTTCCCGATGTGGGCGGAGCTGTACGTGGAACACGAGAGTGAGGCCATCACTCTCTCCTTGTACGCCAACCAGGCCCTGCCTGGACTTCTGCAGACCGAGGCGTACGCACGCGCTGTCCTGCGTGAACGGGTGCCTGCGTATGACGAGGACGAGATGGTGACCAGGACCGCGGCCCGCGTGGGTCGTCGGGACGTACTGCACCGTAAGAATCCGCCGACGGTGAGCTTCGTCGTCTGGGAACCGGTGCTGCACCTGGAGATCGGCGGCCCGGAAGTGCACCGCGAGCAGCTGAGCCACCTGCGTGAGTACGCCGAACTCCCCGGCCTGTCAGTGCAGTTCCTGCCACTGGCCAGTCCGTCCCATGCGGGACTCGACGGCCCCTTCGTTCTCCTGGAAACCCCCGACCATCAGCACCTGGCCTACATCGAGGGGCAACGCGGCAGCCAGTGGGTCTCCGACTCGGGCGAGGTGTCCATCCTGGCGCGCAAGTATGCGATGCTGCGAGCCCAGGCCCTTACGCCCCGGGAGTCGCAGTGCCTGCTGGACCGACTGCTAGGAGAGCAATGAGCACCGCACTTCAGTGGTTCAAGTCGTCCTATAGCGGCAGTGAAGGCGGCGAATGCCTCGAAGTCGCCTATACCTGGCACAAGTCGTCCTACAGCGGTGACGAAGGCGGCCAGTGCATCGAAGTTGCCGCCTGCCCCCACACCATCCACGTCCGCGACTCCAAGAACCCCGCCGGCCCCACCTTCACCGTCTCGCCGGAGGCCTGGGTCGCGTTCACCGACTACGCGGCCCGCTAAGGGGGTTGTCAGTGGCTGGCCCTACAGTCACTGGCATGGCGACACTTCCCAATCCGCTGCCCAAGCTGGCGGCAGATCCGAGCGGGCGCGCGCTCGGGCTTGAGCTTCCTCCGGGGAGCCTGATCGACGCGACGGACGAGGGTCCGTGGCACGAGCCGCTGCTGTGGCATGCCGGGCGCACGGCGTCCTCCGGCAACTGGATGCGGCTGGGCATGCCCGGTGCGCGGGTCGGGCTCCTTCCGGTGCTCGTCGACGTCGGCGGGGAGGCGGGCGGGCCGCAGGAGTGGCTTCTGACGCCCGGCGGCATGTCGTACCCCGGCGATCACGACGCCGAAGAGGTGCTGGCCGAGCTGTGGGACGAGTACGTCGCCGACGCGTCCGAGGACGACGAGGACGACGCCCTCGACGACCTGGACGAGATGCTCGCGCCCCACGGCTCCGACTGGCCCGGTCTCGCCGAGGGGCCCCGGCTGGAGGCCGACCCCGACAGCCGTGCCGCCGAGGTCGCCGACCGTCTGCTGGACGACGGCTCCTGGTTCAAGGAGCCGCGCCTCGCCCTCGTCCCGGCCCGCCGTTCCGCCGACCTCCCCGCCGCCATAGGCTGGACCGGCCCGGTCAACTACGAGAACGACACGGCCGTCCTGTGCTCCGTGCTCCGCTCCTGGGAGGACCGCTTCGGCATACGGGTCGTCGCGCTCACCTACGACCGGCTGGTCCTGTCGGTCGCGGCGCCGCCCACCACCCAGGCCGAGGCGGAGGCGGTCGCCGCCGAGCACTTCGCGTTCTGCCCGGACAACATCACGCAGGGGTACCGCGAGACCCTGCGGGAGTACGCCGAGCACGAGGTTCTGGGACAGCGGGTGTGGTCCTTCTGGTGGGACTGACCTGACGTCTCTCCGCTATGCGGCGGAGTCGGCCCACAGCTCGGTGCTGTGGGCCGAGACGAGGGCGCCGATGCGGGTGAGCACGTCCCCGGCCGGCAGCGGATCGAGCCGCCGTCCGTCCCGTAGCCGCAGTGCCACGCGGTCGTCGGCGGCCTCCCTGGCGCCGATGACGGCCTGGTAGGGGACCAGACGGGCGTCCCGGACGCGGGCGCCGAGACTGCCGTGTTCCGGACCGGCGATCTCGGCCCGCAGTCCCTGTTCGGCGCATCGCCCGGCGAGCGCCGCGGCGTTCGGCAGCTCGGCGTCGGAGATCGGCAGGATCGCCACCTGGGTGGGGGCGAGCCAGGCGGGGAAGGCGCCGCCGTGCTGTTCGACGAGGTGGGCGACGGCTCGCTCCACGCTGCCGATGATGCTGCGGTGGACCATGACCGGGCGGTGTCTGCGGCCGTCCGGGCCGATGTAGTGCAGGTCGAACTGCTCGGGCTGGTGGAAGTCGACCTGGACGGTGGACAGGGTGGACTCCCGGCCGGCGGCGTCGGTGACCTGGATGTCGATCTTGGGGCCGTAGAACGCGGCCTCTCCCTCGGCCGCCTCGTAGGGAAGTCCGGAGCGATCGAGGACCTCGGTCAGCAGAGCGGTGGACCGCTGCCACTTCTCGGGGGCGGCGACGTACTTGCCGCCGGGGCCGGGGAGGGAGAGGCGGAGGCGGGCCGGGGTGATGCCGAGCGCTTGGTACGCCCGGCGGATCATGTCCAGCGCGCCCCGTGCCTCCTCGGCCACCTGGTCCAGGGTGCAGAAGATGTGCGCGTCGTTGAGCTGGATGGCGCGCACCCTGGTCAGCCCGCCGAGCACGCCCGAGAGCTCCGAGCGGTACATGCCCCCGAGTTCCGCCATGCGCAGCGGCAGTTCGCGGTAGCTGTGCGAGCGGGAGCGGTAGATCAGCGCGTGGTGCGGGCACAGGCTCGGCCGTAGGACGACCTGCTCACCGCCGAGGTCCATCGGAGGGAACATGTCGTCGCTGTAGTGCGCCCAGTGCCCGGAGATCTCGTACAGCTCCCGCTTGCCGAGCACCGGCGAGTACACATGCCGGTACCCGGCGCGCCGCTCGGCGGCACGGACGTACTCCTCCAGGGCGTGCCGCACGGTCGCGCCGTCGGGCAGCCAGTACGGCAGGCCCGCGCCGATCAGCGGATCGGTGTCGAACAGGCCCAGCTCACGGCCGAGCCTGCGGTGGTCGTTGTGTTGGTCGTGCATGGCGTCTCCTCGCGGACATCGGGCGAGCGACCGCACGGCGAAGCCCCGGGGCGCTCGCCCCGGGGCTTCGAACCAAGACATCGGTCAGCGCGCCGGGACACTCTCCGGCGTCGTCGTCATGGCAGCGCGCTTCATGCCGAAGACGCTAGCAGGCGGTGGCGGTGTCCACCCGGTCATTTTTCGGCGGGAGCGGGCTCGGCGGACCGCCCGGGCCACCCGGGTCACCGGGTCGTCCGGGGACCCGTAGCGTCGGCGGCCAGGCGTCAGGTGTACGAACGGCGCAAACCCGCCACTCGAAAACAGCTCATTCGCGCATCTTAGGGACATCACTGCCCCCTACATCAATCCCGTTTCGCCCTGCGGACGGCCCCCGGTGGGGCCTAGCATGCGGCGCATGCTGCCCACCGTGGACACGTACGAGGATCTGGAAGCGATCGTCTCGGACGAGACGGTGCTGCGTCCGGCGGCCCTGGACCTGTGCGATCAAATGGGTCTGGTAGGGCTCGCGTTGCGGCGCTTCGACGACGGGACCCTGCCGGTGTACGCACTCGGCGGCGACATGGTGCTGAAGCTGTATCCGCGCCTCAGGGCGGCCGAGGCGATACGTGAGGCACGGGTGCTGAGCCATCTGTGGGGTCAACTGCCCCTGCCCACGCCCCGGCTGATCGCCACGGACGAGTATGTGAACGGCTGGCGGTTCGTGCTGATGTCCCGGCTGCCCGGGCGGAGCGTCGCCGAGGCGTGGCCGATGCTCACGGCGGCCGACCAGGACCGGATCGTGACCGAGTCGGCCGAGGTGCTGGCCGCGCTGCACGCGATGGCCTGGAAGCCGCTGACGGACATCGTGGGCCCCTCGGAGTGGTCCTCGTTCCTGCGCCGTCAGCGCGCGAGCGTGCTCGAGAGACACCGTCTCACCGGCGTGACCGAGCCCTGGCTCAGCCGCATCCCCGGCTTCCTGGACTCGGTGCCCCTGCCCGCCTCCAGCGAACTCGCGCTGCTGCACACCGAGTTCATACTGGACCATCTGACCATCGACATGCGGGGCGGCCGCCGACTGACCGGGCTGTTCGACTTCGAACCGGCGATGATCGGCGACCCGGCCTACGACTTCGCGAGCGTGGGCCTGTTCGTCAGCCGGGGCGACCCTCGCCGGCTACGCCGCTTCTACGAGGCCTACGGGCGCGACCCGCACGACCCGGACCAGTTGCTCGCGTACGCGCTGCTGCACGTGTACAGCGATCTGCCCTTCTATCTGCGGGAACTGCCGGTGCCGCCGGAACCCCGGCTCGACGCGCTGGCCGAGCTGTGGTTCGGCACGAAGGGCTGAGGGCGGACCTTCTCGATGTCGTCGAGGTCCGCGAGACGGGCCGGGTCCATGGCCTCGGGTGCGGGCGCCGCGCCGTCCTGGTGCCGGCGGCCGCCGGCTCTCCCTGAAGGCCGGCGTAAGAAGTCGGTCATTCAACGCGCAATGGGTGGTCAACAACGTAACTCATGAGGCAAGTCGGAAGTGCCCACTTCGACCTCGGGAGGCCGTCCGAACCGTCGTCCGCGTCCCGGAAACCGTTCCCGGGGGACGGCGTTCGCGCAGCTCAGCCGCCGTCCCCCGATCCCGGCGTCCCGAAAACCGCGGCCGATGTGGCGCCCGGGGCAGCGTTCGGCTCAAGCTGTGACCATCGAGGCGTCCGCTCCCGTCGACCGGTCGAGCGGCGGCCCACCCCCAGCTCCCCACGCCGAAGGACCCGTCCCCATGACCGCTTCTCCCGTCGCCCCCACCCGTCTGCTCGCCGCCACCACGTTCGCGCTCGCCGCGCTCGCGCTGACGGCCTGCCAGAACGGCGAGGGCGTACGGGACGAGGGCCCCTCGACAGCGGCGTCCTCCGCCTCCCCCCGGCACGCCGCGGCGCCCGCGGCAACCCCCTGCTCGGGCAGCCGCACGAGAACGACGGCGACCGCGGTGAGCCGCCCCGCGAACCGTCTGCTGCTGCGGCTGACCAACACGGGCACCGCGAACTGCACCCTCACCGGCTACCCGAGAGCCCGCTTCGGCGAGGAGTCCTCGGCCGTGCAGCCCGCCGAGGAGACCAGGCCGCGCACCGCCCTCACCCTCTCCCCGGGCGAGTCCGCCTACGCGGGCGTGGTCCTGTCGTCGGCGGACGGCAGCGCTGCGCACGCCCGCACGGCACGCACCCTCACCCTGACCCTGCCCGCGGGCCCCGCCGCCCACCCGCCGCTCCCGGCGCGCGGCGTCCATGTCGACGACGCCATGACGGTGACGTACTGGCTCTCCAGCGGCGAGGCGGCCCTGATGTACTGAGGCACACGCACAGGGGAGGGGGAGGACGACGGCGGAACACGAGGAGTACGCCCGGCTGTCCGCCCGGCAGATCGCCGCACGGGTGCTGGCAGGGGAGCTGTGCGCTCGCGAGACGGCGCACGCGGCACTGGAGCACATCGCCCGGCTCGACGGCGCGGTGCGGGCGTTCACCGAGCTGTGGCCCGAGCAGGCCGCGGCCCACGCCGCCGACGTCGACCGCCGGGTCCGGGCGGGCGAGCGGCTCTCGCTGGCCGGTGTCCCGCTCGCCGTCAAGGCGACCGAGGGGCTCGGCGCCCGCCAGACGGCCCGTCTGCTGGCCGCGGGCTGTGTCCCCGTCGGCGCCACCGCCACACCAGGCGGGGGTACCGCCTGGCAGACCTGGGGCGCCACCGACCGCGGCCCCACGCTCAACCCGTACGATCCGCGCTGGAGCCCCGGTGGCTCCTCGGCCGGCTCGGCCGCCGCGGTGGCGTGCGGGATGGTGCCGCTGGCCACCGGAAGCGACGGCGCCGGTTCGGTGCGCATCCCGGCGGCCTGGTGCGGGGTCATCGGTCTGAAGCCCACGAACGGCCTGGTCCCCGCCCGCGATCGCGCCGGGCTCAACGTGTCCGGCCCGCTCGCGCGCACCGCCGAGGACGCGGCCGCCTATCTCGACGCCCTCGCCGGTACGCAGACCCTGCCCGGCCTCGCGCCGCCCCGACGGCCGCTGCGGACGGCCTGGTCGGCCACGCTGGGCTTCGCGGACACGGCCCGGCGGATCGCCGTCCGCGCCCGCGCCTGCCTGGAGGACCTGGCCGCCGCGGACGCGGTCGCCCCGAGGGACGTCCCGCTGCAACTGCCCGACCCGGCAGCCTGCTGGACCGCGCTGCGCGGTGGCAAGGACAGTGGTGAGGCGACCCGTGCGGCAGCGACCCGAACCGCCCTGCTGCACGCGCTGGACGGCCTCTTCGCCGCGTACGACATCCTCGCCACGCCGACGACGCCCCGTCCCCCGCACGGACACCAGGGGCCCGGAACGGGCATGAGCGTCGCTCTGACGTGGGCCTTCAACATCACGGGGCACCCCGCGATCAGCATTCCCGCGGGGTGTACCGAGGCGGGCGAGCCGGTCGGACTCCAGCTGATCGCCCCGCCGGGACGGGAGTCCGACCTCCTGGCCGTCGCCCTGCGCGCCGGGGCGCTGCCGACTAGCTCAGCTTCCGTGCGGCCTCGACGGCCCAGTACGTGAGGATGGAGCGCGCGCCCGCCCGCTTGATGCCGGTCAGCGTCTCCAGGATGGCCCGGTCCCGGTCGATCCAGCCCTTCTCGGCGGCGGCCTCGATCATCGAGTACTCGCCGGAGATCTGGTACGCGGCCACGGGCACGTCGACCGCGTCCGCGACCCTCGCCAGGACGTCGAGGTAGGGCCCGGCCGGCTTGACCATCACCATGTCGGCGCCCTCCTCGAGGTCCAGGGCCAGCTCCCGCAGCGACTCACGCCAGTTGGCGGGGTCCTGCTGGTAGGTCTTCCGGTCGCCCTGGAGCGAGGATCCGACGGCCTCGCGGAACGGGCCGTAGAAGGCGGAGGAGTACTTGACGGTGTAGGCGAGGACGGCGACGTCCTCCTGGCCGATCTGGTCGAGGGCGTCCCGGACGACCCCGATCTGACCGTCCATCATGCCGCTGGGCCCGACCACATGGGCGCCCGCGTCGGCCTGGACCTGGGCCATCTCGGCGTACCGCTCCAGGGTGGCGTCGTTGTCCACGCGGCCCTTCGCGTCGAGCACTCCGCAGTGCCCGTGGTCGGTGAACTCGTCCAGGCACAGGTCGGACATGACGAGCAGGTCGTCCCCGACCTCGGCCCGCACGTCCCGGAGGGCGACCTGGAGAATTCCGTCCGGATCGGTCCCGGCGGTGCCGAGCGCGTCCTTCTTCGACTCCTCCGGCACGCCGAAGAGCATGATCCCGGAGATCCCGGCCTCCACGGCCTCCGCGGCCGCCTTCTTCAGGCTGTCCCGGGTGTGCTGGACGACCCCGGGCATGGCCTCGATCGGCACCGGCTCGCTGACGCCCTCCCGCACGAACGCGGGGAGGATGAAGTCGGCGGGGTGCAGACGGGTCTCGGCGACCATGCGCCGCATGACAGGCGTCGTCCGCAGTCGACGGGGACGCGTACCGGGGAAGGAACCGTACTTCGTCATGACTTCTACGCTACGCCCGGCCCGTACCCCCTTTTGCCGACGCCCTGTCGACCGCGCACCCCGGCGCCCCTCCCCCGCCGGCGCCGCCGCCCGCGCTCAGCCCAGCGCTTGCGCCCGGTCATACGGCTCCTCGGCTACGGCTCTCGCTTGCAATCCGGACCCACGGTCCGAATTTTTCATTGAAGCGGACCGCCGGTCCGCATCGTATGGGACGGAGACACCCATGCCCGCGACCACCCCCACCGCACCGGCGGAGCTGTACCGCCACGGCCTGCGCCTGCTGCTGGACAAGAACATCGGCGACTGGATCGGCCTGTGGGCCGAGGACGGCGTGATGGAGTTCCCCTTCGCCCCCCAGGGCCGGCCCCGGCGCCTGGAGGGCCGGGAGGCCGTCGCCGCGCACATGCGCGCCTACCCCGACCACATCGACCTGCACGACTTTCCCGAGCTGCGCATCCACGAGACCACCGACCCCGCGACCGTCGTGGTCGAGATGCGCGGCGTGGGCCGCCTGGTGCGGACCGCGCGCCCTTCGACATGACCTACATCGCCGTGGTGACCGTCCGGGACGGCCGGATCGCCGCCTACCGCGACTACTGAAACCCCCTCGCCGTGCAGGACCCGGCGGCCGACGTCACCGGGAGCACCCGATGACGGCCACCGGCACCACGCTCGTCATCGGAGCCACCGGCACCACCGGAAGCCGTACCGCCGCACGCCTGGCCGCCGCCGGACACCGGGTGCGGGCCGCCTCCCGGAGCGCGACCCCGGTGCCGGGCGCGACGGCGGTCCGCTTCGACTGGTACGACCCCGCCACCCACGGGGACGCCGTCGCTGGGACCGGCCGCGTCCACCTCGTCCCGCCGGTGGGCGACCCGGACCCGGCGGCGGTCATGCTGCCGTTCCTGGCACGGGCCCGGACCGCCGGGGTGCGCCGCGCGGTACTGCTCAGCTCCTCGGCCACAGCCGCCGGAGGCCCCGCGGCGGGTGCGGTGCACGAGGCCCTGCCCGATCTCTTCGACGAGTGGGCGGTCCTGCGCCCCTCCTGGTTCATGCGGAACTTCACCGGCACCCACGCCCACGCGGCGAGCATCCGTGAGGACGGCGTCGTCCTGACCGCGACCGGAAGCGGCCGCGTCGGCTTCGTCGACGCCGAGGACATCGCCGCCGTGGCCGTCCACGCCCTCACCGACGACCGGGTCCCCGGCACCGACCTGGTCCTCACCGGCCCCGAGGCCCTCGCCTACGACGACATCGCACGCATCTACGCCGAGGCCACCGGCCGCCCCGTGACCCACCGCCGGCTGACGCACGGACAGCTCCGCGACCACCTGACCAGGACGGCCGGGATCCCGGCCGAGTTCGCCGCGATGCTCGCCACGATGGACCGGACCATCGCCGAAGGAGCGGAGGACCGGGTCACGGACACCGTGGAACGCCTCACCGGCCGCCCGCCGCACACCTTCCACGAGGTCGTCACCCGGGAGACGGCACGCTCGGCCGGCGCCGCCCGACCCTGAACAGGGAAACGGCGAAGCGCCCCTCGTCGAGGGGCGCTTCGCCGTGTGCTCAGGTGGTCGTGCGACGGCGCCGGGCGCCCGGCCGCCGCTCGCTCGGCCGCGTCACCGGGTCACCGGCCTCCAGAGCCGCGGCGCGGCGCTTCAGACCGAAGTCCGCCAGAGCCTCCGCCAGCTTGTGGACCGACGGCTCCGGGGCCATCACATCCACCCGCAGACCGTGCTCCTCCGCCGTCTTGGCGGTGGCGGGGCCGATACAGGCGATGATCGTCACGTTGTGCGGCTTGCCCGCGATGCCCACCAGGTTCCGCACCGTCGAGGACGACGTGAACAGGACCGCGTCGAAGCCGCCGCCCTTGATCGCCTCACGGGTGTCGGCCGGCGGAGGCGAGGCGCGGACCGTCCGGTAGGCCGTGACGTCGTCGACCTCCCAGCCGAGCTCGATCAGACCGGCGACCAGGGTCTCCGTGGCGATGTCCGCGCGCGGCAGGAACACCCGGTCGATCGGGTCGAACACCGGGTCGTAGGGAGGCCAGTCCTCCAGCAGGCCGGCGGCGGACTGCTCCCCGCTCGGCACCAGGTCCGGCTTCACACCGAAGGCGACCAGCGCCTTCGCCGTCTGCTCGCCGACCGCGGCCACCTTGATGCCCGCGAAGGCACGCGCGTCGAGCCCGTACTCCTCGAACTTCTCCCGGACCGCCTTCACCGCGTTGACCGACGTGAACGCGATCCACTCGTAGCGGCCCGTCACCAGGCCCTTGACCGCCCGCTCCATCTGCTGGGGCGTGCGCGGCGGCTCGACGGCGATCGTCGGCACCTCGTGCGGCACGGCTCCGTACGACCGCAGCTGGTCGGAGAGGGACACCGCCTGCTCCTTCGTCCGCGGGACGAGAACCCTCCAGCCGAACAGCGGTTTGTTCTCGAACCACGACAGCTGGTCGCGCTGGGCGGCGGCGGAACGCTCACCGACCACGGCTATGACCGGCCGCCCGCCGTCCGGGGACGGCAGCACCTTCGCCTGCTTGAGCGTCTGCGCGATCGAGCCGAGCGTCGCGGTCCAGGTGCGCTGCCGGGTCGTCGTGCCGGCGACGGTCACCGTCAGCGGGGTGTCCGGCTTGCGGCCCGCGGCCACCAGCTCCCCGGCGGCGGCCGCCACCGCGTCCAGCGTCGTGGACACCACGACCGTGCCGTCGGAGGCGCCGACCTCGGTCCAGCAGCGGTCCGAGGCGGTCCGCGCGTCCACGAACCGGACGTCCGCGCCCTGCGCGTCCCGCAGCGGCACACCCGCGTACGCGGGCACACCCACGGCGGTCGCGACACCGGGCACGACCTCGAACGGAACGCCCGCGGCGGCGCACGCCAGCATCTCCTCGGCGGCGTACGCGTCGAGACCGGGGTCGCCGGTCACCGCACGGACGACCCGCCTGCCGCCGCGCGCAGCCTCCATGACAAGATGTGCAGCATCCCTCAACGCAGGGACACCTGCGGCTGTTGACTGCCCGTCAACGACCGCCAGCTGCGGCGTGCCCGTGCCTGGCTGAGTGCCGGCGAAGGGGTCCGGACCTGTGGTCAGGACCGCGACGCTCGCCCTGGCATGCGTGCGCACCACGTCGAGCACCTCGTGCTCGCCGACGAGGACGTCCGCGTTCGCCAGCGCCTCCACGGCGCGCAGTGTGAGAAGTCCCGGATCCCCGGGTCCGGCACCGAGGAAGGTGACGTGCCCGTGGTCAAGGCCGGCGGGAAGGGTGGTGGGGCTCAATGTGCTCGCTCCCCCATCAGACCGGCCGCGCCCTTGGCGAGCATCTCGGCGGCGAGTTCGCGACCGAGCGCCATTGCCTGGTCGTGCGTCTCGGGCACGGGACCGGTGGTGGACAGCTGCACCAGCGTCTGGCCGTCGGCCGTTCCGACGACACCGCGCAGGCGCATTTCCTTGACAATCTGCCCGTCGGCCAACAGGTCGGCCAGCGCGCCCACAGGGGCGCTGCAGCCGGCCTCCAGGGCGGCGAGCAGGGACCGCTCGGCGGTCACGGCGGCCCGGGTGAACGGGTCGTCGAGCTCGGCGAGCGCGGCGATAAGGTCCGCGTTGTCCGCGGCACACTCGATCGCCAAGGCCCCCTGGCCGGGGGCGGGCAAAACCGTGTCGACCGACAGGAAGTCGGTCACTTCGTCGATCCGGGCTATCCGGTTCAGTCCGGCCGCCGCGAGGACCACGGCGTCCAGCTCACCGCTGCGGACGTATCCGATCCGGGTGTCGATGTTGCCCCGGATCGGGACCGTCTCGATGTCCAGGCCGTGGCTGCGCGCGTACGCGTTCAGCTGCGCCATGCGGCGCGGCGCGCCGGTGCCGATGCGGGCGCCGCGGGGCAGGTCGGCGAACTTCAGGGCGTCCCGCGCCACTATCACGTCGCGCGGGTCCTCGCGCTCGGGCACGGCGGCCAGCACCAGGCCCTCGGGCTGCGCGGTCGGCAGGTCCTTCAGGGAGTGCACCGCGAAGTCGACCTCGCCGCGCAGCAGCGCGTCGCGCAGTGCGGTCACGAACACACCGGTGCCGCCGATCTGCGCGAGGTGCTCGCGCGAGACGTCACCGTAGGTCGTGATCTCGACGAGCTCCACGGGCCGTCCGGTCACCCGGCTCACCGCGTCGGCGACCAGCCCGGACTGGGCCATGGCCAGCTTGCTGCGCCTGGTACCGAGCCTGAGCGCCCCTTCTTCTCGGGGGGCGCGCCCCTTCGGCTCACGTGGCTCACTCATGCTCGCCCTCGGTTCTCGGCGGTGTTCACAGGGTTCTCGGGGTTGTCGGTGTTCTCGTCGGCCCGGGAGACGGACGCGACCGTCTCGGGGTCCAGGTCGAACAGGGTGCGCAGCGCGTCCGCGTACCCGGCACCACCGGGCTCGGCGGCCAGCTGCTTGACCCGTACGGTCGGCGCGTGCAGCAGCTTGTCGACGACGCGCCGCACGGTCTGCGTGATCTCCGCGCGGTGCTTGGCGTCCAGCCCGGGCAGCCGTCCCTCGAGGCGCGCGATCTCGTTCGCGACCACGTCGGCGGCCATGGAGCGCAGCGCGACCACGGTCGGGGTGATGTGCGCGGCGCGCAGGGCCGCACCGAACGCGGCGACCTCGTCGGAGACGATCCCCCGCACCTGGTCGACGTCGGAGGCCATGGGCGCGTCCGCGGACGCCTCGGCGAGGGACTCGATGTCCACGAGCCGCACGCCGGGCAGCCGGTGCACGGCGGCGTCCACGTCCCGCGGCATCGCCAGGTCCAGCAGCGACAGCACGGGCTCGGGCCGGGGAGCCGGCACGACCGCCTCGGGGCGGCGGCGCTCGGGGATCCGGCCGACGGTGGCCACGGTCGCGGCGAGCGCCGTGATGACCTCGGTCTCGGCCTCGGGGTCCAGTACTGCGCCGGCGGCGGGGCGGGCGGTGCGCTCTGCGGCGCCCTTGTCCACCCATGCCGCGTGCTGCTCCAGCTCGGCGGCGCCCATCCCGGCCACGGCCGCCTCGCCCAGCACCGAGAATCCGGCCGTGCCCTGCACGGCCGACAGGTCCAGCGGGCAGTCGTCGTCGCTGTCGGGGCCGAGGGGCGCGAGTCCGTCGCGTACGACGGCCGGAGCGCTCGTGCGCGGGGCGTCGGCGGCGGCCGTACGGCGGGATCCGGCACCCGCGGGGCTCGGGAGCGAGGGGGTCAGAGGCCCCTCCACGCGTCCCTCCAGGGCCTGGGCGACCGCCTCGGCGGTCAGTACCAGGCCGGTCGCGCCGGTGCACGAGACCGCGACGTCGGCACGTGTCAGCTCGTCCGGGACCGACTCCATCGGTACCGCACGGGCCACCACGTACGTGTCGTCCGACTCCGTCAAGATCCGCGCGAGGCGCTCGGCACGCTCCAGGGTCCGGTTGGCGATCACGACCTCGGCGACCCCGGCGCGCGCGAGGGTCGCGGCGGCCAGCGAGGACATCGAACCGGCGCCGATCACCAGGGCCCGCTTGCCCGCGGCCCAGGCCGCGACCGGCGCACCCGCCGCCAGCTGCTCCAGACCGAAGGTCACCAGCGACTGCCCGGCGCGGTCGATGCCCGTCTCGGAGTGGGCTCGCTTGCCGACCCGCAGCGACTGCTGGAACAGGTCGTTCAGTAGCCGTCCGGCGGTGTGCAGCTCCTGCGAGGTGGCCAGGGAGTCCTTGATCTGGCCGAGGATCTGGCCCTCGCCCACGACCATCGAGTCCAGCCCGCAGGCCACCGAGAACAGGTGGTGGACGGCCCGGTCCTCGTAGTGCACGTAGAGGTAGGGGGTGAGCTCGTCCAGGCCGACCCCGCTGTGCTGGGCGAGGAGGGTGGACAGCTCGGCGACGCCCGCGTGGAACTTGTCCACGTCGGCGTACAGCTCGATGCGGTTGCAGGTGGCGAGCACCGCGGCCTCGGTGGCCGGCTCGGCGGCGACCGTGTCCTGGAGCAACTTGGTCTGGGTGTCCGCGGCCAGCGCGGCCCGCTCCAGGATGCTCACCGGAGCGCTGCGGTGGCTCAGGCCGACGACGAGGAGACTCATGCCGGCATCACGGCGGGGACGTCCCCGTCAGGCCCCTGGTCGGCGGAACCCTTGGCCGCCGCGGCGGCGGGCAGGCCGTCGGGCATGGCCTCCATGGCTTCCTCGCCCGCCTTGCGCTGCTCGTGGAAGGCGAGGATCTGCAGCTCGATGGACAGGTCGACCTTGCGCACGTCCACACCGTCCGGGACGGACAGCACGGTCGGCGCGAAGTTCAGGATGGAGGTGACGCCCGCGGCCACCAGCCGGTCGCAGACCTGCTGGGCGGCGCCCGCGGGGGTGGCGATGACGCCGATGGAGACGCCGTTGTCCTGGATGATCTTCTCCAGGTCGTCGGTGTGCTGGACCGGGATGCCCGCGACGGGCTTTCCGGCCATCGCCGGGTCGGCGTCGATCAGCGCGGCGACCCGGAAGCCACGGGACGCGAACCCGCCGTAGTTGGCCAGCGCCGCACCGAGGTTACCGATACCGACGATCACAACCGGCCAGTCCTGGGTCAGGCCCAGCTCACGGGAGATCTGGTACACGAGATACTCGACGTCGTAGCCCACGCCCCGGGTGCCGTAGGAGCCGAGGTAGGAGAAGTCCTTGCGCAGCTTCGCGGAGTTGACTCCCGCAGCGGCGGCCAGCTCCTCGGAGGAGACCGTGGGCACCGAGCGCTCCGACAGCGCGGTCAGAGCTCGGAGGTACAGCGGAAGACGGGCGACGGTGGCCTCGGGAATCCCTCGGCTGCGGGTCGCCGGTCGGTGAGTTCGGCCAGTTGCCACGGTGCTCCTGCGGGTAGCGCGGGGCTGCAGGCGGTCACACGTCCCCAGACCGCCCCGTCGAATGCAGGCTATGTCTTTGTGAACGCGTGCACAAAGATGGTGTCCGATTTGCCCGGCCAACGTGACCGGCGTCACGCGCCCTGGGCGCGCCGGTGGGGAACCGGCGCACGGACCCAGCCGTTCCTTTTCTCCTGGGGGCAAAGCCGCCCACTCTCCTCGACAATCCACGCCCCCGAGACCGATCGCCGACGATCCTAAGCGACCCCCCGGCCCACTTGGACTGATCAGTCAGTTTCCGCGGGACGCTCAGCGGGCCGTGGTGAGCGCCTTTCGCAGGCGCTCCTCGTTCACACGCCAGAACGTGTGCTGGGCGCCGTCCACCAGCACGACCGGGATCTGCTCCCAGTACTGGCGATGCAGTTCCTCGTCCTCGGTGATGTCCTTCTGCTCCCAGGGGACCCCCAGTTCGCCGCACACCTTCTCGACGACGACCTGCGCGTCGTCGCACAGATGACAGCCGGGCTTGCGGATGAGGGTGACGAGGCGGTCCTGAGGATCGCGGCCCTTGGTGCTGTTGCTCCGAAAGATGGGACTCATGTCGGCCATTTTCACTCCGGAAGACCCGGGCGCGAGCCCGAGCCCCTAACGCGGGACCGCCGGTCACCGCCACGCCGCCACGCCGATCGGATCACTTCTTTAACGACACGGTCGCGGAGAGTTCACAGCCTTCCAACCTCTCGACTCCGGAACCACCGAACAAACTGGCTATGCTCGCGTCATGGCCGCTCTCGGATGGCTCACTCCCCGTAGGCGCTCCGCCACGGCGCGGAGCGTGTTGGCAGGCGAGGCCTCGGCGGAGGCAGCGCGCAAGACCTCGCAGGACGCCGTGGCCGACAGCGGCGTGGACGTCTCCGAGGAACCGGAGTTCCCGGTCCTCGGCGACGAGCAGGCCGCTGCCTTCTTCGACCTCGACAACACCGTGATGCAGGGCGCCGCGCTGTTCCACTTCGGACGGGGCCTGTACAAGCGGAAGTTCTTCGAGACGCGCGACCTGGCGAAGTTCGCGTGGCAGCAGGCGTGGTTCCGGCTGGCCGGGGTCGAGGACCCCGAGCACATGCAGGACGCCCGCGACTCGGCGCTGTCGATCGTGAAGGGCCACCGGGTCTCCGAGCTGATGTCGATCGGCGAGGAGATCTACGACGAGTACATGGCTGAGCGCATCTGGCCCGGTACGCGGGCGCTAGCGCAGGCACACCTGGACGCGGGCCAGAAGGTGTGGCTGGTCACAGCCGCACCGGTGGAGATCGCCACGGTGATCGCCCGCAGACTGGGCCTGACCGGAGCCCTCGGCACGGTGGCGGAGTCCGTCGACGGCGTCTACACCGGCCGCCTGGTGGGCGAGCCCCTGCACGGCCCGGCCAAGGCGGAGGCGGTGCGCGCGCTCGCCGCGGCGGAGGGCCTGGACCTGTCCCGCTGCGCCGCGTACAGCGACTCCCACAACGACATCCCGATGCTGTCGCTGGTGGGTCACCCCTACGCGATCAACCCGGACACCAAGCTCCGCAAGCACGCCCGCGCCCAGGACTGGCGCCTGCGTGACTACCGCACGGCCCGCAAGGCCGCCAAGGTCGGCCTCCCGGCAGCGGCCGGCGTGGGCGCGGTGGCGGGCGGTACGGCAGCGGCCATCGCCCTGCACCGGCGCCGCCGCTGAAGCGCCGGACGGACCACCACCACCGGACAGACCGCCACCACCGCCGGGCGCCCTACGAAGCGCCGGGCGGGACGTCTGCGCGCCCATCACACTCCGTGACCGACATCCGCCTGCCCTGAGCCGGACCACAGCCGGACCACGAGCGGACCATGGGTGAACCACGAGCGGACCATGGGCACGCCACGGGCGGACCGCGAAAGAGCCCCGGTGGACCGCGGACGGCCCGCGCGCGAGCGCAATCGAGGCGCGCTCAGGCCGATCGGACCGCGGAGGACGCCCGCATTCGCCGTGTTCTACCCCCCACCCCTCCCCACCACTCCCCTCCCGCGCACCCGGCCACAACACGCCCCACAGCCAGACGGAAGACGAACTGATTCGATCAACAATCGGTCAGCGTGCGGCACTTGAACGGGCATCAATCGGTTACAGAAGCGACGTAATCGATGATTTGAGCAACTGGGTGTAGCGCTGCCTGTACTAAGCGTTATTCTCCTCAGACGCAAACCGGTACCCCTCCGTCGCTACGACGGGTGAACGGTCCCGTACTGCACGTGATGGAAGCTCTGCCTCTGGGAGTCCCGTGTACCCACACGTCGGGGTTGACGCCTCGGGCCTGGCTACGCTGCGCGCGACGGTCCACGACCTGTTGCGCGGCTTCGTCCCCACCGCGTACGCCGTCCCCGCCTTCGCCACCGCCGCCCCTGTCGGCCCGTGCTACGCACTGGCCGACGGCAGCGCCGCGGTCGGCGGCAGACGGGGCCGTTCCGGTTCCGCGACCACCGCACGCCGCCCCGCTGCGGACAGTGACAGCGCCCGCATGATGGATCTCGTGGAGCGCGCCCAGGCCGGCGAGGCCGAGGCCTTCGGGCGGCTGTACGACCAGTACAGCGACACCGTGTACCGCTACATCTACTACCGGGTGGGAGGCAGGGCGACCGCCGAGGACCTCACCAGTGAGACCTTTCTGCGCGCTCTGCGCCGGATCGGCACCTTCACCTGGCAGGGCCGCGACTTCGGCGCCTGGCTCGTCACCATCGCCCGCAACCTCGTGGCCGACCACTTCAAGTCGAGCCGCTTCCGGCTCGAGGTCACCACCGGCGAGATGCTCGACGCCAACGAGGTCGAGCGCTCCCCCGAGGACTCCGTCCTCGAATCCCTCTCCAACGCCGCCCTCCTCGATGCGGTACGACGGCTCAACCCCCAGCAGCAGGAGTGCGTGACGCTCCGCTTCCTCCAGGGGCTCTCCGTCGCCGAGACCGCCCGGGTGATGGGCAAGAACGAGGGCGCGATCAAGACCCTCCAGTACCGGGCCGTGCGCACCCTCGCCCGGCTCCTGCCCGAAGACGCCCGCTGAGCCCCACGGACCGCACCCCCCTCCCAGCCGGTCCGGCCACCCCGTCCCGTCCCCCCACCGCCTCCATCCCCCTCCCCCCACCGTCCGGCACCGACCCCCACCGAGCCGTCCCCCCACCCACCGCGGGTCCGTCGAGCCGCCGCCCACTCATCGAGGCCGCCTCGCGACCGCGCTCACCGCACCCTTCGTGCACACAGCGCCACTCTCAACTCACGTTCCGTGTACGCCCGTTGAGTTCGCGGTCCGATCATCCGTCGTCCGTAACCCAAGTGCCGAGCCGCTCGTTGTGCGGGATACAGGCTCCCTGTGGTCACCCCTGGCCGCCTCCGCTCACCCGATCGTGTGTATGCGGCCAGGGCGTGCAACCCTCAGGACCCCCTGGGGAGTCGACCGTGATGACGAGAGGAGGTGCCGCCAGTGATCGCGAACGTATCGGCGCACCGGCGGGCGAACGCCTTCGCCCAGGCCCTGGAGGAGCAGTCCGACGACCGCGGCACGGCGGCCGGACGGCCCGACGGATCGGCCCCGGCTGCCGCGGAACGGACCGAGTGCGCCCGCCTGTTGGCCCTCGCGACAGGCCTGCGCGAGTTGCCCGGGCCCGTACTGGATCCCGAGGTCAAGGTGGTCCAGCGCGCGCGGCTGGTGGCCGCGATGGAGGCCATGCTGCAGGAGGGCACGCTGGGCGAGGCCGCGGATCCTTCCGTACCCGAGCAGCGCAGCCACCGGGCCCGGGGTGCGCACCGGGCCCGCCCCCTGGGGAAGTTGCGCCCGCGTACCCGGCTCACCAAGGGCCTCGCCGCGGGCGGGCTCAGCGTCGGCGTGGCGGCGGCCTCCTTCGGAGGAGTGGCCGCCGCCAGTTCAGACGCCCTGCCCGGTGACTCCCTCTACGGCCTCAAACGCGGCCTCGAGGACGTCAGACTCGGCATGGCCGACGGGAACAACGAACGCGGCCAGCTCTACCTGGACCAGGCCTCCAGCCGGCTGAACGAGGCCCGCCGGCTGATGGAGCGCGACCGCGTCGGCCACCTCGACCACGAGTCCATCGGCGAGATCCGGCGCACCCTGTCCGGCGTCCAGCACGACGCGTCCGAAGGACACCGCCTGCTGCACGAGGCCTATGAGCGGGACGGCTCCCTCGCCCCCATCCAGGCCCTCTCCGCCTTCTCCCAGTCCCACCGCACGACCTGGGGCAGCCTGCGCGAGCGGCTGCCCGTCCAGCTCGGCGACGTCAGCCGACAGGTCTCGTCGGTCTTCGACGCCATAGACCAGGAGGTCGCCCCGCTGCAGTCGCTGCTGCCGCAGGCCCCGGCCAAGGGCGGCACCGGCACACACCGGGGCTCCGGTCCGACCCCCAGCGGCCCCGCCGGCACCAGCGGCGCGGCCCCCAGCAGCCCGGACCGCTCCGCCGACGCCACCCACAGCGGCAGCGGCACACCCGAGCCGTCCGCGTCCCAGAGCGGCGGTGGCGGTCTGCTCGGCGGCAGCACGGGCGGCCTGCTGGACCCACCGAACAACTCCGCCAGCAGTTCACCGTCGTCGAGCAGGAGCCCGTCGACGGAACCGAACGTGACCCTGCCCCCGCTGCTCCCGGGCCTGTTGCCGGGCCTCGGCATCGAGAGCGAGGAGAACAAATAGGGCCCACTGGGCCCGTACGACGACGGGGGCGCCCTCTGCGAGAGGAGCGCCCCCGTCGTCGTACCGGAAGTTCGGGGCAGTTCGGGGCAGGACGCGTCAGAAGAAGACCGACCTGCGCTGCACCAGCAGTTTGTACAGCGTGTGCTGGATCTGCTCCCTGACCTGGTCCGTCAGGTTGAACATCAGCATCGGGTCCTCGGCGGCCTCCGGCGGATAGCCGTCCGTCCGGATCGGCTCACCGAACTGGATCGTCCATTTCGTCGGCAGCGGGACCGCGCCCAGCGGCCCCAGCCACGGGAACGTCGGGGTGATCGGGAAGTACGGGAAGCCCAGCAGCCGGGCCAGGGTCTTCGCGTTGCCGATCATCGGGTAGATCTCCTCGGCCCCGACGATCGAGCACGGAATGATCGGCGCCCCATGACGCAGCGCGGTGGACACGAACCCGCCCCGGCCGAAACGCTGCAGCTTGTAGCGGTCGCTGAAGGGCTTGCCGATGCCCTTGAACCCCTCCGGCATCACCCCGACCAGCTCGCCCTGCTCGAGCAGCCGTTCGGCGTCCTCGGCGCAGGCGAGGGTGTGACCGAGCTTGCGGGCCAGTTCGTTGACGACCGGCAGCACAAAAACCAAGTCCGCCGCGAGCAGCCGCAGATGGCGGTCGGCCGGATGCTTGTCGTGCACCGCGACCTGCATCATCAGGCCGTCCAGCGGCAGCGTGCCCGAGTGGTTGGCGACGATCAGCGCCCCGCCCTTCGACGGGATGTTCTCGATGCCCTTGACCTCGACCCGGAAGTACTTCTCGTACACCGGCCGCAGCAGCGACATCAGGACCTGGTCCGTGAGCTGCTCGTCATAACCGAAGTCGTCGACCTCGTAGTCGCCCGTCAGCCGGCGCCGCAGAAAGGCCAGGCCCCCGGCGACCCGCCGCTCCAGGCCGCCGTCCCGGGGCCGGACCGGCGGCTCCTCCTCACGCGTCACAGGGGACTCGTCCTGGGGACCCTGTGGTTCCTGGGGATCCTGGGCATTCTGGGGCGCCTCGCTGCCGGGCAGCGGCTGCACCTCCCGGACCGCCGCCGGCTCGCCCTTGCGCCGGCTCCCCGCGCTCCGGCGCCGCTGCGGCCGCTGCACGGCAGCCCCGCGGGACCGGTCGTCGTCGAACGGAATGACCTTGGCGTCCGCCATCGTTGATGCGCTCCTCAGTTGGCGCTCTGCGTCGGGGGGTGGCCACCGCCCAGTGCGGGCAGTGCGGCGATCCGGTCCACGGCCCCCGCGAGGGCCTCCGGCGGCAGCAGTCCGGGCCCGCGGCTGCGCGCGAAGTCCGCGAACGTCTCGGCGGTCGTGTACTTCGGCTCGTACCCCAGTGTCTCGCGCATCTGGTCCGTCGACACCACCCGTCCATGGGTCAGCAGCCGGATCTGCTCGGGCGAGAAGTCCGTCATGCCCAGGGTGCGCATCGCCGAGCCCACCCAGGTGACCGCGGGCAGCAGCAGGGGCACCGTGGGCCGGCCCAGCCGCCGCGCGCACTGCGACAGCAGCAGCACACCGTCCCCGGCCACGTTGAAGGTGCCGCTGTTGAGCGTGCCGCGCTGCGGCTCGTGCGAGCCGATCCGCAGCACCTCGATCACGTCGTCCTCGTGCACGAACTGCAGCCGCGGGTCGTAGCCGAGGACGGTGGGCAGCACCGGCAGGGAGAAGTACGAGGCGAGAGGCGTATCGGCGTTCGGGCCGAGGATGTTGGCGAAGCGCAGCACACAGACCGCCACATCCGGGCGGCGCCGCGCGAAGCCCCGTACATATCCCTCGACCTCGACGGTGTCCTTGGCGAAGCCTCCGCTGGGCAGGGACTTGGGCGGGGTCGTCTCGGTGAAGACGGCCGGGTCGCGGGGCGCCGAGCCGTAGACGTTGGTACTGGACTTCACCACGAGCCGCTTGACCGACGGGGACTTCTGGCAGGCACCGAGCAACTGCATGGTGCCGATGACGTTCGTCTCCTTGACCGTGGCCCGGCTGCCGCTGCCCAGCGGGGTGCCGGTCACGTCCATGTGGACGACCGTGTCGACGGCGTGCTCGGCGAGCACGCGGGCGATGGTGGGCTGACGGATGTCGGCCCGGACGAAGTCGGCGCCGCCCAGATGGTGCTCGGGCGGGACCGCGTCCACCGCGACCACCCGTTCCACCTCCGGGTCACGCTGGATCCGCCGTACGAACCGGCCGCCCAGCCGGCGGGCCACCCCGGTCACGAGCACGACCTTGCCCAAGATCAGCGCCTTTCTTCCCGTCCCGTCCAGTCATGGACGTAGCTCTGCCCTCAGCCTGCCGCGTTCCCCGTGTGCGGCCAACTTAGCGGGTTGACGTTGCGCTGTGATGACCGCCTGATGCACGAAGTGACGACAACCCCGTACGTACGACCAGACCCAGCCATTCGGCCCACGGGCCTGTGCGCAAGCGGCTTCCCCGACGAGGGGCCCGAAAAAGGCAAAGGCCCCCCACCGTCGGTGGGGGGCCACGCGCGTGCGCGTACAGCGGTAAGGGCGCCCCTCGCGGGGCCGCGCCTTACTTCTTGTTACGACGCTGAACGCGAGTGCGCTTGAGCAGCTTGCGGTGCTTCTTCTTAGCCATCCGCTTGCGCCGCTTCTTGATAACAGAGCCCACGACTACCCTCGCTCACTTCTCATCACTCGGTGCTGGGCGCCATGGGCCCACACGACCTACGAGGGGCTAGCCTACCCGCCCGAGCGCTGAGGTCGTAATCGAGGTGACCCGGCAGGCCCCAACCGGACCCCGCCGGGCCGCCGTCAGGCCGTCTCCACCCCCACATAGCTCTCGCGGAGGTACTCGTGAACCGCTTGCTCCGGCACCCGGAAGGACCTCCCCACCCGGATTGCCGGCAGATGACCGCTGTGCACCAGCCGGTACACGGTCATCTTCGACACGCGCATCACCGAGGCGACTTCCGCCACGGTCAGGAACTGAACCTCGTTCAGAGGCCTCTCGCCTGCTGCAGCCATGACACACCTGAACCTTCCGCACTCGACGGCCACCGGCTTCCCCTTCCGGTGACTCTTCGTCGTTGCGTGCTCACTCCCCAGACTAGGTGCGGGTGATGCAAGTGGGGAAGAGGGGATGCCATCCGCGGCCTACTGTGACAGACACGCTCGATTGAGTACATAGCGAGTAAGCGGCCGGTAGTAATCAGACCGCACAGCGTCATCAAGTGGAACGACGACGGACACCCGCCCCTCCGCCTCGCCGACGAAGAGCGCCGGATCGTCCGTGTCCGCCAGCCCGATCGCCTCGAACCCCAGCTGACCTGCCCCGCAGACCCAGCCGTGGTCCCCGATCACCAGGTCCGGCAGCGGCCCCCCGGACTCCGCCGCGGCGGCCAGCGCGGTCCGAACCGGCAGCGGCGAGTGCGTGTGTGCGCCGGGCTCACAACCCGTCCGTCCGCGATCCGGTCTCCGTACGAGAGCGACGCCCTGTACGTAATCAAGGTTGTACGTACGTAGGCCGAACCGGGTCAATATGTCGACACAGCGACCCTGCGCCGGTGTGAGCACAGCACATCCCGCCGCCGACAGAGCATGAGCGAGAGCGGCGTAGAAGCCGACCAGCCGGTGCGGATGACCGGTGCCCAGCAGAACCGTCTCCCCGCGCCGCGCGGCGTCACCGACCCGCTCGCCGAAGGCCTCCAGAGCCTCCAGGGTGCGCTCCGGGTCAATCACATCACGGCCGGACGTATGACGAGGATCGGCCGAAACCCCACACTTGTCCGCCATCAATTCGATCAGGTCTATGGCTCCCCATGTCCATTCGGGATCGAGTCCGATCAGTACACGGGGGTCACGCGCAGCGAAAAGCCGATAGCTGCGCAGGCTGTCCTCGCGCGCCGTGGCCACGGGTCCGGCCAGGCCGGCGGCCAGCAGATGCGCACGCAGCGCTCCGGTGCTCAACACTCCAGCGATGCTGGCCCAACCACCCGCCCCGCATGAACGGAATGCAGGAAACACCCCACAGTCGGCCTAATCGTGCGACCCTGCCCGCGCGAGACGGCACGAGCCACGGGCCCGCTACGGCAGCAGGCCCCGCAGCGGATACACCGCCTTGCGCGTCGCGAGCACCGCCTGGTCCAGCCGGTCCGCCGGGTCGTACCCGGCGTCCCAGTCCGCGTGTCCCACCGGCCACCGCCCGTCCGTCATCCGCATCGGCGCCAACGTCCGGGTCCGGGCGAAGACTTCGCTGCGCCAGCTCTCCGGGATCACGGTCTCCGGCTCGATCGGCCGCCCCGCCGCGATGGCGACCAGATGCGTCCAGGAACGCGGCACGACCTCCACGACCGCGTACCCGCCCCCGCCCAGCGCGACCCAGCGCCCCTCGGCGTACTCGTGCGCCAGGTCGTGGCACGCCATCTGCACCGCTCGCTGGGCGTCCAGCGACACCGCCAGGTGCGCGAGCGGGTCCTCGAAATGGGTGTCCGCACCGTGCTGGGTGACCAGCACCTGCGGCCGGAAGTCGGCGATCAGCTCCGGTACGACGGAGTGGAAGGCCCGCACCCACCCCGTGTCCCCCGTCCCGGCCGGCAGCGCCACATTGACCGCACTGCCCTCGGCCCCTTCGGCACCCGTCTCCTGGGGCCACCCCGTCTGCGGGAAAAGGGTCCGCGGATGCTCGTGCAGCGAGACGGTGAGAACCCGGGGGTCCTCCCAGAACGCGGCCTGCACCCCGTCCCCGTGGTGCACGTCCACGTCCACGTACGCGACCCGCTCGGCACCCAGCTCCAGCAGCCGGGCCACGGCGAGGGCGGCGTCGTTGTAGATGCAGAACCCGGAGGCACCACCCGGCATCGCGTGGTGCAGCCCCCCGGCGAAGTTCACGGCGTGCAGGGCGTCCCCGCGCCACACGGCCTCGGCCGCGCCGACCGACTGCCCGGCGATCAGGGCGGACACCTCGTGCATCCCGGCGAAGGCCGGGTCGTCCACGGTCCCGAGCCCGTACGCCCCGTCGGCCGACCGGGGATCCGCGGAGGCGGCCTTCACCGCCTCGATGTAGTCCTCCCGGTGCACCAGCCTGAGCGTCGAGTCACCCGCGGGCTTCGCCCCGACCACCTCGATGTCCTTCTCCAGCCCGAAGGCGTCGACCAGCTTCCTGGTCAGCGCCAGCCGGACCGGATCCATCGGATGGTCCGGGCCGAAGTCATAGCCCGTTACTGCCTCGTCCCACATCAGCTGTGCGCGGCCGCTCATGCCCGCCACCGTATCGGTCCCCACTGGGCGCGAACGAACGGGCGTACACCAGCGTCACCAGGACCAACACCATCGGAACCAGCATGGCGCCGCGGTAGCTCCAGGCGTCGCCGAGCGCACCCACCAAGGGCGAACCGATCAGAAAACCGACGTAGTTGAAGATGTTGAGGCGCGCGATCGCCGCGTCCGACGCCCCGGGGAACAGCCGCCCGGCCGCCGCGAACGTCTGCGGCACGAGCACACACAGCCCCAGACCCAGCAGAGTGAATCCCAGCATCCCCACCCAGGCACCGGGCGCCCCGGCCACCACCGCGAACCCGAGCGCCGCCACCAGCGCACCGGCCCGCACGACCGCCGCGGCCCCGAACCGCCGCACCCCGAAGTCCCCGATCGACCGCCCGAGCAGCGTGGTGACCATGTAGACGTTGTACGGAACGGTCGCCAACTGCTCCGAGCTGCCGAGGGTGTCCTGAAGGTACTTGGCGCTCCAGTTGGAGACGGTCGAGTCCCCGATGTACGCGAAGGTCATCACCAGACACAGCGGCAGCAGCAGCCGGAAGGCCACGCTGCCGGTGTCGGCCCCGCCCTGCTCCCCCTGCGCGGCCGGTCCCTCACCGTCGACGTACCAGCGGCTGCCCACCAGGGTCGCCGGCAGCAGCACCGCGACGACGGGCAGATACGACACCCACAGCGCCAGATGCCAGTGCGCCCCCACCCAGGCCAGCGAGGCGCCGACGATCCCGCCGAGACTGTACGTGGCATGGAAGCCGAGCATGATGCTGCGCCCGTAGGCCCGTTGCAGGCTCACCCCGAGCATGTTCATGGAGGCGTCGAGGGCCCCTACCGTCAGCCCGAACGCGCCCAGCGCGACGGCCACCTCGGCCAACCGGTCCCCGGACCCGACGCCGAGGAGGGCCAGCAGCACCACGGGCTGCGACCAGCGCAGCAGCCGACTGGGCCGGACGCGCTTGACGAGCTGCTCGGTGGTGACACTGCCGACACCCGCGAGGATCGGTACCGCGGCGAGAAAGGCGGGCAGCAGCGCGTCGGAGATGCCGTAGCGGTTCTGGATGGCCGGGATCCGGGTCACCAGCAGTGCGAAGGTGACGCCCTGGGCGAAGAAGCTGAACGCCAGAGAGGCCCTACCGCGCCGCAGCACATCTGTCATGGCGGCGAGCGTAGGGCCCCTGGCTACCGCTGGATAGATCCAGCCTAAGTTGATTTTTGTTCAGCTTTGCCGTTCAGCAGTGCCGTTCAGTCGCGGGGAGGAGTCTCACCGGGCGAGGGCCGGCGCGGGGGCGGCCACCCGGGGCTCGCCCGTCGCTGCCTCCGGGGCGAAGGTCCGGTCGTCCGCCTTCACTTCGGCGGCGAGCATCCCCGCCATGGGACCGGCGGCGAGGGCGCCGCTGACGAGGAAGCCCAGGACCATCGCGACGATGAAGATGACGGTCCCGAGCCAGACCATCGTGTCCACCGGCAGCGTGTACGCGCCCACGATCCGCACGACGCACTCACCGAGCAGCACCACACCCCACACCACCGAGAAGACCCGCTCGGCCCGCCGGAAGGCCGGCGACCCGTTCCGCAGCCGCTCCCAGGCGGCCTCCTTCTCCGCGTCGCCCCTCACGAGCCAGGGTTTCATGCCGGCCGTCATCATCGGCTTGCCGAGCACCACGGAGACCAGGACCCCGATCCCGATCGCGCTGCTGACCCCGCTGTCCTTGGCGAGCATCAGCCGCGGGTCGCCGGAGACGAAGCTGAGCGCCAGCCCGACCACGTTCACGAACAGGATGAGAGACGCGAAGTGGTTGAACTTCCGCTCCCGGACGATGCTCCAGGCGACTCGTACGGCGGAGACGACGCTGCTGAGTCCGAGAGCCATGAGGGTGCTCGTCCCGAGTCCGTCCTTGAAGAGGTAGTAGGACCCGACCGGCACCGCCACGTCCATGATCAGCGGCGCGAAGGTGTTCTTCTTGCTCTGGCGCTGGGGAACCGTGTTCGTCGTCATGCCCTTAGCTTCGCGGAGGGCAGGGGTGTGCCAGTAGAAACGATCGTCCGGAGCTCTGCATGACAAATGTCAGTGCCGGTCCGGTGGCCGGGGTCATGACCGCGGACGTACCAGCAGGTCAGTCAACGCGTCCATGTGGGCGAAGAGTTGCGTGGCACCTATGAGCCGGTCGGCGGGCGTCATCGCGGTGAACCCGTGGACGTCCATGCCGGCGGCCACCGCGGCCTGCACGCCGAGAGGACTGTCCTCCACGACCACGCACCGCTCGGGGGCGGTCCCCATCCGCTCGGCCGCGTACAGGAAGAGGTCGGGTGCCGGCTTCCCGCGCCCCACGTCCTGCGAGCTGAAGATCCGGGCGTCGCCGAACCAACGGTCGAGCCCGGTCGTGCGATGCCCCACCCGGATGCGCTCATGGCTTCCGGACGACGCCACGCAGTACGGGACCCCGTCCGCGCTGAGCTTCTCCAGGACGTCCACGACCCCGGTCACGGGCTTCAACTCCCGTGTGAACGCGGCGAAGACACGGGCGTGGAAGACGTCGTCGAAGTCGTCCGGCAGCCGCTGGCCCGTCCGCTCGTACACGAGGTCGTGGATGCGGTGCATCGCCGATCCCATGTAGTCCCGGATGGAGTCCTCGTACGTGGTCGGGTGGCCCAACTCGGTGAGATGGGCCGCCAGCAGCCGGTTAGAGATGGGCTCGCTGTCGACGAGTACGCCGTCGTTGTCGAAGATGACGAGGTCATAGCGCATGACTCGACCCTAAACGCAGAAAGCCCCCGTACCGAATGGCACGGGGGCTTTCTCAAAATTTGTTCGGCGGCGTCCTACTCTCCCACAGGGTCCCCCCTGCAGTACCATCGGCGCTGTAAGGCTTAGCTTCCGGGT